>JAVKIJ010000027.1:0-35707 GCA_031459535.1 Candidatus Fervidifonticultor quintus | reverse complement strand
AACACGGAAGTTAAGCCCTCCAGGGCCGATGGTACTGCGCTGGAGACGGCGCGGGAGAGTAGGTCGCTGCCGGGAGTAACGTCGAGGGGAGGCTGCGGGCCTCCCCTCGATCCGTTTCTGGTCCCACCTGTGTCCACACGCAGCTCCGGTCTTGTCGCGGTATCTGAGGGCCATCACCGGATGGACGCGAGCACGCTCTGGGCCAGCTCCCCGTCGGCGAAAGTGCCCGGGCCGTGGACAATGCCGATCACGATCGAGCCGAGGTTGGATACGCCCACTCGGACGCGGGCCCGCCCGCCGGCGAAATCGTACGACGCGTCGCGGGTGTAGATCACCGCAAAACCCGGGCCCAGGAAGCGTCTGCCCTCCGCGAGTTCTCGTCGTGACGCGTCCCGCAGGCCCAGGTGGGTGAAGCTCCACGCGACGTAGGACTCGACGTCCGAGCGGGCTCGGGCGCTGCCCCGTGGGTGCCGGAGCCGAAAGATGTGAACCGACCGCGTACCGTCGGCGGAGCGGAAGCCCTGGACAATTCCCGGGACGGCTCCCTCGGCCGGCAGCCAGTCCCTGGGCGAGCACAGCCCCAGCGACAGGTCGGGAAACTCACGGCGGTCGAGCTCGGGCAGGACGACCTGGCGCGGGTCCGCCCCCCCGACGAGCTGGCCGTTCACGTACAATTCGACTCTATACCGTCCACTCTGCAGACACCGATATGGCGTGGTGACGTAGCTCCTGGAACGGCGGAACCGGCCGTCCGCCCCCACCTCTACCCGGCCAGAGAGCGCGGGCAAGGCGTGCCAGACCCACTTGCCGGGGCGATACTCGCGGAAGAGATACCAGATGGCCGTCAGCGAGTCTTCGCGCGGGTTCAGCTGCTCGGTCGGCGCGTCCCACTCGGCGGCGGTGGCGGACACCGCAAACGAGACCCGGGCGATCCGCATCGGGCGGGCGGCGTAGGCGTTGACGCCACCCGGCCAGGCCCTTCCGACAATCCATGCCTTGCGGCGGTCGATGGCTTCGCCCATCTCTGGCTGGAATGCACGCAGGAGTTCGAGATCGGTCAGGTCGCTGACAACCCGGTCACGCAGGTCGGAGTCTGTGCGCAGAATGCTGCCGTCTGCACGG
This sequence comes from Candidatus Fervidifonticultor quintus, assembly GCA_031459535.1. Taxonomy (GTDB): domain Bacteria; phylum Sysuimicrobiota; class Sysuimicrobiia; order Sysuimicrobiales; family Humicultoraceae; genus Fervidifonticultor_A; species Fervidifonticultor_A quintus. The sequence goes on along the minus strand of JAVKIJ010000027.1, from coordinate 34,585 downwards.
GCAAAGCGTGAGCGGTGCATGGCCGCCTCGTAGTATCGTTCGCTCTCGTCCAGACGTCCCAGCAGGAGCGCGGCGAGGCCCAGGTTCGAGAAAGGCACGCTGTCGTCGGGATCGCGACGCGCGGCTTCTTCCGTGTACCGGATGCTGGTCTCGATCAGGCGGCGGCGGGCGGGCTCGGGAGACTCCAGCCCGGCCAGGAAGGCATTCCAGCCCAGGTCCACCAGGAGGGCGCCGCGTCTCAGGCCGCGTCGCCACGCCCCTTCAGCGCTCTCCTGGGCCTCCTGCAGTCTGTCCGACGCGGTCATGCTGACGAAGCGCTCCTCGGCCTGTGGGGACCCTTGCAGAAACAGCGCGCCGGCCAGGTCATGGTAGGCGTAGACCAGACTGGGGCGCGCACTCAGGGCAAGCCGGAAACTCCTGGCCGCCACCTCGAACTCGGCCGACGTGGTCGCCAGGGTCATGGTCTGGACACCTTCCGCGTATTCCTTGGCCGCCATTTCCGCCGCCGCGAGCGCCCTGGCCTCGCGCGGCGAGGTGAAGGCGGCGATGAGCGCGGTGCCGGTGGCGATGATCGCCAGCCCCGCGGCGATGGCCGCGAACAACAGCGCGGCGGCTGGTCTGCCAGCAAAGGTTGAACTCCCGCCGCCCCCGCCGTGCCGCGCGGCCCGGCCGCTCATGACCAGAGCCAGGCTGAAGAGGTAGACGGCGACCGCGAAAGCGGTCAGGCAAGCCGTGTACCACCCCGCGCGGATCCGCCACGCGACGCTGAGGTCGTTGTACCCATCCTGCACCGCAATGTGCCACGCGCGCTGGTAGACCGTCCCCATCCTGCGCACCATGAACCGCTCGGGGAAGCTGGGGTCGCGGCCGGGGGACTCAGCGCTCTCCGGGGCGAGCCCCGAGACCCGGTCCAGGTGGCGCGCCAGGGCCTCCAGGCGGTCGATCTCGCCCTGGCGGTCGTCGGCTTCGGAGGGGAGGCTCGATGACGGCAGCATGCGCAACTGCTGCAGGATCTGGCGGTGCTTCAAGTTGACAATCCGTGTTCGGGCATCCTCGGCCCGGGCGGCCCACTCGAGCCTGGCGTGACCCTCCTCTTGCCGCCGCAGGAACTCGCCCACCATCCTGGCGCCCTGCGCCTGGGCGGCCAGCCCCGCGTGGTTCGCCCGTGCCAGCGAGTAGCTGTGGAGCACCGCCACCACGGCGCCCAGGAAGGTGGCGGTCACGATGAGCGCAATCAGCAGTCGGCCGAACCGGTCGCGGGCCGAGGCATGCACGGCAGGGGGCGCGTGCGGGGCGTCGGGCGCCAGATGCGGGATCTCAGGGACCGGCGGCCCGTGGTCGTGCTCTGGTGCGCCGGGCTCTTCCACGTCAGTGCGCCGCGGTCCGCACGAACAGATCCACCGCCCAGCCGACCTCCACCAGCAGCCCGGCACCGAGCCCGACGAACGCCAATCCCACCCCAAGACCGACCAGCACACCTCGCCACTGCTGCCCACCGACTTCGGCCATCGCCAGGGTGAGGAAGAGCAGCGAGAACACCAGGATGGCGACACAGGCTTCCAGGAGCCAGGTCGTGGCGTGTGCGCGCTCGAGGCTGGGTACCGCTGTCCCTGATATCCGCGGAGATCTCCCGCAGCTCTCTGTTGGTGGCGACGCGCCGCCTGACGATCTCGTCTCGGTCGTATGCCGGGATGCCGTTCGTGGTGGACGGGAGCGCGACCCGGAAGAATGGGACGATCGCCCGGCGCCGGGCGCGCTCCTCCTGCGCGCGCAGGTCGAACCAGGCTGCCCGGTCCGGCTGCGTGGCACGCAAGGCCTCGGCTTCGCGCTGCAGATGGTCGGCCCCGAGTGCGAACGAGGCGTAGAGACCGGCCAGGCGATAATCGTGGTCGACCTGGCCCTGGATTTCGAGCAGGCGCAGTTCTCTGAGCATCAGGGCCTGCACGTGCCGTCGTTCGACGAGCGTGGCCTCCTGGGCCGCCCAGGCCGCACGAGCTGCGGCGATGGCGCCCAGGATCGAGATGCCGGCAATCAGGAGGGCGATTGCACTGGGGGCCTGCGGGCCGAGGGTGGGGAAACCCGACGGCGGGTGTCGAGTTCCTGAGGAAGAGCCATCGGACGCCGAGGCCCCAGCCGGCACGGACCGCCTCCCACGTGGCTATGGTGGGTTCCTGGATTCGGCGCCTCCCGCCGGCCCCGTCTTGGTGGCCGTGGGGCCGTCAGCGGGAGAAGAGCTGGCTGACGGTTACCGTGCCGAACGGCGCGCTGGTGGCCCGGCGCTGCACCTCTTGTCCGTCCACCATGACCCGTACCACGAGCTCGCCGTCAGCGGCCGACTTGGTAAACGTCCCCACGACGCCCACCGCGGTCTTGACGGTGAACTGGGTGGGCACGGCGCCGCGCACCGCCGTGGTTTTCGCCGGGGTCCCGTACGACCCCTCGAAGGGTAGACCGGCGGTGCCGTCGATGACCAATATGACGGTCCGCTCGCGGAAGGTACCTGGGCCGACGTCGGGCCTGGGGGCGAGAAACAAACACCCGCTGGTCGCGGCTGCACTGGCCGCGACCAGCGCTGTGGCTCCTATCAGCCGCCTTGGGATCAAGCGGCGCCGCGTCAGGCGACTTCCTGCTCGCGGTCGAACATGAGCGCCGAGTAGTCCAGGTTCTGCGCGGCGACCCCGAGCTGCCGCAGCATGGACATGACCAGCGCCCGGTGGTGGACCTCGTGCAGGATGAGCTGGGAGGCGACGCCCTGGCGCGTGGTGCGAATGCGGACAGGCGGGGCGTTGGGCGGGGTCATCCGGTACTCAACCCCAGCGTTCCAGTCAGTGATCTGGCTCAGGGCCAGGCGGGTCTCTGACGAGAGCGCCGTCCAGGCAGGCTCCAGCTGCGCGAAGGTGAGCACCTTCTCCGCGATGAACGGGTTGTCGGTGAAGGATACCTGCTGGCCCTGCAGACGGCGGCCATAGGCCCACTCGGCCCCGGCCACATGCAAGAGCGTCGCGTGGATGGTCTTCAGACCATAGGGGAACTCGCGGAAGTACTCCTCGGCGGACAACGGCCTGATCCAGTCCAGCAGACGTGCGCGCGCTTTGAGCAGATAGTCGAACAGTGACAGGAACGGCTGCATCGCTGACCAACCTCCGCAGTGGGATGTTGGCAGGTTCTCGATTCAGCCGCGCAGCCCCTGCCGCTACCCCGCCGTGGGCGTCGACGGCGAACCGGCGGGAGCGGCCCCGGGTGCGGCGAATCACTCTATCCGCGCGCAGCGCCGGCTGGGGCCTGCGCAGGATCCGGGGGAGACTGCGATGCGCGGGCGTCGCCGCGTGGATGTCGCAATGCTCTTGCTGGTGGTCGTCTGGGGGGTAAATTTCCCCATCATCAAGGTGGCCTTCGGCGAGTTGCCGCCGTTCGTGTTCAACGGACTGCGATTCGCCGTGGCGGCTGCGTGCCTGGTGGGGATCTCCAGGTGGCGCGACGGGCCGTGGCGGATCGAGCCGGGCGATGTCCCGGGTCTGGCGCTGTTGGGTTTGATCGGCCACGCGGGGTACCAGAGCCTCTTCATTGCCGGGCTCGCGCGCACAACCGCCAGCCATTCGTCCATCATCCTGTCCCTGGTCCCGCTGTTTGTGGGAGTTCTGGGGGTGGCGCTCGGCATCGAACGGCCCAGCCTCAGGATGTGGGCCGGGCTGCTGCTGGCTTTCGCCGGGGTCGTGGTCCTGGTGCGCAGCCGGACCGGTCTCGGCGGGGATGGCGCCACCCTGGCCGGCGACTTGATCACGCTCGCCGGAGCGCTCTGCTGGGCAGCGTATACCGTCCTCTCGCGGCCCTGGCTGGCGCGCTACTCGGCCCTGCGGCTGACCACCGTGACGTTGAGCTTCGGCCTGCCCGTCATCCTGGCCTCGGCGGCAGACGGTCTGGTGCGCATCGATTGGCGCGCGGTGAGCCCGCAGGCCTGGGGCGCCCTGGCGTTCTCGTCGCTCTTCGCCGTGGTGGTCAGCTACGTGATCTGGTACTCTTCGGTGCAGGCCGTCGGCAGCGCCCGCACAGCCGCTTTCTCCAACCTGATTCCCATCGTGGCGCTCCTGTCGGCCTGGGTGATGCTCCGCGAGCCCATGGGCGTCCCGCAGATCGCAGGCACCGCTGTCGTTCTGTTCGGCGTCTGGCTGGCGCGCAGCGGTCGGCCGCTGGGCCAGCCGCGCCGCGTCCGAAGCGCCGCTGAAGCCGTCCGGTAGCCAGGCGCAGCAGGTATCGGCCAGAACCGGCAAGAAACGCCACTCGAAGGCGGGTTCCTCGAGGATCGCTTGTCCGTGTCGATCGAGGCGAAGGTCAAGGCTGCCGAGCTGGCGCTGCGCATGCTGGCCACGGCCGTCAAGACCTGTGTGCTCTACACCGCCTCACACCAGGTGACCCGCCGCGCCATTGAAACGTTGCTGGGCATCTTGCGGTCGTACGTCGACACCTACGGCCCCCTGTCGGCCCGGGTGGTCCGTTCGGGCTTCTACGTCGACGGCTTTCCGCTGCGCGGGACCGCCATGGCCAACCTGGCCGCGCACCTGTACACTCGCCGCATCGTGTACTTCCGGATCTTCCCGACGGTTGACGCGCGGGCGCTGGAAGAGGTCGTCCCGATCCTGGCCATGGAGCGCGGCGCGCTGGAGGCGGCGGGTGGCGCCCGTACGCTCGTCCAGCAGGCGGGCGCCGCGAGCATCCAGCTCGACGAGATGGCGCTGGAGGAAGACCAGGAGTTGCAGGCGATTGACATGGGGGCCCTGGTCGAGATCCTTGGGAGCCGCGAGCCCTCTCTGAACGATCGCGAACGGCTGATAGAGATCCTCCGGGCAGGTCCGGAGCGGACGTGCCGGCTGCTCGAGGATGCGACGCAGGCGGTGGTGGAGATTCCGGAAGGCGACGAACAGGCCCGCGTGGACCGCGTGCTGGACATGCTGCGGAACCTGGACCGGCTGGTGCTCGATCAGGCCTTCGAGGACCAGCCCCGCCTGTATGCCCACCTGGCGGAGGCCTGGTCGCTGGCCCGCGAGCCGCTGCGGTCGCTGCTGACCCGCGCGGTGCAGCGCGACGAAGTCCTCGTCGAGCGCCTGACCGGAAGCCCGCTCCGAGCGCACCGACGCCTCACAGCGCGGGAAGCCGCGGGCACCGTCCAGGTGGGTGGTGGGGCGGAGGACCGTCTTGGAGACCTTCTCGTCCTCGACGAGCACGCGGTCAACCGTGAGGTGATTCAGACGCTGGTGGATCTGCTCGCCCAGGACGCCGACGACGGCGACCTCGCAGACGGCGTCGAGATGCTGGGAGGGTACCTCCCGTGGCTGGTGGAACAACGAGAGTTCCGCCTCCTGGCTCAGGTGTTGGGCCGGTTCAACGCGCTCGGCGCGGTCTCGGACAGCGCAAGCGGCCGCGTGGCGGCGGCGCATCTCCAGCGCTTCGCCGCTGGCCCCCAGTTCGAGGCACTGAGTGCGGCGCTGTGGGATGCGCGCGGAACGCCGGTGGAAGGAGAGGTCCTGGCGTGCCTCGGGCTGCTGGGCGCTCAGGTCATCGGCCGCCTGGTGGCGGCCCTGGCCGCCGAGCGGCGCGGTGGCATGCGGGCCATGCTACGCGACGTCCTGATCGCGGTCGGCGCCGATCACCTGGACGCCCTGGGGGCGGGCCTCGATGACCAGCGCTGGTATGTCGTGAGGAACGTCGCCAGGATCCTCGGCGGCCTGCGCCGCCCCGAGGGTGTGGCGCACCTCGCGCGCCTGATCCAGCATCCCGACCATCGGGTGCGGCGGGAGGTAATCGACGCGCTGGCGGCCATTGGGACCGATGAGGCCCAGCAGGCCCTCGTGCGGTTTCTGGACGATCCCGACGAGCGCCTGGTCAGCCGGGCACTGAGTGTCCTGGATCCGACCCAGGTCATGCTGGCGCTGCCGCGGCTGATGGGGTGGCTGGAGCAGCCCGACCCCCTAGGTCGCCACCTGGAACTCAAGCGAGCCGTCCTCGAGGCGCTGGCCGATCTAGCCGAGGCCCAGCCGCCCGGGAGCTTGGACGCCGTGTGGCTCTCGGGCACCGTGCTCCCGGCAATTCAGAGGCTCGCGCGGACCTGGGCGCTTCCCGGCGCCAGGGCGGACGACCTGCGAGCGCTGGCCGGGACCGTCATCGAGGCGATTGCGGCCCGGGCGGGCCCGTCCGAAGACCATCTCCCTCCTCAGGCACGCCCATCGCCCACATGAGAGCGCCGCGGGAGATCTTGCTCACGCTGGCCCGCGCCAAGCGCGAGGTTGGTCTGTTCAGTGCGGACCACCCTACAGGGGCCGCCGCCGTGGAGGAAGCACATCGGATCCTGGGCTCGGTGCTCGCGGGGCAACCCCAGCTACGCATCGTGGTCCATGAGGAGGCCTTCTACATCGCGCGCATGCTGCTCCTGGAGGAGAGTGTCCGGCTCGACGCCTTCCTCACGGACCTGATCGAGCGGGGCATCAGCGTCGTGGATTTCACCGCGGGGTTGACGGTCTGGGAGCTCTCCCGGTTCCTGGACCTGCTCAACCTGCCGGTCACCGAGACGCGCCGCGTGGGAGCCACAGCCTATCTACGCCAGCACAGGGTCCGACACATCAGCATCCGTCCTTCTCGCAGTCTGACACCCGACGACCTGGCCGACCTGACCTCCAGCCCCACGGATCTGTATCGCGCGGGCATGCGCGTCGTGGCCGGACTGTACTTCCAGGCTGCCCACGGCCTGCCGCTGATGCTGAAACATGCCCACAAGGTCGTCGGCTTTCTCGCCAGGAGCCTGGCGGAGGACCCGGTGCCGCTCCTGAGCCTGACCGCCCTGCGCACCTACGACGAGGAGTCGATTCACCACCCGCTCAACATGGCCATCCTGGCGCTGGCCATGGGCGTGCGGGCCAGGTTGGACCCGCCGCGCCTGATGGTGCTGGGCCTGGCGGCGCTCCTGCACGACATCGGCAAGGCCCGTCTGCCCAGCGGGCTGCTAACCAGACCCTGGGAGCTGGGGGACGACGAGCGCGCCATCGCACAGCGCCACCCCGTGCACGGAGCGTTCATCCTGCGCCATCTGACCGCCGAGCAACGCCTGGCCATGGTCGTAGCGTTCGAGCACCATGTCGGCTACGACCGCTCGGGCTACCCGGCGCTCGAAGCCAAGTCCCTGCCGTCTCCGTGGTCGCGGGTGGTGGCGGTGCTAGAGTTCTACGACGCCGCCGCGCACGTGCGGCGGCCGCACCGGTTGCCGATGCTCCCCAGCGATGCCATCCGGTTCCTCCTCGATGAAGCCGGCCGGCGCTTCGATCCGGTGGCCGTGCAGGTGCTCGTGGGCGTGGTGGGCCTCTACCCCATTGGGTCGCTCGTCGAGTTGAGCACTGGCGCGCTGGGGGTCGTCTTGCGGCCCGGCCGCCGCGATCCTGCGCGTCCGACCGTGCGGATCGTACGGGGTCCGGGCGGGGCGGTCGTTGACGCGGCGGTGATAGATCTGACCGAGGCCCCGGACCTGGAGATCATCAGGGCGCTCGACCCGGCCCGGGAGGCGGTCGATCCCCTGGCGTACCTGCCTCTTCCGGCTCGCTCCTGACGCGGGGCGCGCACAGCGCGGTCCGATCCGATCCCAGACCCCGCCATGGGGTGTTGACGACCCCCGGTGCCGTGCCGGACAATACGGGGGTGCTTCGATGAGGTGATCGGGTGTGATCAAGCCTCCGCTGGAAGAACTCCTCGACCAGGTGGACAGCAAGTACGCCCTGGTCATGGCCGCTGCCAAGCGTGCCCGGCAGATCAAAGAAGGCGGGTTGCCGCTCGTGGACATTGACTCCACGAACCCGGTGAGCATTGCGCTCGAGGAGATCGCTACCGGCAAGATCCGCGTGGAGGAGTAGCGCCAGGAACCAGATCGGCTTGGCCAGCGTATACCCGGACGGGCTACGTTGGGGGCTGACGATGAGGTCGCTGGTGATCTTCCTGCTTGTCGCCGTCACCGGCGTCAGTGGCTCCGCGACACGGGCCACTCGGACTGTCGGCGACCTCCGTCTGGACCTGGAGGTGGCGAAGCCGGCGTTTCGTCCTGGTGAGCCGGTGGCGGTGATCCTGCGGGTGACCAATACGGCTGGTGTCGCGGTGACCGTGACCTTTGGCGGGCAACTGTACGATGTCATCGTCCAACAACGCGGCGCGCTAGTCTGGCAGTGGTCACACGACAAGGGGTTCGCCCAGGTCGTGCGCAACCTGGAGCTGGCGCCCGGCCAGACGCGGTCCTATCACGTCACCTGGGACCAGCGAGACCTGCAGGGCCGGCCGGTGGAGCCGGGGACCTACGAGATCTCCGGGGTGCTTATGGCGGCCCAGCGATCCGGGCCGTCCAGGGCCGAGGTGGGACCGGTTGGGGTGACCATCGCGCGCTAGGGGCCCGCCCGGCTGTGTCGGCGGTCATGGACGCAGGTGGGGGCGCGCGCTATAATCGGACCGAACCGTGGCGGCGTAGCTCAGTTGGTCAGAGCACGCGGCTCATACCCGCGGAGTCGGGAGTTCGAGTCTCCCCGCCGCCACCACCGATCGGCCGGCGGTACCCGCGATGGGACCGCCGCGCTGTGCTCTCGTGGGAGTCCGTAGCGACCTTCGCCCGCCAGAGGTGCTGCGGCGCGTCCGCGCCACCGTGCGCCGGTATGGCATGCTCTCGGGCGGCGAACGGGTGGTCGTGGCCGTCTCGGGAGGGCCGGACTCCATGGCGCTGCTGCACATCCTGAGGCGGCTGCAGCCGGAGTTGCGGCTGCGCCTGCACGTCGCCCACGTCAACCATGGCCTGCACCGGGCCGCGGCTGCTCATGCGTCATTCGTGGCCCGCACGGCCCGTGCCTGGGGCCTGCCGGTGACCGTGATGAGGGTGAACGCGCGCGCCCTGGCACGGCGCCGCCGCGTAACCCTTGAGGAGGCGGCCCGGTGGGTGCGCTACGACGCTCTGGCGCGGGTGGCGCGCAGGTTCAGGGCGTCGCACGTCGCCGTGGGGCACACGGCGGACGACCAGGTCGAGACCGTGCTGCTCTGGCTGCTCCGGGGTACGGCCTCCGATGGACTGGCCGGCATGCCGGCGGTGCGCCCGCTGGGACGGGCCCGCATCATCAGGCCGTTGATCGACGTGTGGCGAACCGAAGTCCTGAGGTATCTCGCCTCAGAGCGCGTGCCTCACCGGACGGATCCCACCAACCGGCTCCGCCGGCCGCTGCGCAACCGCATTCGTCAGGACTTGCTGCCGCATCTGGAAGGGTATAACCCGGGTATCAAGGCGCTGTTGCGGCGTCTGGCCGACCAGGTGGCGGACGACGCGACGTGGCTCGGGCGGCAGGCCCACGAAGCATACGCGCGCGTTGTCCGACGCGGTGGCGGCGGGATCACCATCGACGTGGCGGGATTTCGTGGACTGCCGGCGAGCCTGCAGCGCCGCGTCACGCACATGGCACTCGCCGCGGCCGGCGGGAACATTCGCGCGCTGGCCTTCGTCCATATTGAGCGGCTGAGAGAGATGGCGGCGCGCGACCGGCCGGGCGAGCAGGCCGACCTGCCCGGGTTGCGGGCCAGGCGACGCGACGCCACGATCCTGCTGGTCCGCGCAGCGAGGCGCCCGCTCCGCAGGATGATAGAGTAAGGTAGACTAGAGGTGCGGGAGGGCGCTGGCCCCCGCTGAGAGAAGGATGCGTCTGTGACTAACCGGTATCTGCGAAATCTCATCGTGTGGGCCGTGATCCTGGCGGTCGCGTTCCCGTTTGCGCTGCAGCTGTGGCGCCGCACGCCTCGCGAGGAGATTCCCTATAACGTCTTCATCGAGCAAGTGCAGGCCGGACAGGTGGCGCAGGTCGAGATCGGCGACGGCACGGTGACCGGGCGGTTCAAGAGTGGCCAGCCGTTCACCACCTACGTGCCCCAGGGTGACAACACCTACATCGAGGCTCTGCGGTCCAAGGGTGTGACCATCAGGGTTGAGCCCCGTTCGCGGTCCACCCTGTGGCCGAGCGTCCTGTCCACGCTGCTGCCTATCCTGTTGCTGGTGGGCCTGTGGATGCTGATGCTTCGCCAGGCGCAATCGGGCAGCAACCAGGCCATGTCGTTTGGGAAGAGCCGCGCACGCCTGCACACCGACAACAAGCCCAAGGTCACCTTCGACGATGTGGCCGGGGTGGAAGAGGCCAAGGAGGAGCTCCAGGAGGTCATCGAGTTCCTCAAGTACCCCAAGAAGTTCCAGGCCCTGGGCGCGAAGATCCCCCGGGGCGTCCTGCTGGTGGGGCCCCCCGGATCAGGCAAGACCCTGCTGGCCAAGGCGATCGCCGGCGAAGCTGGTGTGCCGTTCTTCTCCATCTCCGGGTCAGAGTTCGTGGAAATGTTCGTGGGTGTGGGCGCCTCTCGTGTGCGGGACCTGTTCGATCAGGCCAAGAAGAGCGCGCCCTGCCTGGTGTTCATTGACGAGATCGACGCCGTGGGCCGGCAGCGCGGCGCCGGGCTGGGCGGGGGGCATGACGAACGCGAACAGACCCTCAACCAGCTCCTGGTCGAGATGGATGGCTTCGATCCCAACAGCGGGATCATCGTGATCGCCGCGACCAACCGCCCCGACATCCTGGACCCGGCCCTGCTGCGGCCGGGCCGGTTCGACCGGCGGATCGTGGTGGACAACCCGGACACCAAGGGCCGCCGGGCCATCCTCGGTGTGCACGTGCGGGGCAAGCCGGTGGCCGAAGACGTCGATCTCGACGCGCTGGCCAAGCGGACGCCCGGCTTCTCCGGCGCCGACCTCGCCAACATGGTCAACGAGGCGGCCCTGCTGGCCGCGCGCCGGAACAAGCGCAAGATCACCGCTGGCGAGATGGACGAGGCCATCGACCGGGTCATCGCCGGGCCGCAGCGGCGGAGCCGGATTCTGGGGGCAAAGGAGCGCGAGCTCGTTGCCTACCACGAGGCCGGCCACGCGCTGCTGGGCAAGGCCATCGTCGGAGCCGACCCGCCGCAGAAGGTGACCATCCTGCCGCGGGGCATGGCGCTGGGGTACGTCATGAGCGCGCCGCCCGAGGACAAGTACACCTACACGCGGCAGGAGATCCTGGCCCGGATCACGGCGAATCTGGGCGGGCGCGTCGCCGAGGAGATCGTGTTTGGCGAGGTCACCACTGGCGCTCAGAACGACTTCGAGCAGACCACGGAATTGGCCCGCAAGATGGTCACCGAGTACGGCATGAGCGAGAAACTGGGGCCCCTGTCGCTGGGCAAGCGGCACGGGCCGGTCTTCCTCGGCCGCGACCTGGTGGAGAGCCGGAACTACAGCGAAGAGATCGCCTACGAGATCGACAAAGAGGTCCGCCGTATCATCGACGAGTGTTACGAGAAGGCCCGTGCGGCGATTCTGGAGCATCGGGATGCGCTCGAGCGAATCGCGCGGGCCCTGCTGGAGTATGAGAGCCTAGAGGCGGAAGAGCTGGAGCGGCTGTTCCGGGGCGAGCCGCTGGCACGCCAGGACGCCGCCGCGCCCGTACCGGCGGCCGAGGCAGCGGGGCCGGACGCCCGGCCGCGCGCCGGGGCCCCGCGGCCCCAGCTACGGCCCAAGCCGGAGGCGTCACCCTCGGGATAGGCCTCCTGGCGGTGAGCGCGATGCCCCACACGGTTGAAGTGCCGACATACACCGTGGAGCCCGAGGTCGCGGTGCCGGCGGCCAGTACCGCGCTGATCGTCGTGGACATGCAAAACGACTTCGTTGTGCCCGGCGGGGCCCTGGTCGTTCCCGATGCCGCGGGCACGGTGCCGGCCATCCGCCAGCTCCTGGACCGTGCCCGCGCCGGGAAAGCCCGGGTCTTCTACACGCAGGACTCGCACCAGCCCGGTGACATGGAGTTTCCCATCTGGGGCCAGCACGCGCTGGAAGGAACCTGGGGCTGGGAGATCGTCGAAGCGCTGCAACCTGCGGCCGGCGACCGGGTGATCCGCAAGCTGCGCTATGATGGGTTTTTTGGCACATCGCTGGATCACGAGCTGCGGCTGGCAGGCATCGGCACCGTGGTCATCTGCGGCACAGTGGCGAACATCTGCGTGCTCCACACCGCGGGCAGCGCTGCGTTGCGAGGCTACAAGATCGTGGTCCCCACAGACGCCGTCTCGGCCCTGACACCCTTCGACCTCCAGGCCGCGCTACGTCAGATCGCGTTTCTCTACCGGGGTACCCTCACCACCGCCGCCGGCGTCCACTTCGTGTCCTGACCCGGTCCTGGCAGGGAGTCCGCGGGAGGGGTTGAATACTCCTCTGGTTTTTGGAGCGGAGGTGTCAGGTGTCCAGCACGCGCCCGAAAGGGATTGCGCGGAAGACCGGCATCAATCTTCTGCCAATCCTGCTCTACGTCGCCGCTATCGTCGTCATCACCGCCGGCATGTACGCGTGGGACGTGCAGTACCGCCGGGCCGAGGAGGCGCGGCGGCGTCCGCCCGAGCCCGAGACCATCGCCAGGAGCCTCGTGGAGAACGTGGTGGGCGCCGGCCTCGTGAGAGATGTCAAGGTCGACCGCGAGCGGAAGGCGGTCGCGGTCACCTTCGAGTCAGCGTTGTTCAAGCCGGGGAAGCCCAAGAAGGAACTCCGAGAGTTGCTCGAGGCTGAGGCGACCCTGGCGACGCAGGCTATCCTGGTCCAGATGAGGGACTACAGCCAAGTGACGGCCACGCTGACGAGCCAGGGCAAGACCCTGGCCTCTGCCCAGGCGGTGCGCGGCACGGAGAAGGTGACCATCACGTTTGTTGACGAGCGCCTGAAGGACTAAGAGGGGATTCCGCTGGCATGTTTGCGCTGAACTTCTACTCGTCGTTGTTTGCGGACGCCCTTCGGCAGGGTCGGAAGACCGCCACGATTCGCCTGGGCAACAAGCTGGACAAGTATCGGGACGGACAGATCGTCTGGATCACGGTCGGGCGGCGGTTCGGGACCAGGCGGAAGATCTTCCCGGCGGTCATCGACCGGGTGGAGGTCAAACGCCTGGCCGAGGTCACGCCCCGCGAGATCGAACGGGACAATCCCCAGTCGCGGCGCCACGAAGACCTCATGGACTTCCTCTCGAAGGTCTACGGCCGGCCGGTGACGCTCGATGATGAAGTCACGGTGGTCCACTTCTCCCGCATCGAGGAGGGCGACGGCCCGCTGCCGGCCGACGTCTAGCGTGGGTGCCCTCGGACCGGGAGGAGCAGGTATTCCGGTGCGATGCTCCCTGTCAGGTACAGCCCGGGGCCGGCGCGCCTGAACTCGACCCCCGCTGCTGCCGCGCGCCGGGCGAAAACCACCACGACCACCGCGTCCGACGCATGACGTTGCCCCACCTGCAGGGCGGCCCGGGGGGTCGCCGAGAGGTGCACGTGCTGTCGGCCCGCCGGCCGCAGGCCGGCCTCGGCGACCGTGGCCAGCTCGGCCGGCGGGAGGGCGCTATACAACCACTCGGGTGGCACCGCCCGCTCACCGGGCTCGAGCACGCTCACGGTGTGGCCGTAGCGGGCCCGAATCCGACCATCGCGGACCTCGAAGCGTCGCGGATCAGCCGCAGCCAGCAACAGCAGGTCCCGGGACGTGATCGACTCCCACCCGGGCTGAGCGGCCAGGGCGGCGGCCAGCGCGCCCAGATCCACGTAACCGCCGGCGTCCAGGCTGACGCCGACGTCCTCGGGGCGGTGACGGAGGACCAGCGCCACCAGCCGGCTGAGGCGTGTCAGTTGAGATGACGGGACCGAGCGCGATCCTGCGCGCAGACCTGCCATGAGCACCGACTACGTGATTGGCTGTCCGATCGAGGAGAACCTCCCACCGCGACGAAGGATGCCGACGGCAGATTGGAGGCGCGATGCCCATGCCAGCTCCGCTCATCGAGTGCGTGCCCAACGTTAGCGAAGGCCGCCGTGCCCACATCATCGAGGCCATCGCGGCGGCGATCCGGGACGTGCCGGGCGTGACGTTGCTCAACGTCCAGTCGGACCCCAGCCACAACCGCAGTGTGCTCACCTTCGCCGGCGACGCCGACTCCCTCGAGCAGGCGGTACTGGCCATGGCGCGGCAGGTGGTGGCGCTGATTGACATGAACGTCCATCGGGGCGAGCACCCGCGGTTGGGCGCCGTCGATGTCATACCGTTCGTCCCCATTGCGGGGACCACCATGGACGATTGCGTGGCCCTGGCGCGCCGCGTGGGTGCGCGGATCTGGGCCGAGCTGAAAGTACCGGTCTACTATTACGCCCATGCGGCGACGGCGCCGCACCGGGTGCGGCTTCCTGATATCCGCAAGGGCGAGTACGAGGGGCTCGCCCAGAAGATGCAGCAGGACCCCTGGAAGCCTGATGTGGGCGATCCGGCTCCGCATCCCACGGCCGGCGCCGTTGTCGTTGGCGCGCGGAAGCCCTTGATCGCCTACAACGTCAACCTGCACACCACGGATGTGGGTGTGGCCAGGGCCGTCGCCAGGGCGGTGCGAGAGTCTGGCGGCGGGCTGGTCAATGTCCAGGCCATGGGTGTGAGATCCGCCTCGGGCCTGGCGCAAGTGACGATCAACGTCCTGGATCATGCTCGAACGCCGCTGGCGCGTGTCTTCGACCTGGTGCGGGTCGAGGCGGCACGCTTCGGGGTTGAGGTGGCCGACAGCGAGATCGTGGGACTGGTCCCCCTGGATGCGGTGCTCGATGCGGCCCGCGCCCATCTGCGCCTGCACCGCTTTGCGCGCGATCAAGTGCTGGAGGTCAAGTTGATGGGGTAGCAGGCCGGACCGGCGGCATTCTCGGAGGCGAGGTCATCGTCGGATGAGCGATCGTGTGGCCCTGGTGGGCATGAAGTTCTTCGGTCGGCACGGCGTGCTGCCCTCGGAGCGCGCGCGGGGGCAGCGTTTCCTCGTGGACATCGAAGTGGAGGTGGACCTCCGTGAGGCCGGGCGCCGCGACGACCTGTCGAAGACGGTGGACTATCGCAGGCTGTATGGCATCGCCCAGGAGGTGGTGGAAGGGCCGCCTCTAGCGCTCCTGGAGGCGGTGGCCGAGGCGATCGCTGGCCGGGTGCTGGTCCTGCCGCAGGTGGCCGCCGTGAAAGTCCGCGTCCGCAAGCCCGAGGTGATCCTAGGCGGTCCGCTGGAGGCCGCGATGGTGGAGATCAGGCGAGAGCAGGCAGCCGACCGGGCACTGGGGTGAACGCGGCGCTAGAGATCCGCCGCCCGCGCGCGCAGCAGCGGCTCCTGCTCCCGCCGGCCTCGAAGGGATGGCTGCTCGCCGTGGAGGGACCGATTGGTGTAGGGAAGACGACGCTGGCGCAGCGACTCGCTGCCCGCTTCGACGCCCGTCTACTGCTCGAGGTGGTAGAGGACAACCCGTTTCTCCAGACGTTCTACCAGGACATGCGCGGACGGGCCTTTCAGACCCAGATGTTCTTCCTGCTCAGCCGGCACCGGCAACAGCAGAGCATACGCTCCTACCTGGCCGAGGGGAGACCCGTGGTGGCCGACTACATGTTTGCCAAGGACCGGCTGTTCGCGGAACTCACGCTCGACGAGAACGAGCTGTCGCTGTACCGGAACGTCTACGACCTGATTGCGCCTCTGGTGCCGCCTCCGGACGCGCTCGTGTACCTGCGCGCGCCCGTCCAGACGCTGATCCAGCGCATCGCAGCCCGAGGCCGGCCGTTTGAACGGGCTCTGGCGCCGGACTACCTGGCCCGGCTGTCGGAGGCGTACGAAGCGTTCTTCGAACAGTTCGACACGGCGCCGGTGGTCATCGTTGACACCGCGCGGTTGGACCCGCGGGGGGACGCGGGTTTGGATGTGATCGCCCATGCGGTGGCGGAGGCGCGCCGGTGAAGTGGTTCGTGGCGATGAGCGGGAACATCGGCTCGGGGAAGTCCACCCTCACCACGCTGCTGGCGCAGCGCCTGGGCTGGCAGCCATACTACGAAGTGGTGGACGAAAACCCGTACCTCGCCGACTTCTACGCCGACATGGCCCGCTGGAGCTTTCCGCTCCAGGTCTTCTTCTTGACCCGGCGGTTTGGGCATCACCAGGAGATTCTGCGGGCGCCGCACTCGGTGGTGCAGGATCGGACGATCTATGAGGACGCCGAGGTCTTCGCCCGTAACCTGTATCTGCAGGGCCTGATGACCGAACGCGACTATCGATGCTACCACAACCTCTTCCACCTCATGGTGGAGTTCCTGAAGCCACCCGACCTGATCATCTACCTGCGGGCGCCGGTCGAGCTGCTCATGGAGCGCATCCGGGCGCGGTCGCGCCACTACGAGCGGGAGATGCCCAGAGCCTATCTGGCGCAGCTCGCCGAGCGCTATGAGGAGTGGGTGGCCCGCTTTGACCTCTGCCCGGTGCTCACCGTGGATGCGGCCACCTTGCGGCTCGACCAACTGGACCAGCTCATCGCGCAGATGCAGATCCGGCTGGCGACGATCTTTCCGCTGCGCGCGTCCGAGGCATGAGCGGCCACGGTCGCACGGGAATCGGGTTGGGCCGGCCGTTGGTCCGGCTGGGGGAGGCGACGTCCACCAATGACATCGGCCGGTTGCTGGCGGCGGTCGGCGCGGCCGAAGGGGCAACCGTCGTGGCCGACCGCCAAGTGCTGGGGCGGGGCCGCTTGGGCCGGTCATGGGAGTCACCGGCAGGAGGGCTGTGGTGCTCGGTGTTGCTGCGCCCGCCCGGCAGTCCATCCCTCGCCTTGCTCAGCCTGGCTGCCAGCGTGGCCGTCGCGGAGGCGATCGAGGCCGCTGCCGGCCTCAGAGCAACGCTCGCGTGGCCCAACGACGTCATGGTGCACGAGAGGAAGGCCGCGGGCATCCTCCTCGAGGGCGCGGCAGACGCGCTGGTGGTGGGGGTAGGCGTCAATGTGGCCGTGCCGCCGGGAGCGCTGACGCCCGATGTCGCCAGCCGCGCCATCTCCCTGGACGCAGCCAGCGGCCGTCCCATCGAACGGGACGCCGTGCTGGATGTTCTGCTCGATCGACTCGGCCGGTGGTATGCGGCTTGGCTGGCGGGTGACGCCGGCGTGATCGACGTCTGGAGGGAGCGCGACGCCCTGGCTGGTGCGCCGGTGGTCGTGACGCTGCCGGGCGAGGTGCTCGAAGGCATTGCCGAGGGCCCAGACCAGGACGGCGCGTTGCGAGTCCGCCTCCGAGACGGCCGCGTCCGCCGGGTCCTCGCCGGCGACGTGCTGTCGGCGGCGGCGGTGACCGTGCGCCGATCGCGGTAGAGTGTTTCCGTGAGAGGAGAGCCCACAGACGCCATGCCAGCGCCGCGGCCCGGGAGCGTACGCCACGTGGTGAGCATCAGCCTGGGGTCCAGCAAGCGCGACAAGCGCGTGGAGACCGAGCTGCTGGGTCAACGCATTATCATCGAGCGGATCGGGACCGACGGTGACTACGCGCGCTTCTGCCGCAAGCTGCGCGAACTGGACGGCAAGGTGGACGCCATTGGGCTGGGCGGCATCAACCTGGCCCTGGCAGCCGGCGGGCGACGGTACTACATTCGGGACGCGGTGCGAGCCGTGGCGGGGATGCGGACGCCGGTGGTGGACGGCAGCGGCATCAAGCAGGGGTGGGAGCGCGAGGTCATCGTGAACGTGCTCCCCAGGGAGACGGGACGTCCGCTGGCTGGGCAGCGGGTGCTGCTGGCTTCATCGGTGGATCGTTTCGCCATGGCGGAAGCCTTCGCCGGCGCTGGGGCCGACGTGGTGTTCGGGGACCTGATGTTCGCGCTCGGGATCCCGATTGGGCTGCGCGGGCTGACCACGATCAAGATCCTGGCGGCGCTCCTGCTGCCGATCTTCACGCGCCTGCCCTTCACCTGGCTCTACCCCACGGGCGAACGGCAGGACGAGATCCGGCCGAAGTTCGGGCGAGCCTACGCGTGGGCTGAGATCATCGCCGGCGACTTCCACTTCATTCGGCGGCATCTGCCGGAAGATCTCTCCGGGAAGACCATCCTGACCAACACGATCACGGAAGCCGATCTGGTGGTGCTGCGGCAGCGGCGCCTGTCGCTGCTCATCACCACCACTCCGGAGATGGACGGCCGGTCATTTCCCACCAACGCCCTGGAGGCCGCCCTGATCGCGCTGTCCGGCCGGCGGCCGGCCGACATGACGCCGGCGGAGTGCCTGGAGTGGATGCGGCGGGCCGGGTTTACGCCGCGGGTCGTGCGGCTGGCAGGGGCCGCGGGCTCCGCTTGACGGGGATGCGCGGCCTCTCCTATACTCGCACTTAGTCGCCCCGACCGCCGGTGTGCCCGGCGGTCGGTATCCATTGTAGGCGGGTGCGATGCCGAACCGCAACATCAAGCCTAACAGGACTCCCAAGACGCCGCTTCCCGAGGGCGAGAAGGAAATCATTTTGACCGAATCTGGCCTCCACAAGTTGGCGGAGGAGCTGGAGTATCTCAAGGGGACCAGGCGCAAGGAGATCGCCGAGCGCATCAGGGCCGCCAAGGAGTTTGGCGACCTGTTCGAGAACGCCGAGTACGACGACGCCAAGAACGAGCAGGCCTTCGTTGAAGGTCGCATCCTGCAGCTCGAGCAGATTCTGCGCAACGCCCGCGTCGCTGACAACAACGCGACCGACCCTGAGGCGGTGACCATCGGGTCCACGGTCCGGGTGAAGGACGTCACCGGTGGCGACGAGATCACGTATACCATCGTAGGGTCGGCGGAGGCCGATCCGCTTCGTGACCGGATCAGCAACGAGTCTCCCGTCGGGCAGGCCCTCATCGGCCGCAAGAGAGGCGAGACGGTGACCGTGCGGGTGCCGGCCGGGACGCTGCAGTATACCATCCTCGACGTCGCTCACCAGTCATAGCGCGCAGCGGGTTGGGTACAAGTAGATACGGGTAGCGGATCCGGCAGGTCGAACCCGCAGCCGGGAATGCGGCTGGACTCTGGAACGTAGACCAGATCGGGAGCGCCGCCGCTGGTGGCGGAACGAGGCTGCACAACAGTGGTGACGGCTCCAGAGGCCCTGGGCAGGAGTGCACGTGCAGAGGACAGAATTGGTGCCCGTCAGTGAGTGGTGACCCTCTCGCCCGATTCGGGAGAGGAGAGTGCAGTGGCGATGTTTGAGCGGTTCACAGAGCGCGCCCGTCGCGTCATCATCCTCGCCCAGGAAGAGGCCAAGCGCCTCAACCACAGCGCTGTGGGAACCGAACACATCTTGTTGGGGATCATTCGCGAGGGCGAAGGCGTCGCCAGCAAGGTCCTCGAGAGCCTCAACATCAGCCCCGAGCGTGTCCGCGCCGAAATCGAGGGCGCCATCGGTCGCGGGGAGCGGGCCCCCCATGAAGAGGTGGCGTTCACCCCGCGGGCCAAGAAGGTGCTGGAACTGGCGCTGGACGAGGCGCGGCGGCTCGGACACAACTACATCGGCACCGAGCACCTGCTGCTGGGCCTGATCCGCGAGGGTGAGGGCGTGGCGGCCCGGGTGCTGGAGGCCATGGGCGCCGATCTGGACCGGGTGCGGGCCCAGGTCGTCTACCTGCTGGGCGAGGAGGGGACCACCTCGTATACCAAACAGGCCAGCAAGACGCCCACGCTCGACGAGTTCGGTCGTGACCTCACCAAGCTGGCCCGCGATGGCAAGCTGGACCCGGTGATCGGCCGGGAGCGCGAGATCGAGCGGGTCATCCAGGTCCTGTCCCGTCGCACCAAGAACAACCCGGCGCTCATTGGCGAGCCGGGTGTGGGGAAGACGGCCATCACCGAGGGACTGGCGCAACGCATCGTGCGGGGGGACGTGCCCGACGTGCTGCGCAGCAAGCGCGTGGTCCAGTTGGACCTGGCGGCGCTGGTCGCCGGCACCAAGTACCGCGGCGAGTTCGAAGAGCGGATGAAGAAGGTCATGGAGGAGATCCGCAAGGCCCAGGGCGAGGTCATCCTCTTCGTGGACGAGCTGCACACCCTGGTGGGCGCCGGCGCGGCGGAAGGCGCCATTGACGCCAGCAACATCCTCAAGCCGGCACTGGCGCGTGGCGAGCTCCAGTGCATCGGGGCCACCACCCTCGACGAGTACCGGAAGTACGTGGAGCGCGACGCGGCGCTGGAGCGGCGGTTCCAGCCGATTCTGGTCTCCGAGCCCACCGTCGAGCAGACCATCGAGATCCTGAGAGGCCTGCGGGATCGGTACGAAGCCCATCACGGCGTGACCATCACCGACGAAGCGCTGGTCGCCGCCGCGACCCTGGCCGACAAGTACATCTCCGACCGGTTTCTGCCGGACAAGGCCATCGACCTCATGGACGAGGCGTCGTCCAAGATCCGGTTGCAGGCGTCGTTTCTGCCCCAGGAGCTGCGCCAGGCCATGGAGCGCGTGGAGCGGGTCAAGCGCGAGAAGGACGAGGCCAGCAAGGCGCAGGACTTCGAGCGGGCTGCGCAGCTCCGCGATCGGGAGCGGGTGCTGCGGCAGAAGCTCGAGGAGTTGGAGAGCTCCGTTAAGCGCGAAAAGGGCCGGGCCCACCTCAGCACCGTGACCGGTGAGGACATCGCCGATATCGTGAGTTCGTGGACCGGGATCCCCGTCACGCGGCTGGTCGAGGAAGAAACCCAAAAGCTGCTGCGGATGGAAGAGGCGCTGCATCAGCGGATCGTGGGTCAGGAGGACGCGGTCCGCGCGGTGAGCAAGGCCGTGCGCCGGGCCCGGGCGGGGTTGAAGGACCCGCGCCGGCCTGTCGGTTCGTTCATCTTCCTGGGCCCGACCGGTGTCGGCAAGACGGAGCTGGCCCGGGCGCTCGCCGAGTTCCTCTTCGGGGACGAGGGTGCGCTGATTCGGATCGACATGTCCGAGTATAGCGAGCGCCACACGGTGTCGCGGCTGGTCGGCTCGCCGCCGGGGTATGTGGGCTACGAGGAGGGCGGACAGCTCACCGAGGCAGTGCGGCGACGGCCGTTCTCGGTGGTGCTCTTCGACGAGATCGAGAAGGCGCACCCGGAGATCTTCAACGTGCTCCTGCAGATCCTCGACGACGGCCGGCTGACCGATGCCCAGGGCCGTACCGTGGACTTCAAGAACTCGGTCATCATCATGACCAGCAACGTGGGCGCGCCCCAGCTCGACAAGGACGTGGGGATCGGCTTCCGTGCCGCCTACGACGCCAGCGTGGATCGCGAACGCAGCTACCAGCGCATGCGCGAGCACGTCATGGAGGAACTGCGCCGCACTTTCCGGCCGGAGTTCCTCAACCGGCTGGACGAGATCATCGTCTTCCGGCCCCTGACCACGGAGCAGATCGCCGCGATCGTGGGCATCCTCATCGAGCGCGTACGGCGTGAGCTGCGCGGGCAGAAGATGGACCTGGAAGTCACCGACGCCGCCAAGGCGCTGCTGGCCCGCGAAGGGTTCGATCCCACCTTCGGGGCCCGACCGCTCCGTCGGGCGATCCAGCGGCTGGTCGAGGACCCGCTCAGCGACGAGCTGCTGCGCGGGCAGTTTACCAGCGGCGACACCGTGCTCGTGGACGCCCGCGACGAACACATCATCTTCGAACGGAAGCGAGAGCCGGCCCTCGCCGAGTAGGCTGCCGCGCGTTCGGGAGGCCTGACGACAGACCGCATCCGCACCAGGTATGTGTGCCAGCAGTGCGGGCACGAGTCTGCCAAATGGCTGGGCCGCTGTCCCGCCTGCGGCGAATGGAATACCCTGGTCGAGGAACCCGAGGCCCCGCCAGCCCGGCCGGCCCGGCGGCCGGCGGCGCAGCCGGTTTCCGTCGCTGAGGCCCCGGTTACCGCCGAGACGCGAACGCCCACCGGATCGGCGGAACTCGACCGCGTGCTTGGCGGCGGGGTTGTCGCCGGGTCGGTGGTCCTGGTCGGTGGCGATCCAGGCGTCGGCAAGTCGACGCTACTGATGCAGCTGGCCGATCGGGTCGCCCGTGGCGAGAACCGGGTGTTGTACGTCAGCGCCGAAGAGTCGATCCCTCAGACCAAACTGCGGGCTGAGCGCCTGGGGGTTGTGGCGCCGGCGCTGCTGTTGCTCGCCGAGAGCGACCTGGACGTCATCCTGGAGACGGCGGCCCGCCTGAGGCCAGCGGTGCTCATCATAGACTCCATTCAGACCGTCTTCCGGGGAGATGTGGCCTCGTCGCCCGGGAGTGTGGTCCAGGTGCGCGAGTGCGCCGCGTCCATCGTGCGGATGGCCAAGGAGTATGGCATCGCCACGTTCATCGTCGGCCACGTGACCAAGGAAGGCACGCTGGCCGGCCCGCGGGTGATGGAGCACTTGGTGGACGCCGTGCTCTCGTTCGAAGGTGACCGGCACCACGCCTACCGCGTGCTGCGCGCGACCAAGAACCGGTTCGGCTCGACCAATGAGATCGGCGTGTTCGAGATGGCGGGCGCGGGCCTGGTGGACGTCCCAAACCCCTCCGCGGCGTTTCTATCGGAACGGGCAACGTCGGCGCCCGGGTCAGCCGTCGTCTGCGCCATAGAAGGCACGCGGCCCCTCCTGGTCGAGATCCAGGCGCTGACGACTCCCACGCACTTCGGCATGCCGCGGCGCACAGCCGCCGGCGTGGACTACAACCGGATGCTGGTGCTCCTGGCTGTGCTGGAGCGGCGGGCCGGCCTGCACCTGGCGACTCAGGACGTGTACGTGAGCGTCGCCGGCGGGATCGCCGTCGACGAACCGGCCGCGGATCTGGGCATCGCGGCGGCAGTGGCCAGCAGCCTGCGCAACCGGCCGGTCGATCCCCAGACCATCGTCATCGGCGAGGTCGGGCTGGCAGGCGAGATCCGGGTGGTTCCCCAGCTGGCTAAGCGCCTGGCCGAGGCGGTGCGGCTGGGATTCCAGCGGGCCGTCGTGCCGCGCCGCGAGGGCGTGCACGCGCCCGCGGGCATCGCGGTCGTGGGTGTTGACCGTCTGGCAGATGCGCTGGAGGTCCTGACGTAGCCCGGCCGGTCAGGTGAGGTGGAACACGCCCAGGGTCGCGACCCGGGTGTGCTCCTTCCGCATGATGACATCCAGGTCGAGCCCGAACAGGCTGCATGCCGCCGCGAGGTAGAACAGCGTCATCCCGATCTCGGTCTCCAGCGCTTCGCGGCACCGATCACACAGCGAACCCTCCAGGTGGCTCTGCATGAGATCGCGAACCTGGGCGAGACTGAGCTCGGCGGGGAACCGCTGGCGGCTGGCGTGGATGCTGATGCACCCGCAGGTGGTCACCGCCTTGGCGACAGCCCGGTTGACCCGCGCGGCCGCCTCAGTGAGCTTGCTCTCCACGTCGAGAATACTGCGGTGGCGAATCAAGTATTCTGAGACCGTGCGTTGGAAGGTGCCCTCGCTCAACTCCGCCATTCGACGCTCACCTCGATGGCGCCAAGTCGCTCATAAGCGAGTGTCATTATAGAAACCGTGCCGCGAGGGTGTCAAACACCCCGCGCCGCCGCACAGTCCCATCGCCACCCCGCCCGCCGCGCGTCCCATCCCAGGCGACTGAACCTTCTCCTCCTCCGAAGCCGTGTGCTATACTCCTCGCGAAGACCTCTAGATGCACGGTACGCAGACCGCGGACGGGACGCTGGGACTGCCTGCCAGACCTCCAATGCGGAATCGGTTGCTGAGGGGAACGGGAGTATTGCTCGGCGGGATCGCTGGCCATGAGGCCGCCCGACTGGCCACCGTTTGGAATCCGGCGATCTTTCCCGATACGCTGGTGACCGCAGCGGTGGGCGTGGCCGTCGGCGGACTCGCGGGCTGGCTTGCGCTCCCCCTTTTGGCCCGTGGGTTCGTGGCCCTGATGGCCACTGTACTCCATGGCCTGGCCGCGCTCTCGCTACGCGACCTGTTGCTGGCCGCCGCGGGTCTGACGGGCGGGCTGGTGCTGGCCTACGTGGTTGGCAGCTTGTTGGACGGGTTGCCCCTGGTCGGCCCATACGTCCGCGGTGTGGCGGGCCTGGTCTTCGGCTACCTGGGCCTCCACCTGGCGCTGCAGCGGCGTGAAGAGGTCGCCAGTTTCTTCGCCCGGGTCACCGTGCGTCCCCGGGTCGGCGCCGTCGAGGCGGGAGCCGGGTCCAAGCTACTCGACACCAGCGTGATCATCGACGGCCGCATCGCCGACATCTGCGCGGCCGGATTCCTTGAAGGACCGCTGCTGGTACCCCGGTCGGTGCTGCTGGAGCTCCAGCGGGTGGCTGACTCCGCGGACGTGGTGCGGCGCAACCGGGGTCGGCGGGGCCTCGACATCCTCAACCGCCTCCAGCGCGACTTCTCCACGGTGCGAGTGCTCGACGACGCCGGCGATCTGGATGTGGATTCGCAGCTCGTGGCGCTGGCGCGGGCGCACCATGCGTCCATCGTGACCACCGACTTCAACCTCAGCAAGGTAGCCGAGCTGCAGGGCGTGCGCGTGCTGAACGTCAACCAGTTGGCCCAGGCGCTGCGGCCCGCGGTGCTTCCCGGCGAGGAGTTGAGCGTGCACGTCATCCGGGACGGCAAAGAGGCCGGGCAGGGCGTGGCCTATCTGGAGGACGGCACGATGATCGTGGTGGAAGGCGGCAAACGGTTCATCGGTGAGACCTCCGATGTGGTGGTCACCAGCGTGCTCCAGACGTCCGCAGGCCGCATGATCTTTGCCCGTCCCAAGTCCAACGAGCCCGCCGGGCCGCCAGCCGTTGAGCGGCGGTAGCGTGGGCGAGGCCCATCCAGCTCCCCAGCCCAGCCCGGACCGAGTCGGTGCCGTCATCGCCGCCGCCGGTGCCGGGTCGCGATTGACGGGCGCCACCCCGAAGCCGTTCATCCAACTGGGTGGCTCGTCAATCCTCGAGCGGACCCTCGCGGTCTTCGAGGGGTGCCGGGCCGTCGATGATGTCGCAGTGGTCGTGGCGCCGGAGTTCGTCCGCACGGTCCAGGCGATGCGTTGCCGCAAGATGATCGCCGTGGTCCCGGGAGGGCGCACCCGTCGCGACTCGGTCGCCGCGGGCCTGGAGGCGCTGGGAGACGTGGGGTGGGTCCTGGTGCACGACGGCGTGCGGCCCTTCGTGACGCCCGAGCTCATTGCGCGGGTGCTGGAAGGGGCGAAGGCGACCGGCGCTGCCACCGCAGGCCTGCCCGTGACCGATACCCTCAAGCACGTCGCGGCGGATCGGGTGACCCGCACCGTGGATCGGACAGCGCTGTGGGCCATCCAGACGCCGCAGGCGTTTCGCGCCGCCCTGATCCGGGAGGCTCACGCGGTCGTACCGGACTCCGCACAGGTCACCGATGATGCCGAACTCGTCGAGCGCATCGGCCACGAGGTTGCGGTGGTGGTGGGGGATCCACTGAACGTGAAGATCACCATGCCGCACGATCTGGACGTCGCGAGGCGGCTCGTGGAGGCCACTGAGGTGCCACCGGTGAGGGTGGGCATCGGCTACGACATCCACCGGCTGGTCCCGGACCGGGCGCTGGTGCTCGGAGGGATCACGATCCCCCATCCGCGGGGCCTGGCCGGGCACTCCGATGCCGATGTCCTGACCCACGCGATCATGGATGCCCTGCTGGGCGCAGCTGGCGAGCGCGACATCGGCCATCACTTCCCGCCCGACGACCCGGCGTACCGCGGTGCCAGCAGCATGCACCTGCTGAGGGCGGTTGCCGATCACCTGGGGGCGTCCGGGTGGGCCGTCGCCAATGTGGACGCCGTGGTCATCGCCCAGTCGCCCCGACTGTCGCCCCACATTGTCGCGATGCGCGAGCGGCTGGCCGCTGCCCTGTCGGTGACGCCGGGACAGGTCGGGATCAAGGCCACGACGGGCGAGGGCCTGGATGCCGTGGGCCGGAGCGAGGCGATCGCCGCCCACGCCGTGGCCGTGCTGAGGAAGACCGCCTAGCCGTGCGCAAAGGTGGCCGCGGCTTCTCCCGACGCCGGCGGCGAGGCCGACCCCGGGCGGCGCGGGTGGCGGGCCGTCGGTCGCCGGCGATAGCCGAGGGCAGGCGTGCGGCGGCGCGGCATGCCGCCTTCGAGATGCTCTTCGTGGAACGAGCGCGTCTGGCCGAGCCGGTCGTCGTCGAGCTGGATCGGCCCCTCGCCTACCGCCCCCGGCTGGTCGGGTTCTGGCGCGGGAGCGCGTTCCACCTCATCACCCGGGTGGTGGCCACACGGCACGAGCACGACGCGGTGTACCACCGGGTGATCACCGATCACGGTGCCTTCGACATCCGACACGTGCGACGCATGGACCCCGGGACCCTGCGGGCATGGCGGGCCTGGGAGCTGTGCGCGGAGCTCGACACCGTGCCGGTGGCGCGCCTGCCCTAGCCCGCGGCGGGCATCTCGGGCCGGCGGCGCCTTCGGCCTCCGGGGCCCTGGCCCGGACCTTGTCGCCTCCCCAACGCTCGGATAGACTGGACAATACGGCCGGGGGAGTCCATGGGTCTAGAGATTTACAACTCGCTCACCAAACGCCTTGAACCATTCGAGACGCTGCAGCCGGGTCGGGTACGGATGTACGTGTGCGGCCCGAACCTGTACGGGCCCGCGCACGTGGGCCACGCGCTGTCGTACACATTCTTCGATGTCGTCCGACGCTATCTCGAGTACAGGGGCTACGAAGTCCGCCACATCCAGAACTTCACCGACATCGAAGACCGCATCCTCGACCGCGCGCAGCGCGAGGGCCGGAGTATCTTCGAGATCGCATCGGAGTACCTCGAGCGCTTCCTGCGCGAGATGGATGCGCTGAACATCCAACGCGCGCACGGCTATCCACGGGCCACTGAAGTCATCCCCAAGATGATCGAGATCATCACGGGGCTGATCGCGCGCGGCCATGCATACGTGGTGGACGGCGACGTCTACTTCCGGGTCACCTCCTTTCCCGCCTACGGCGCCCTATCCGGCCGGTCGCTGGAGCAGATGCAGGCTGGCGCCCGCATCGAGGTGGACGAGCGCAAGGAGCACCCCATGGACTTCGCGCTGTGGAAGGCCGCCAGGCCCGGGGAACCCAGCTGGCCCAGCCCGTGGGGTGCGGGCCGTCCCGGGTGGCACATCGAGTGCTCGGCCATGGCGATGCAGTACCTGGGGGAGCAACTCGACATTCACGGCGGCGGAGATGATCTGCGGTTTCCGCACCATGAGAACGAAATCGCCCAGTCCGAGGGTTTCACCGGCAAGACGCCGTTTGTGCGCTACTGGATCCACAATGCTCTGATGAAGCCCCCGGTGGGCGAGGAGATGCACCGCCACCTCGGCAACTTCATCTCGATTCGTGACGCCCTGGAGGCGTACGAGGCCGATGCGATCCGGCTGTTCATCCTGACCGCTCACTACCGGACCCCGCTACGATGGACGGATGAGGGCGTGCGGGCCGCGGCGCGGGGCGTCGAGCGACTGCGCACGGCCCTGGCGAACGCTGAGGCGGCGCTGGCTCGGGCCGGGGGCCTGGTGGCAGATGGGCCGCTGGCCGACGCCGCGGAGGCGGCGCGGGGGGCCTTCGAGCGGGCCATGGACACCGATTTCGGGACACCGCAGGCCATCGCCGCCCTCTTCGACCTCGCCGCGGAAATCAACCGGGCTTCAAGCGCCGCCCTCCAGGGTCAGGACGGCGCCGCCGGCGGTCTGGCTGCTGCCGTCGCGATGCTCCGGCGCCTGGCCGGCGTCCTCGGCCTGCGTCTGGCTGCCCCGATCCACCTGCCGACCGAGGCCCTCGAGGCGCTGCGGGCCATGCTGGCGTCCCTGCACGCGGACGATCCGGCGCTGTTCCCAGACGGCGCCAGCCTTCGCAGCCCGGATGACGTGGTGGGCGCGCTGCTGGCCGGACGCGATCGGGCCCGGCGGGCCCGGCGGTTCGAGGTGGCCGACGCGATCCGCCGCCGGTTGGGCGACCTGGGCATAATCGTGGAGGACCTCCCTGGAGGCTCTCGATGGCGGCTGGCCGCGCGGACGCCCGGTCGTCCCTGATTTCCGACACCCAGATCGAGGGCCGGCACCCTGTGCGCGAGGCGCTGCGGGCCGGCCGGCCGTTGCGCAAGCTCCTGGTGGCCCGGACCGCTGCGCGCACCGCCGGTCTGCGTCACCTGATTGGCGAAGCCCGGCGCCGGGGCATTCCGGTGCAGGAAGTGGACGCCGCCGTGCTCGAGCGACTCGCCAGGACCCGAACGCCGCAGGGGATCATCGCTGTGGCCGCGGCCCACGCCACGGTGGAACTCGACGATGTCCTGGCCAGGAGCCGTGGGCGCGCCGAGGCGCCGCTGCTGCTGATGTTGGACGGGATCGAGGACCCAGGCAACCTGGGGGCCATCCTGCGGTCGGCGGATGCGGCGGGCGTCCATGGGGTTGTCATCCCGCGCCGCCGGGCGGCCGGCCTCAGTGCTGCGGTGGCCGCCACGTCCGCCGGCGCCATCGAGCACGTCCTCGTCGCACAGGTCGCGAACCTCACTGCGGCCATCGAGCGCCTCAAGGCCGAAGGGATCTGGGTGATCGGAGCCGATCCCGGGGCGAGCGACGACCTCTACAATGTCAGCCTCCTGCCTCCGGTGGCGCTGGTGGTCGGGAGCGAGGGCCGCGGGTTGTCGCGGCTGGTCCGCGAGCGATGCGACCGGCTGGTGCGCATCCCCATGTATGGCGCCACCGCGTCGCTCAACGCGTCGGTCGCGGCCGCGCTGTGCCTGTTCGAGGTACGCCGGCAGATGCGCGCAGCGACGGGGTCGCCGTGAGACGCCCGCCGCGCCTGGCCGCGCTCGGCCTGCTCCTGGGGGCGGTCGGCGTCGCTGCGGGGTGGACGGTGGCGATCGACCGCGCCTACCACGGCCGCGTGCTCCCTGGCGTGCAGGTCGAGGGGTTGGATGTCGGCGGGCTGAGCGCCAGCGAACTGGTCGCCAGGATCGAGGCGATGGCCCAGGCACGGCTGCAGCGCTCCCTCTGGCTGGACGCCGTCACCCCCATCGCCGCACTGCCGGCCCAGGCGCTGGGCTTGGGCGTCGAGATAAACCGCACCATACGCGCGGCGATGGCTGCCGGTCGCGAGGGAGGCCCGGTGCGACGGGCCTGGACCCGGGTGGCCATGCGCCTCCGGCCCATCCGTCTGCCGGTTGTCTACCGCTACGATGTCCACGCCGCGAGGGCCGCCGTGCACGCCGCCACGGGCGCGCTGCTGGTGGAGCCCCGCGACGCTCAGGTCGCCGTGGTCAGGGGGCGTCTGGTCGTGGTCAGTCCCAGCCGGGACGGCGTGGTCGTGGACGAGGCCGCCTCTGCGATCCGGGTCATTGCCGCCCTGGTGTCCGGGCAGCCGCGGGTGGCCCTTGCGGTGCAGTCCCGCCGTCCGGGATTGACCACCGAGGTGGCAGCCCGTATGGCCGAGCCAGTCGCCCGCTTCACCACGTGGTTTCCGCCCTCACCGGATCGGGTCCACAACATCCGCTTGGCCGCCTCGGCGCTGAGGGGTCTGCTGCTGCCCCCGGGCGCCGTGCTCTCGTACAACGCGGTGGTCGGTCCACGGAATCCGAAGGTGGGGTATCGCAAGGCGCCGGTGCTGATCAACAACGAACTGGTCCCAGGCGACGGCGGAGGTGTCTGCCAGGTCTCCTCCACCCTCTTCAACGCGGCCGTGCTGGCCGAGATGGCCGTGGAGCGCCGGACCAATCACTCGCGGCCGGTCCCGTACCTGGCCGCCGGCCGCGACGCCACCGTGGAGTACGGGTCGATCGACCTCCGGCTGCGCAACACCACCGGGTCGCACCTCTATCTGTGGACCGAGGTCGGTCCCACGTCGGTGACGGTGACGATCTTCGGGCCGCGGCTGCCCGGCCGTGAGGTGACCATCGCGGTTACCGACCAGGTGGTGCTGCCGGCGCCGACCCACACCGTGGTCAGGCACGACCCCCAGTTGCCAGCGGGTCAGATGCGGGTGGAGCCCCCGCGTACTGGCCTGCGGTCCCGTACGGTGCGCGTCGTCCGGCAGGACGGGGTGGTGGTCCGCCGGGAGGTTGTCGCGCTGAACTACTACCAGCCGGTGCCGCAGACGGTCGTGGTCGGGACCGGCGCGGCGCCGCGTCAGGTGTCTGATCGTCGGGCCGTGCCTTGACGCTGCCAGGGGCGATTCCTATAATGAACCTGACCTGCTGCGATGATGGTGCCTCCTACACGCTTGCGCGTCGGTTGCGTCTCCCATCCCTCGAGAGTCGGCCGGAGGGCATAGGCGTTGGCCGTCGTTCGCCGGGAAGGTCTGGGCTATCACGAGCTCGTTGACGAAGAACTGGTAGACCACGCCAAGTCAGGGGACGACCGGGCCGCCGAGTTCCTGATTGCGAAGTACCGCAACTTCGTGCGCGTCAAGGCCAAGGCGTATTTCCTCATCGGCGCCGACCGCGAGGACATCATCCAGGAGGGCATGATCGGCCTCTACAAGGCGATCCGCGACTTCCGGCGCGACAAGCTCTCGTCGTTCCGGGCGTTCGCCGAGCTGTGCATCACCCGGCAGATCATCACGGCCATCAAGACCGCGACCCGTCAGAAGCACATCCCGCTGAACTCGTACATTTCGTTGAACAAGCCCATCTACGACGAGGATTCGGACCGGACACTGCTGGACGTCATCAGCAGCATCAAGGTCTCTGACCCCGAGGAGCTGGTCATCAACCAGGAAGCCTCGGCCACCATGCGCGAGCGCATCCGCAAGAACCTCAGCGAGCTGGAGTGCAAGGTGCTTACCGCCTACCTGGAGGGAAAGTCCTACCAGGAGATGGCCAACGAACTCAACCGCCACGTGAAGTCCATCGACAACGCCCTCCAGCGGGTCAAGCGGAAGCTCGAACGGAACCTCGAAGGCGAAGACGCCTGACCTGAACCCGAGGGGGCGGATGGCTGTGCTCCGCGTCCTCTGTCCGGACTGCCGGTTCATCTTCCTCCTTGTGTCGGCGTCGGACGACGACGAAGTCGTCTGCCCGCGCTGCAAGGGCCGTTTCGTGCCGGACGAGGAGGAACTGGTGGACCCCGAGGACGACTGAGGGGCGGGGTCGCCGCTACCCGCCGATCTGGATCATGACGCGCTCTCTGGGGTAGAGCTTCTCGGCGAGTGCGTGGCCGAAGGGCCGGCGATACGCGGCCCGGGCAAAGATCTGCTTCATCTGTTCCCGCGAGGCGCCGCCGCGCAAGGGGGTCAGCAAGTCTTCTTCGTCGTCGCGCAGCAGGCACAGACGCAGTTTTCCGTCGGCCGTCAGCCGAATGCGGCCGCACCTGGCGCAGAACGGCTCGCTGACCGGGCTGATGAGACCGATGGTGCCTGATGCGCGCGGCAGACGGTAGTTGCGCGCCGGGCTGCCGCCGCTCAGGTCGATGGGCTCCAGGCGGCCCAGCGCAGCTTCGATCCTCGTTCTGGTCTCCTCGGAGGAGACGATGCCCGCGTCGGCGACGCCGGCGACCTCGCCGAACGGCATGACCTCGATGAACCGGACCTCCCACGGCCGCTCGATGGTCAGGGCCGCCAGGGGCACCACGTCGTCATCGTTGAACCCGCGCACGACCACCGCGTTGAGCTTGATCGGCCGCAGCCCCACCGCTTCGGCCGCCTCGATGCCTGCCAGGACCCGGCCGACCTGCCCGCCACGCGTGATGCGGCTGAACTTGACCGGGTCGAGGGTGTCGAGGCTGATGTTCAGACGGGTGAGCCCTGCCTCGGCCAGGGGTCGGGCCAACAGCTCGAGGAGGATCCCGTTGGTGGTCATGGCCCGGTCGGTGATGCCGGGGATGGCGGCGATGCGGCGCACCAGCTCCACGATCCGCGGTCGCACCGTGGGCTCGCCACCGGTCAGGCGGATCTTGGAGACCCCCAGGTCGGCCGCAATTTCGACCAGCAAGACCAGCTCGTCATCCTGCAGGAGGTCGGTCGGAGGCCGGAACGCGATGCCGTTGGCGGGCATGCAGTAGACGCACCGCAGGTTGCAGCGGTCAGTCAGCGAGACCCGCAGGTCGGTGAGCGGACGGCCGTACTGGTCGCGCATGGTCAGCCCGATTCTAGCACACTCTATGTCATGAAACGGTATCGGGCGCCGGGCGGATTCCCTGCCGGCCGGCGCCCGATCCGGCGTCTGCGGGAACCTACCCAGGGGATGCAGAACACCCACGGGGGCCGGTTGGGGTTATCACGTCGAAACGGTCGTGCGGGGGTTGAGAGTGCGCAGAGTCGCCGGCTGGGTGCTGACGGTTGCAGGCGGGTTGGTCGTCGTGCTTGTGGTGGCTGCGAGCCTGGTCTACATCGTCAGCGAGCGGCGCCTGAACCAGCGCTATGCCGTCACCCCGGCGGCCGTGTCCGTTCCCGCCGATGCCGCCAGCATCCAGCGTGGGCGGCACGTGGCCCTGGTCCTGGCCAAGTGCGGTGACTGCCACGGAGAGGACCTCGGCGGCCTCATCGTCGTTGACGCGCCGCTCTTCCGGATCGTGGGGCCAAACCTTACGGCCGGCCGAGGCGGCGTCGGCGCGCGACTGACCGACGCGGACTGGCTGCGCGCGATACGGCACGGCGTGGGGCGCGACGGCCGCGCGCTGCTCTCGATGCCGTCTGAGGATTACTTCCACATGAGCGAGACAGATCTCGCGGCGGTCGTCGCCTATGCCCGGAGCGTGCCGCCGGTAGACAGGGTGCTCCCGGCCAGCCAGCTCAGGTTCCTCGGGCGGGTCCTCCTCGTGCTCGGGCGACTACCTGTGCCGGCTGCCGCCGTCATCGAGCACTCGGCGCCGTTTGTGCCGCCCGTGCCCGAAGGCGCAACCCTCGAGTACGGCCGCTACCTGGCGCTGGTCGGCTGCCACGGCTGTCATGGGCCAGGCCTGTCCGGAGGCCGTGTGCCCGGCGCCCCTCGGGAGTTCCCCCCGGCGTCGAACATCACGCCGGCGGGTGCGATCGGTCAGTGGACCGAAGCCGACTTCTTCCGTCTGATGCGCGAGGGGCAACGGCCGGACGGGGCCGAGGTGCATCCCTTCATGCCCATCAGGGCCACGGCCCAGATGACCGACGTGGAGATCCGCGCTCTGTGGATGTACCTGCGCTCGGTACCGCCGATGCCGTACGGCAATCGGTGACCCCCCGCAGCCAGCGCCAGGCGCTGGCCGACTGAGCTAGTCGCCCGTCTCCCGCATGAAGCGCTGCAGGGCTTCAAGCAGCGCCTGCAGGTGCTTGACGACGTCCTTCGTGCTGGGATACTCTCCCAGGCCTTTCAGCTCGTTGGCAATACGCGCCAGGTCACGCTGGCATGCCGCCGCGGCGTCGCGCACAGCCAACCTCGTGCGCATACGATCACCTCCTGTGGCATCTGCCGCAGAGTAAGACGGTAGATGCGGCTTTCGACAATAAAGTCTATCGCGCGATCGCGCGGGCGCGCAACACGGCACACTGCGGCACCGTGACTTCACCGCCTCCAACAGCAGCCGGGCTCCTGCCCGTGATGCCTGGGAAGGGGTAGCCCGTCAGGCGGTGCGCGTTCGCCGACAGGTTCGTGCCCGGGTGGGCTCGTGCACGAGCAGATAGTAGATCGCCAGCAGGCCGTTGAACGTGACCACCGCTATGTAGATCACCAGACTGGTCCGGTCATAGGACGGAACGTTTGGCAGCAGCGTCAGGAACGGGACGATCAGCACGGCGTCGTACGCCAGAAATCCGATCAGCTGACCCGCGGCGTTCAGCCAGCTTGGCCGCAGCAGCCCGTACGCGAAGTAGATAGCCGCCCCGAAAAACATCCAGCCGATTACCACAGAGAGTTCCGGGGTAGTCGTCCACGGGAGCGCATAGGGCGTTTGCCGGATCAATCGCGTGGCCACGATCAACAGCGCGACGATAAAGATGACAAACGACCACCGGACGGGCTCCGGCATCGGCAGTGTTCGGTCGATGGGGATGCGGATGCTCCAGAGGAGGAGTCCCAGACCGAAGACCGCGCCAATCACGCAGGTGACGCCGTAGGCGGTGAGCTGCGGACTGCCACGGCTCGCGCCGAGCTGGAGGGACAGCACGGCGGCCGGCCGCCGCGAAGATCGACGCGATGAAGATGAAGGACATGGGCGCCGTATCCGGAAGCGGCCACAGCCTGACGACGAAAGGTAGCCGCAGGAAGAAGGCCACGCTCAGGCAGAGCTGCACGGCACTGACGGCAAGCAAGACGTTACGTGCGGTTCCGGACATTGACTCCTCCTTGGTCTACCGGGCCATGAGCAGCGCGGCGTATAGACCTGGCGGAGTTCGGGGAGCGCCGGCCCGGACCCTGCTTCGGAGGAGACGGGACGAAGGGGGCGTGGGCGATGACTGCTACTGGAGCCCTGGAGCCGCCGACCGGAGTCGAACCGGTAACCCCCGCATTACAAGTGCGGTGCTCTGCCGGATTGAGCTACGGCGGCTCGTTGCGGCCCGATTATAGCACGCCCGCGCCGCGGGTCGGCGAGGGTTACGCAGGTCGCGCCGGGCGGTCAGTAGACGCTCCTGCTCGCCACGCGGAACTCGAGCACGTCCTCGTTGGCCTTCAGCCCGCAGTACAGCCACACGAACGGTGCCAGCAGACCGCCGCTCACCCCGACTAGGATGGCCATGATGGCCGCGTGGACCCACAGGCCGACCAGCACGTAGTACACCGGACCGAGGATGAGCGCCGGCCAGT
>JAVKIJ010000026.1:0-36210 GCA_031459535.1 Candidatus Fervidifonticultor quintus | reverse complement strand
CAGGCAGTCCACCATGACGTTCCCCGGCGCCGAAGCGGCCACGCCGCGCG
The DNA here is from genome assembly GCA_031459535.1 of Candidatus Fervidifonticultor quintus. Taxonomy (GTDB): domain Bacteria; phylum Sysuimicrobiota; class Sysuimicrobiia; order Sysuimicrobiales; family Humicultoraceae; genus Fervidifonticultor_A; species Fervidifonticultor_A quintus. The sequence continues at coordinate 36,160 of JAVKIJ010000026.1, read as the reverse complement.
CCGCCAGCCACGCCGCCGTGGCCTGGTCCCGGGCGAAGACGTGCCGGGCGCGGCGCAGCAGCGCCAGGTGCAGCAGCGAGGGCCGTCGGGCCAGCACCGTGTCCGCCGTGGCCACCAGCGCCACCGGGGCCCCGACGGCCAGCGCCATCCACAGCGCGTAGACGTCTCCCACCGCCAGGACCAGGTCCGGCCCTGCGCCCGCCCCTGCGCCCGCACCGGCGCCATCCCCTGCGCCCGCCGCCCGCAGCGCCCGGCGCTGCGCCCGCACCAGCCCCAGCGCCCCGGCCCGCAGGTCGCTCCACAGGCCCCGCAGGTCGTCGCGGAAGCCGAACCCGCCGCTCGGCAGGTCGGCCCGGGGCCCCAGGCGCGGCACCCCGGGCGGGTAGGCCGGCCCCGCGCCCACGAGCGGGAAGGCGGCGACCTCGACCTCCCGCAGCTCCCGCAGGATGCGTGCGGCGATCAGGTCCTCGCCGTAGCCGTTGCTCACGACGAGCAGGCGGGGATGTCCTGTTCTGTCCCGCGCCGCCGCCTGATGGGTGGACAGCGCAGCGCCGTCCCCGCTCACGTGCGCGCCGTCCGCGCTCACGTGCGCGCCTCCTCCGCGCGCCGCGGGCGGGCCCGCTCCGCCGCCATGGCCTCCCACACGCCCGCGTAGTACGCCTTCCAGAGGAGGTGGGTGTAGCACTCGTTGCACAGGGCGAGGATCTCGCGGCGCTCCGCCCACGGCAGCAGCCGGCGGACGAGCCGTGTCACCAGCTCCGTGCGGAAGATCAGCCACTTCAGCGGCAGCAGCGCCGGGTGGAGCTCCAGGAAGAGCCCCAGCCACAGCGGGCGTCCGTGCTTGCGCCAGAAGTAGACCGCCCCCGCCCCGGCCTGGCGCAGCTTGGGCAGGACGTCGTCGAGCGTCTGGATGTGGTAGTGGTAGGCGAGCGCGTCGGGCTCGTAGTGGAGCGCCGTCCCCGCCTGCGCCAGCCGCAGCCCCAGCTCGATGTCCTCCCAGCCGTAGCCGGTGAAGGCCTCGTCGAAGCCGCCCACCTGGCGGAAGGCGTCCGCCGAGACCGAGAAGTTGCGGGTGACGACGTGCAGCGGGGAGAGGCGCCGGCGGCGCCGCACGGTCAGGTCGGGCAGCAGGTAGGGGGCGCGCATGAACGGGGTGACGAGGGTCGAGGGGTGCTGGAGGGTGCGCCCCTGCACCCCCACGCGTCCGGCGCCGGCGTGGTGGCGCAGGTGCGCGGCCAGAAGCCCCGGCGTGGGGCGCACGTCGGCGTCCATGAAGAGCAGCACGGGGGCGCGGGCCTCGCCCGCCCCCAGGTTGCGCGCTCCCGACCGGCCCCGGTTGGCCGTGCGGACCAGACGCAGGCCCGGTCGACCCTCGGCGAACGGCCCCTCTGCCTGGAGCGCCGCCACCATGTCACCGGTGCCGTCGCTGGAGCCGTCGTCCACGACCACGACCTCGAAGGGGTCGGCGGCCTCCTGACCCGCGAAGGCCCGCAGGGACTCGCGCAGCAGGTCCCGGCTGTTGTAGGCGGGGATGACGACGCTGAGGGCGGGGGTGGCCGCGCTCACGGTGGCGGGCTCCCCGCATCGGCGTCGCGGGCGACACCACCTGCGCCGCCACCGGGAGAGGCCCGGCTGAGGCCCGGGTCGGCACCGGCGAAGATCCCCAGCAGCATCCACAGCCCGGCGCCGATGTGGAAGGAGATGGCGGTCCCGTCCACCTGCTGGTGGACCATCAACGCGAGGAAGGTCGCGAGCCACGTGGCCGGGACCGCTCGGCCGAGCGCCCCCGGCCGGCCCAGCCAGCGCCAGGCGGCCACGAAGCCCGCCCCGACCATCGCCGCAAACCCCAGCGCCCCCAGGACACCGCCCTCCACAGCCATGTTGAGGAAGATGTTGTGGGCGAAGGGCGGGGCCTCGTCGACGGCGTCGGGCGTCCGGTAGCGCGGGTAGAGGACGCCGAAGGTGTTGAGGCCGCTGCCCGTCAGCGGCCGGTCCCGCACCATCGTCCAGGAGATGCGCCAGAGCACCATGCGGTTGCGGTTGGTGGTGAGGCTGAAGATGCTGCGGGCTTCGGCCTCCAATCGGTCAGACCACTGGACCAGCACGGCGCCCGCCAGCACGAGGGCGATGACCACCAGCGGGACCGTCCCCCGCACCCGCCCCGGCAGCAGGGCCAGGAGCACGAGCACGCCGACCAGGGCCGCCAGCCACGCCCCGCGGCTGAAGGTGAGCGCGAGCGCCACTGCCGTGACAGCGGCGGCCGCCACCAGGGCGGCGCGCACGCGCCCGACGGCGAAGGCGGCGAGCCCCAGCAGGGCCACGAGGCCCATCGCCATCGTCGTCCCCACCGCGTTGTACTGCAGACTGCCGGTGGAGGCCTGCGGGCCCTGCCGCAGCGCCAGCACGCTCCAGACGGCGGCCGTGAGGGCCGTCCCCGCGCCCAGCGCCCAGAGCGCCGCCCGCGCAAACCCGGCGTCCGCCGCCACCACCCGGCGGAAGGGCGCATAGCTCGTCAGGATCCCCAGCGGCACGAGCAGCGTGGAGGGCCAGGCCACGCGGGGAAAGGGCGTGGTCAGGGCGGCGAGGAGGAAGGCCAGGAGGAACGCCGCCACGCCCACATCCACCATTGACCGCGGGCGGGAGCGACCGGCGAGGAACGCCCCGGTGACCAGGGCCGCGGCCGCGCCCCACAGGGCATGCCCGACGGGGAAGAGGGCGGCCAGCAGCAGCAACGCCCCGCGCCGCAGGCGGTCGAGCCGCACAGCGCCCTTCATCGTGGAAGCCACCGCCACGGTACCTCGTCACCCGGCGTCGCTCATCGCCGGCGGTGCCGGTCGGTCGAGCGCGGCCAGGTAGTGCCGGTTGAGCGCCGCCCGCAGCACCAGGTGTTCCAACGTGGTGAGCCCCGCCCGGCGGAGCCATGCCGCCAGGCGTGGCGCCGTGGCCTCGTTCAGCACCCCGCCGCCGGCCAGCAGGAAGTAGGCGAGGCGGTGGAGCGGTGTCCGCTGCACCAGGAACCGGGTGCGCCACCCGGGGTGCTTCCCGAGCAAGCGCAGGGCGTTGGCCGCCCGCTCCTCTTCCTTGCGCGCCATCTCGGCAAAGCGCGCCGGCGTGGGCGCGGGCTGCACGTGGTAGGCCACGGCCTCCCGCCGGAAGACGCGCGGCAGCCCGCGCCGCTGCAGCCGGAAGCCCAGGTCGACGTCCTCCCACCCGTAGGCGCGGAACCCCTCGTCGAAGAGCCCGGCCGCCAGCAGCTCCTCGCGCGGGAGCGAGGCGTTGGCGGTGTCCAGGTAGGCGGGGGAGGGGGCGAGGAGGCGCGGGGGCAGCGGCAGCCAGCCATTCCCCGCTCCTGGCGGCACCCCGGGGACCACGGCCACGGGGCCGCGCACGAGCACCGGACGCCCCGCCCGGGTGTGGGCGTCCAGATGGTGGGCCAGGAAGTCAGGCCGCACCAGCACGTCGCTGTCCACGAAGACGACGATGGGGGCGCGCGCCTCACGGACGCCCCGGTTGCGGGCCGCCGCCCGCCCGCGGTTCTCCGGCTGGCGGACCAGCCGCAGCCGCTCCCCGTCCGCCAGGCTCGCCACCACCTGAGGCGTCTCGTCGGTGCTGGCGTCGTCCACGACCACGACCTCGTAACGGTCGGGCGGGAGCGTCTGGCGGCGCAGCGCCTCCAGGCACGCCCGGACCAGCCCGGCGCGGTTGAAGGCCGGCACCACGACGCTCACGGCCGGGCGGTGCTCCCTCACGGCTCCCGGACGGCCTCGGGGAGGGCGTCGGGCGCCGAATCGCCCCACTGCAGCCGGGCGAGCCGCGCGTAGACCCCGCCCCGCCGCATGAGCGCCTCGTGCGTCCCCTCCTCCGCAATGCGTCCCTCCTCCAGGACCACGATCCGGTCCGCCCGGCGCACGGTGGAGAGGCGGTGGGCGATGGTGATGGTGGTGCGTCCCTGCGTGGCCCGCTCCACCGCCTGCTGCAGCAGCGCCTCCGACTCGCTGTCGAGCGCCGAGGTAGCCTCGTCGAGGATCAGGATGCGCGGGTCGGTCAGCAGCGCCCGGGCGATGGCCAGCCGCTGCCGCTGCCCCCCCGACAGCCCCAGCCCGTCTTCCCCGACGAGGGTGTCGTACCCCTGCGGCAGTGCCGCGATGAAGTCGTGGGCGTTGGCCAGCCGCGCGACCGCCTCCACCTCCTCCGCCGTGGCGTCGGGCCGGCCGTAGGCGATGTTCTCGCGCACGGTCCCCCGGAAGAGCACCGTCTCCTGGGGGACGAAGCCGATCTGCCGCCGCAGCGAGCGCAGGCGCACGCGCCGCAGGTCCACCCCGTCGATGAGCACCGCCCCTTCGGTGGGGTCGTAGAAACGCGCCACCAGGTAGACCAGCGAAGTCTTCCCCGCCCCCGAGAGCCCCACCAGGGCGATGCGCTCCCCCGGCACCACCTCCAGCCGCACCCCCCGCAGCGCCCACGGGCCGCTGGCGTCGTAGCGGAAGGAGACGTCACGAAAGGTGACGCGCCCGTCGAGGCGCCCCAGCTCCACCGCGTCCGGGGCCTCGCGCACCGCCGGCTCCTCGTCGAGTAGCTCGCGGATGCGCCCGAAGGCGCCCAGCGCCTGGCGCAGCTCGGCGTAGTGACGGGTGGCGCCGGCGGCCGGCTCCACCGCCAGGGCCACGTACACGAGGAAGGCCAGCAGCGACCCCGTGGAGAGGGTCCCCCCGGCCACCATCCGCCCGCCCACCCACACCACCACGACCAGGCCCAGCGCCGTGAGGAAGGAGACCACCGGCACCTGGGTGGCCACCAGCCGGGCGATGCGCAGGTGGGCCTGCGCCACCCGGTCGTTCTCGCGCTGGAAGCGCGCCCGCTCGCGCCCTTCCTGCGCGAAGGCCCGGATCACCATGGCCCCGCCGAAGGCCTCCCGCACGATGCCGGCGAGCCCGCCCAGGTACTCCTGCGCCCGCGCCGCCACCCGCTGCACCTCGCGCCCGAAGAGGCGGGTGAGCGCGAAGATCGCCGGGATGGCCACGGCCACCAGCAGCGTCAGGCGCCACTCCAGGACCACGAGCATGACGGCCACGCCGAGCAGCATGAGCACCGTGGCCACGAAGTCCACGGCGCCGACCAGCAGGTGGGTGTGGAGCACCTGCGTGTCCTGCAGGATGCGGCTGATGGCGTCCCCGCTCTGCCAGGTGCGGAAGCGGTCCAGCGACCAGCGCTGGATCTGGGCGAAGAGGTCGCGGCGCAGGTCGGCCACCGTGCGCGTGGCCAGGGCGAAGGCCAGGTAGACCTGCAGGTAGAGGAAGGCGCTGCGGGCCGCCAGCAACCCCAGCAAGCCGAGGGCGGCCCGGTCGAGGGCGGCGTAGGAGCGGGTGCGGATCACCTCGTCCACGGTGGCCCCGGCGTAGCGCGGCACGGCCAGCTGGGTGACGGTCACGAGGCCCAGCGATAGCAGCGCGCCGACCAGGTGGAGACGGTAGGGGCGCAGGTAGGCGAGGATGCGCGCCAGGTCGGCCCAGTTGCGGGCCGATGCACCGGGCGCGGGGCCCAGACTCTGGGGAGGCGGCACGGCAGGGGATCCTGCGGCACGCGTCGCCTCCCCCGGCGTCCCGGTGGTCATGCCGGCACCTCGGGCCGGACCGCTGCCGTGGCGGCCACCCCCGCTGCGCCAGGCAAGTCGGCCAGGATCCTGGCGGCGATACGGTCCGAGGCGCCCCGGGGCCCGGCCACCTCCCGCAGCGCCGCCTCGATCTCCCGCAGGCGCGCCGCGTCGGCCGCCAGCGCGGCGGCCGCCTCCGCCACCTGCGCCGGGGTGACCTCGCCGACCAGTTCCGGCAGCACCGCCCGGCCCGCCAGGTGGTTCGGCAGCGACACGAAGCGCTCGCGCGCCAGCACCACGGCGGCGCGGCGGCGGATGAGGCGCGGCCCCACGAGCGGCAGGCGGGCCACGTAGTGGGCGAGGCCTTCCAGCGGGGCCACGCCGACCAGGTGGAGCGGCAGGACGACCAGCGCGGCCACGGGCACGGCGGCCACCTCCATGGTGGTCGTGCCCGGAATCGTCACGACCAGGTCGGCCTCGGCCAGCAGGTCGGCGGCCGGTCGGCGCGCCACCTCGATCCCCGCATCGGCCAGCCTGGGACGCCACGGCAGGAGGTGGCGCTCTACCGCCCCTTCGTCGAGCAGTGGGGAGACACCGAGCAGGATGCGCGCCCGGCCGTCACGGCGGCGCAGCTCCAGGGCCGCCTCGCACCAGAGCGGGAGCAGGGAGGGGAGGAAGTGCGGCCGGCTGCCGGCCAGGAAGATCACGGTGCGGCCGTCTCCCGGCGCACCGTCCACGTGTCGCTCGCGCACCCTGGGAGGGACCGCATCCAGGCGCGGGTCCCCGACGACGTGGATCACCTGACCCGGGACCCCGGCCGCCGTGAGCATCCGCGCGTGGGTGTGGCTGCCGACGAAGATGGTGCGGAAGGCCCGCGCGTACCTGGCGATGAGCGGGGTCTCCACGAACGCATAGGCGGGGACCCCCAGCCGGCGGGCCAGGCGCACGCTCACCCACAGGTCGCCGCCCAGGTGCAGCAGGGCGCCACCCGCCGGCTGGGCTGCCCTGTGCCCATCCCGCGTCGTGCCCGCCCCTGGCTGCGCGCCGCGAACCAAGAAAGGTGGGACCGACCCCAGGGCCGCGCCCAGTCCCAGGGCCGTGGCCACGGTCCGCCCCGGCGGGATGACCAGGGAGAAGAGGCCGGACCGGCGGGCCAGGACCTCCTCGTGCCCGCCGGCGAACTGTGTGGGGGGGAGGAAGAGAACCAGGCGGGTCGAGGGCGCGCGCGCCCGCAGGGCCCGCGCCACCGGCAGCACCCAGCCGCCGACCTCTCCCGGGCCGTTGCCCACGAGCGCGACGGTCGGTCCCGTCAGCGAATACACCCGTCCATTATAGTGAAGAATAGTGAAAGGACGGGGCGAAAACGCGCCCAGCGGCCGATAGGCACCCGTGAGGAGGTCCCCATGGCGGTACGCCTGGTGAGGCGGCGCTTCACCGTGGACGAGTACTACCGGATGGCGGAGGCCGGCATCCTGGACGAGGACGACCGGGTGGAACTCCTAGAGGGGGTCTACGCCCGCTACGGCATCGGCGAGGTCTGGGTGGTGGATCTGCAGCGGCGGGGGGTTGACGTCTACCGCACGCCCGCCCCCGACGGGTACCGGTCCGTGCAGCGCACCGCAGGCGGGGACCTCCTGACGGTCGAGGCGCTGCCGGATCTCGCCTTCCAGGCCCAGGACCTGCTGATCTGAAAGGGCGCCCGGGCGTCGTGACCCGCCTCCCGGTCGCCGCGCTGCTCGCGGGCGCCTTCACCTTCCTGGGACTCCCGGCCCCGCCAGCCCGGGCCATGCCCCTGTCGTCGTCCTCCGGGGCGGCCGTTGCGGCGTCTTCGGCGCCCGTCACGCTCACGGCTCAGCGGGCCCGGGTCTCGCCCGGCCCCGTCGCCCAGCCGGTCCCGGTGCTTTCCGGCCCCGCCGTCATCGAGGCCGACGAGATCGCCTACGACGCCGCCACGGAGACGGTCACGGCTGCGGGCCGCGTCCGCGTTACCCACCCCCGATTTCGCCTGCTGGCCGGGCGGATCACCTACGACCTCCGGGCGCAGCTGCTGACGGCCGAGGGCGGCGTGCGGCTCATCGACGAGACCGGCCGCGAGCTCCGCGGGGAGCGGCTCATGCTCGACGTGCGCCGGGAACGTGCCGTGGTCCTGGACGCGGAGACCATCGTCAACCAGGTCTACCTCCGGGGCGCCCGCGTCGACGCCTCGCCCGCGCGCATTCAGGTGCAGGACGCCACGGCGACGCTCTGCGACCCGCGCAGGCCGCTCGTCCGCGTCACGGCCCGACGGGTGGAGGTCCGCCCGGGGGAGGAGCTCGTCGCCCGCGAGGCCTCGCTGTGGCTGGGATCCACCCGGCTCGTGACGCTGGGGACCTACCGGCAGTCGCTGAGACCGGGGGAGCAAGGCCGGAATCTCCCCAGCGCCGGCTACAACACCGCGGACGGGTTCTGGGTCGCCTACCCCTACGCCTATCGGCTCGACCAGGTGGCGGGCGAGCTGAACGCCAGGTACACGACGCGGGCCGGCTTCTTCCTCCTCAATACGCTCCGGTACGAGCGTCCTGCCTGGGCAGCCACACTACGGACCGGCCGCACCCAAATCGTGGACGTCGACGGTGTCGCCCGCCGGGTCACGCTGGCGGAAGCCTCCCTCGCCGTGCCCGCCCGGGCCCAACCCCCGGGGTTCTCCTGGTCGGCGCACCTCTCCGCGGGCTGGGCCGCCGAGGAGGACTCCGGCGTCTCCGCCCCCAGAGTGGACGCCCTGGTCACGCTCAGCTCCCCGCCCGTGCGGCTGGGCCCGGACCTGGCGGTCCAGACGGGCTTCTCCGCGCGCTACACCGCCTACGGCACCGCCGGCCAGCGCACGGTCCTGGGCCTCGTTGCGGGCGCCGGGGCCTCGCTGGGCCCGCGGACGAGCGCCTCCCTCCGCTACGACCTGACCGCCGTGAGCGGCGCCACCCCTTTCTTGTATGACCGGATCCTGCCGGCCAGCACCGCCACCCTGAGTCTGGTCCACCACCTCCCCCCGATCCGGGCCTCCCTGGTCCTCTCGCACAACTTCATCGGCCCGGAGACGAAACTTTCCGGGGAGGTCAGCAGCCCCCTCGGCCCGAATATCTCCCTGGCAGTGGCCGCGGTCGTCAACCTGACGACCCGGGCCCTGGAGGACCTGGACTACACGCTGGCGTACCGGTGCGATTGTGTGGCCGCCTCCCTCCGGTACCGGCAGGTGCGGCGGGAGGTGTGGGTCGAGGTGAGCCTGGTGCCGTCGCCGGCAGTGGCGTTCCAGCGCCCGGCGGAGCCGTAGCCGGTGGCGTGTGGAGCGCCACCCCTTCCCGACGGGGAGGCCATGAGACTCGTCACGACGATTCCCGGGCACATCTTTCGGGAGTACGACATCCGCGGCGTGGTGGGCGAGGACCTCACCCCGGAGGGGATGTACACGATCGCCCGGGCCTTTGCCACCTTCCTGGCCGCCCGCGGTGCCGAGCGCCGGGCCCTCGTGGGGCGCGACAACCGCCTCCACTCCCCCGCACTCGCCGGGGCAGCCGTCGAGGGGCTGCGCGATGGCGGGTTCGCCGTGGTGGACATCGGCACCGTCATCACCCCGGCCTTCTACTTCGCCCGGATCCACTACGGGATCGACGGCGGGATGATGATCACCGCGAGCCACAACCCGCCGGAGTACAACGGGGTCAAGCTGGCCCACGGACACGCCACCCTCTACGGCGAGGAGATCCAGGCGGTGCGCCGCTTGGTGGAAGGCGGGGACTTCGTCAGCGGCCGCGGCCGGGTGGAGGAGCGCGACGTCCTCCCCGCGTACAAGGCCATGCTCGCGGAGAAGATCCGCCTGGGCCGCCGCCGGCTGAAGGTGGCGGTGGACTGCGGGAACGGGACGGCCAGCCTGGTGGCTCCCGACGTCATCGAGTCCTGGGGGGTGGAGGTCCTCCGGCAGCACTGCGACTCCGACCCGACCTTCCCCCACCACCAGCCGAACCCGGTCAAGCCCGAGAACGTGCAGGACCTCATCGAGCTGGTGCGCCGGGAGCGGTGCGACCTGGGCATCGGCTTCGACGGGGACGGCGACCGGATCGGGGTGGTGGACGACCAGGGACAGATCGTCTGGGGTGACATCCTCATGATCCTCTTCTGGCGGGAGATCCTGCCCCGCCACCCCGGCGCCCTGGCCCTCATCGAGGTGAAGTGTTCCCAGGCGCTCGTGGACGAGGTGGAGCGGCTGGGGGGACGGCCGCTCTTCCACCCGACGGGGCACTCCCTCATCAAGGCCACGATGCGGCAACGCGGCGCCGTCTTCGCCGGGGAGATGTCCGGGCATATGTTCTTCGCGGACGAATACTTCGGGTACGACGACGCGGTCTACGCCGCCGGGCGCCTGCTGCGGATCCTGTCTGGAAGCCAGGAGGCGCTCTCCACCATCCTGTCCACCCTCCCCCGCTACCCGGCGACCCCCGAAGTCTACCTGGAGGTGTCCGACGCGTTGAAGTTCGACGTGGTGCGCCGGGTGACGAAGGAGTTCCAGGCCCAGGGGTACCCGGTGGTGGACGTCGACGGTGCCCGAATCCTCTTCCCTGACGGCTGGGGGTTGGTGCGGGCCAGCAACACGCAGCCGGCGCTCGTGCTCCGGGCGGAGGCGCGGAATGCCCCGGCCCTGGGACGCGTGAAGCGCCTCCTCGAGGAGACCCTGGCACGCGTGGCTGCTCTGCCGCATCCGGAGTGGTAGAGGCTCGTGGACGATGAACTAGACCTCCGACAACTGGTCGCCGCCCTGTGGAGGCGTCGCGCCATTGTGGGCGCCGTCACGGTCCTCGCCGTGGCGGCCGCCGTGGCCGCGAACCTCCTGCTGCCGCACGTGTACGAATCGGTGGCGATTGTCCAGCTCAGTGAGCACAGCGCGGCCGCCTATGCCTCCCCCGCCTCCGCCGCCAATGTGATCACCAGCCTCGACTTCCTGGAAACCGTTGCCGCTCAGAGCGGCCTGGGACTCTCCGTCCGGGAACTGGAGAGGCGCCGCCTGGTCAGGGCCGAGCCCGTTCGGGACACCCGCATGGTCCGGATTCGAGCCCGTGCCGATGCACCGGAGCGGGCCCGACGGCTGGCGGATACGGTGGTGCGGGCGCTCGTCGCCCGCGCGTCCGAGCGGGTGGTCGAACGCCGTCGCGACCTCGAGAGGCGGCTTCGCACGGTGGACGCGCAGCTCGCGGAGGTCCGGAGAATCCTCGCCCTCTCCCGCGAGGTCCTGGCCGGACTTCAGCGGGGAGCCGGAATGGCGGAGGAGGACCGCGGGTTCGTTCGAACGTTGTTTACATTGAACAGCCTCGGGGTGGCCGAGGCTCTCTACCGCGGCCTTTCGGAGTCGCAGAGAGCGCTCACAGCCGAACTGCTGGCCATTGAACGCCCCGTGGTCGTGCAGAACCCCTCGCGCCCCCTCCAGCCGGTCAGCCCCCGCAAGGCGCTCAACGTGACCATCGCTGGCGTCCTTGGCCTGATGCTCGGGGTGATGCTTGCCTTCGTATGGGACGCTTTTGTTGGACAGCAGGTGGTTAATGCGGCAGTAGGGAAGGCTAGTAGTATGATTGGCCAATCGAGGAGGCCTGAGCTATGAGGAGTTGTGTCTCTTTGTAGACCAGACCGCGCAACTGCTTGCTAGACATCCAAGATCGGGGGAAGCGGAGGGTGACATCTCAAATCTTTTACATCCCTTGATAAGAGCACCTGCGGCTGATTGCCAGTCGGTAGAATGATTCCGACCGTGACCACCGGAAGAATCGAATTTTTGGCGAATGCCTCGAGAGGGTTTTAGTACGCTCGATACTTCGATGGGAACTGGAGGGGAGGACGGCGTCCGCGACCTGTGGCCGGGTTTGAGTCCGAGTTTCTATCCTTTGAGCCCAGGTTTCTATGCTAGGGTGCAACTTGACGACAGGCAGCACTGTGGCGTAATCAGGACTGTTCTCTCTGGTTGAGTCAGCATGCTTGCGGGCTACGGCGTCTCAGTAGATCGCGTGGGACGGTGGGCAGAGCCCGGAGTCTCTTCTATCGCAAGGGAAGGGGAGTGTATCGGTATTGTTGGTCTCGGTTACGTAGGGCTAGCACTGGCCTGTGCTTTTGGCAGGGCTTTCCGCACGGTTGGGTTTGGCAGCGACTCCAGTCGAATACGCGAGCTGCGGGAGGGGATCGATCGCAACGGCGAACAGAGTCCTGAGAGTGTTCGTGCTCCGCTTCTAGAGGTGACCGACAATCTTGATCGGTTGCGAGACGTGTCCTTCTTTGTCATCGCGGTATCTACTCCCATCGATCGGAGCAAACGACCAGATCTCTCTGCGCTCATCGGCGCTAGTCGAATGATAGGACGGAGCCTCAATGACCCGGGTAGGCGGCGGGATCTCGTCCCCGTTATTGTTTATGAGTCAACGGTGTACCCGGGTTGCACGGAAGAGGTCTGCGTCCCCATCCTTGAGGCGGAATCAGGGTTGGTCGCGGGTCGAGGCTTCAAAGTTGGATACTCTCCCGAGCGTATCAACCCGGGCGACCCGGAGCACACCATCGAGAACGTCGTCAAAATCGTAGCTGCCCAAGATCCAGAAACGCTTGAACTAATAGCCTCCATTTATGGAACTATTGTTAAGGCTGGTATCGCTCGTGCACCCGATATCCGCACTGCGGAGGCGGCAAAAGTTATTGAAAACGTGCAGCGTGACCTGAACATCGCTTTGATCAACGAACTGGCAACATTATTTCATCGGTTGGGTTTAAACACACACGATGTGCTTCGCTTGGCGCGAACTAAGTGGAATTTTCTACCTTTTGAGCCCGGCCTGGTGGGAGGGGACTGCATTCCGGTTGACCCCTACTACTTGACCTATAAGGCGCAAGAGGTGAATCATCATCCCGAAGTCATCCTGGCCGGCCGAAGAATTAACGATGCAATGGGGACATACGTTGCTCGCGAGACGGTTAGACTGATCATCCGCTCAGGCAAGCCCGTGTTAGGTGCGCAAGCACTGGTCCTCGGGGTTGCGTTCAAGGAGAACGTGCGCGACACGCGGAATACACAGGTTGTGGAGCTCGTACAAGAGTTGACCAGCAATGGAGTCGTTGTCTCCGTTTTCGATCCGCTGGTCCGGAAGGATCAGTTGGATCAGTTGGGACTTCACGCCGTAGCCGATCCCTTCGAGCACGGAATTCGGTATGACGCATTGATTCTGGCGGTTCCACACCGCTACTTTTGCGAGCGCACGGCATCAGAGTACCTGAAGCTCTTTCGGGGAGATGGCCGGCCTGTGTTCGTCGATGTGAAGGGAGTTTTTCGTGACGTTTTCGCGGACAATGACATTCTCTACTGGAGCCTCTGAGAAGGTGTGGAACCCATGCCCCACGCGCTGATCACAGGAGGGGCCGGATTTATCGGTTCCCACTTGGCTGAAACGCTGCTTGCCGATTCTTGGACGGTGGAAATCATTGACGATCTTTCGACAGGCAGCATTGCGAATATTGCTCACTTGCGGGAACATCCAGGATTCTCCTACGTACTAGACACCGTGATGAACCGTTCCTTGATGATGGAGCTCGTCGATAAAGCCGATGCGGTCTTTCATCTGGCTGCTGCAGTGGGTGTGCGACTCATCGTGGAGGAGCCAGTACGGACTATCGAGACAAACATCAAGGCTACCGAGCTTGTCTTAGGGTTGTGTGCGCGAAAGCAAAAGCGCGTGTTGTTGTCGTCGACGTCCGAGGTATATGGAAAACTCGATCGACCCCGATTCGGCGAGGAAGATGATCTGGTACTGGGGCCGACCTCAAGATCTCGCTGGTGCTATGCCGCATCAAAGATTATTGACGAGTTCCTCGCCCAGGCCTATTTCAAGACAAAGGCACTGCCCGTGATCGTCGTCCGCCTTTTCAACACAATCGGTCCGCGGCAGACGGGACAGTACGGAATGGTCGTCCCCCGTTTCGTCCGCCAAGCCTTGGCTGGGCAACCGATAACGGTTTATGGTGACGGCACGCAACGTCGATCGTTCGCATGGGTGGGAGATGTAGCGAATGCCATGGTGGCGTTGATCCGCTCCCCGGATGCTGTGGGGCAGGTTTTCAATGTCGGTCACACGAAGGAGATAAGCATCTTGGAGCTGGCGCGGTTGATAAAAGAGCTTGCTGGTAGTCGCTCCGAAATTGTATTCGTTCCTTACGATGAAGCGTACGAAGAGGGCTTCGAAGACATGCCTCGGCGTCTGCCTGACCTAACGAAGATCCAACGAACTATAGGCTATGAACCGAGTATGGACCTCCCCGAGATGCTTGAGCGTATCATTGCTTATCACCGGACTACGCAGAGTACTCCTGTTCCAAGCACCCTAGCGAAAGGGACAGAGTGATGAAGGAGGTGGCAGCGGCCGGGCAGGCCGTGCAGCCGATTTCCCTCGAGATTCAGCGATGGGTGAGGGAGTACCTGGCTCTCCGGCCCTTGGAGAGGACCAGCCAATGGCGAATACCGCTCAGTGTTCCCACGTATGGATGGCAGGAGATCTGTGAAGCTATTGACACGCTCCTCTCTGGGCAGGTCACGATGGGCGAGAAAGTGAAGCAGTTTGAGCGGCTGTTTGCGGCATATCTCGGAGTTCGGCATGCAGTCATGGTCAACTCTGGGTCCAGTGCAAACTTAATCGCCCTGAGTCTTCTTAGTCATCCCGAGCTGGCCAATCATCTTCGAGCGGGTGACGAAGTCATCGTGCCTGCCGTGCCATGGTCGACCACTGTCTTTCCCGTACTCCAGGTAGGGGCAATTCCGGTTTTTGTAGATGTCGATCTTGAGACATTCAACATCTCCATTGAAGAGATCGAGAAGGCGATCACACCTCGGACTCGTGCAGTGATCGTGGTGCACCTCCTGGGCCGACCTGTCGACATGGATGCCGTCCTCGCCGTGGCTCAGGAACATGGTCTCTTTGTCATCGAGGACGCTTGCGAAGCACCAGGGGCCATGGTCCACGGACGCAAGGTCGGAACTTTCGGCGACGTGGCGACTTTTAGCTTCTTCTTCTCACATCATATCAGCACCATTGAAGGCGGTCTCGTGGTGACCAACAACGACGATTTTGCTGATCTAGCGCGGTCCCTGCGTGCTCATGGCTGGGTGCGTGAGATGATAGCGCGAGAGGCCTGGGCAGCGAGATGCCCGGATTTTGATCCTCGCTTTCTGTTCGTTACGGCGGGCTATAATTTCCGGCCAACGGAAATTCAGGGTGCTTTTGGTATCCATCAAATGGAGAAGTTGGAAGCTTACATCGAGATACGCCGGGCTAATGCGGCCTACTGGCGCGACCATTTGAGTCCGTACCAGGATCGCTTGGCCATCGCCGACGAACATGCGGGCGGCCGGCATGTCTGGTTCAGCTATCCGCTGCGGATCCTGCCCGGAGCGGGCTTTGGTCGGAGAGAACTCGCCAGAGCGCTAGAGGCGAACGGCATCGAGACACGGCCAATCATGGCGGGGAATATGGCCGCGCAACCGGTGATGCGGCTGTATGGACATCGGAGGGTTGGGGCCCTGTCAAACGCCGCCGAAATCGGCCGAAATGCCCTTCTGTTCGGGAACCACCATGGCGTCACGGAGGAGGATCGTGCCTACATCGTCTCCTGCATCACTTCCTTCTTACGACATCGGTGACCAGCTCATGGGGCGCCGTGCGCTGATTACCGGGATCACAGGTCAGGACGGAGCCTATCTCGCACAGCTCCTCCTTGACAAAGGGTATGAGGTCTTCGGAATGTACCGCCGCAGCGCCAGCCCGAACTTCTGGCGATTGCACGCTCTAGGCTTGGCAGAGCGCGTAAATCTGGCGCCCGGGGATGTGACTGATTTCCCCTCCCTTCTCGCGTTAATCGAGAGAATTGCTCCTGACGAGATTTATAACTTAGCAGCCATGAGCTTTATCGGAACGTCCTTCGAGATTCCCATTGCAACAGGACAGGTGGATGGGCTGGGAGTGGTAACGTGCCTGGAGGCTATTCGCACGCTCAATCCCCGCGGTATCCGATTCTACCAGGCGTCAACATCGGAGATCTTTGGACGTGTTCGGCCGGATCATCTTCCGCTACGAGAGGATTCAGAAAAAACCCCGGCCTCACCCTACGGCGCGGCTAAGTTGTACGGGTACCAAGTGACCCGAATATATCGCGAGGCATATGGACTCTACGCTGTTAATGGCATCCTGTTCAATCATGAGTCTCCGCTTCGTGGTCTGGAATTTGTTAGTCGAAAAATCTCTAATGCAGCAGCGAAGATTGCGCTGGGGTTGGACAAAGAACTCGTTCTGGGGAACGTGCACGCAGTGCGAGATTGGGGTTATGCACCGGAGTACGTCGAGAGCATGTGGTTGATGCTCCAGGCACCTGCTCCCGATGACTATGTTATTTGTACGGGAGAAGGTCATTCGGTTCTGGAGATGGTTGAGGAGTGCTTTCGGCACTTGGGGCTCGATTATGAGGCCTATCTGCGTGTCGATGACGCGCTGAGACGCCCGCTTGACGTTGACTGGCTCGTGGGAGATGCCGGGAAGGCGCATCGAGTGCTGGGGTGGTCACCTCGGGTCAAGTTTCATAGTCTCATGAAGATCATGGTCGAAGCCGATCTCGAGAGGTGGCGGAGGTTCCTGGAGGGGAAACCGGAAGTGTGGGATGCTCCCTTTCATCTGAGCGAACATCGGCATTTCTTTGCGCGGAACCGCCTTCAGCCAGCATGATTGTCAGTATTGTTGGCGCGACCGGCTTCATAGGCACCTGGTTAGCGGAACGCCTGCACCGTGAGCAGGGGTGTGCGCTAAAATTGGTGGTCCGATCCTGCGATCGACTCCCCCATACCTGGCGCGAGGCTAAGGATGTGACGATCTACGAGGCCGATGTAGCAACAGCAGGGCTTCGGTTGAAGCATTGGCTAGTCGACAGCGATGTCGTGTACCATCTAGCCGGGAGTCCTGGCGTGTGGTTCTCTTATCAAAACCCGATAGCGGACGCGCGTATCTCGGTTCTAGGAACCGTCAATCTGCTGGAGGCCCTGCGGGCGAGTGGGCATGGCAAGATCGTCTTGCTCTCCACGTGCCGCGTGTACTCCAATCTCTACGATGCGGATGAGGACACGCCCACTGAGCCCACATCTCCATATGCGGCAGGCAAGCTTGCGGCCGAGTCCTACACACAACTTTACGGACGGCGGTTCGGACTTCGCTGGACGATTCTCCGACCTTCCTGGGTCTATGGACCTCGAATGGTGAAGAATCCTATCTACGATCTGGCGTTGGGATTTCTTGATCGACGCCCGGTGCGCTTGAGCATCTCTGCTGACAGTGCGCTCGATTTTATCCATGTTCGGGACGTGGTGGAAGCACTAGTGCGTGCAAGTGGAATGAGCTGGGACAACTTGATTGTCAATGTGAGCAGTGCTCAATCCGTTCCTCTGCGGGAAGTCCTGGCCATGATGCATCGGAAGTTCGGCTACGTCGTGGAGGTCGAGCATGTTTCGAACAACATCCTGAGCGCCCGCGTGATCAACGACTTGGCACGCCGCCTTGGATGGTGGCCAATCGTCCCACTTGAACAGGGAATCGGCGAGACCGTAGAGGCACTCCGAATGGATCCCGCACGACCCCAAAATCTGTGATCGCCCGAAATACTCTTCTGAACCTCATGGGGCAGGCCCTGCCTCTCTTCGTTGGTGCCCTTGCTCTGCCCGTTGCTTTCCGGGGATTGGGCCCCGAACGGTTTGGGATACTGTCACTGGCTTGGATGCTCTTGGGATACTTCAGTCTGGCCGATCTCGGTTTGGGGCGTGCGATCACCAAGTACTCAGCTGAGGCGCTAGCCCGTCGGGATGTCACGGCATTGCCAGCTGTCGTCCATGCCGGTATTGCTCTTCTATTGCTGCTGGGCCTTGTAGCCGCTATTGGGCTCAGCCTGATTGCCCCCCTCCTCGCCTCTCGCATCTTTGTCATTCCGCCAGGGCTAAAGGATGAGGCGAACCGAATGTTCAATCAACTCGCTCTGCTGATGCCATTTGCGGTTATGATTCCCGGTCTTCGAGGAGTCCTCGAGGCAGACCAGCGGTTTGATCTCGTCAATCTCATCCGAGCAACGACGAACGCTCTGCTATTTGCACTGCCGGCTCTCGGAGCAGTGTTGGGGTGGTCTTTGGATGCTCTGGTGAGTGGGCTGCTTGTTGTGGTGGCGGGGAGCTTCTTAGTTACGGGATGGGCCGTCGTGCGACGTCATCCCGTCCTATTGCGATTCTCTCATATAGACGGAGAGTGGGTTAGAAAGCTGCTTGGTTTCGGAGGATGGTTGATTATTCCTAACATTCTCTTCCCAGTGTTGCTCCACGTCGATAGGTTTTTTCTTGGTGCCTTCTATTCCGTTTCTACCGTCGGATACTACACAGTTGCGCACGAAATGGTGCTTAGGCTGTGGATCGTCCCTTCGAGTGCGGCGATGGCGCTGTTCCCGGCATTCGCGGCGCTGAGCTCGGCCGATGCTGAACGAACAGCGCTGCTATTCGCTCGCGCCACGAAGTACCTCGTCTTTATCATGGGCCTGGGTGCTATCCTGGTCATCCTGTTGGCGCCGGAGATACTCAGGGTATGGATGGGTCCGGACGTGGCCGAGGCCGGCACCTGGGCCCTGCGGGTGCTAACTGTGGGCATAGCAGTAAATGCTGGAACGTGGGTGGCATACAGCTTTCTACAGGGGATGGGACGGACAGCGAGCATCGCTAAGGCTTATTTGGTCGAATTGCCGCTACGCGTAATTTCTGCTTGGCTGCTGGTGACGCACTTCGCCCTCTTGGGGGCCGCGACCGCGTGGAGTTTCTGGCTGCTCCTAGATGCGCTCTTTTTCGCTTACGTAGCTCGCAGGACACTGCCCGCCATCGGCCCGGCCTTGACCGCCACGGGATTCCCGTGGACGGTGGTTCTCCTGGGCGTTGTGACAACGGCGGGCTTCTCCGTGTACCTCCTGCCCATTCCTCCTGCGGTTCAAGCCATGGGTTCCCTTGCTCTGGCGGCTGCAGTGGTCGTGCTTGCGTGGCGGCG
Source organism: Candidatus Fervidifonticultor quintus (assembly GCA_031459535.1). Lineage (GTDB taxonomy): Bacteria > Sysuimicrobiota > Sysuimicrobiia > Sysuimicrobiales > Humicultoraceae > Fervidifonticultor_A > Fervidifonticultor_A quintus. The sequence continues at coordinate 17,473 of JAVKIJ010000026.1, read as the reverse complement.
CATCTTTGACTACACAGAGACGGAATCGGTTTTCGCGCAGATACGACGGATCCTGATCCCCAATACGTGGCCTGCATGAGAGTCGCGATTCTGGCAGAATATCTGATCGGTCGGGGCGGGGAGACGCGGCAACTTCTCATGCTGGCCAGGACACTGCAACATCTTGGCTGGAAGGCCACGGTCTACACATATCTTTATGCACCTGATAGTTGTTTTCCCGAGATCTGCAAGGACCTGGAGATCGTTAGTTTGAAACGGGTACAGGCAGGGAATGGCGAAAGTCGCCCAAGTAGGGTTTTGCTCGGGGCCGGAGTCCGTGACAAACTCACTCGTCTCGCGCGTGCGTTCCTATGGAGATCGAGGCTCTCTCAACTGCTTCCTGCTAATGTAAGAATCTTAAACCCTCACGGGCTATTCGTAGAGCCCGCAGTCGTCTTGGCTGCACGTCGCCTTCGCGTTCCTATCGTCTGGATGTGTAATGACCCTTTGACCCGATTCCAAAGGCACGAGGAACCAACGCCTGTCTCGGCATTGTACCTGCGCTACCACCGACGTTTCGTCAGTAAGGTGGCGGAGATTGCCGTCCTGGATCAGCAAAGCGCCCAGATTGTCGCCCGCTTGTACGGCAGGTCAGCAGCGATTGTTCGCAGTGGAGTGGAGTGGCAGAAACTTGCAACGCCCCTAGCGATCGATTTCGCTGACGACGCTGTCCGACGGTGGCTGGATGGCCGTTTCCGGTGCCTTTCCCTTGGTGTTGCATACCCGCATCGTCGCTTTGAGGATGCTATAAGAGCTGTTGCGCAGGTTCGGGCCCATGGCGTCGATATCTCTTACCTCATTGCTGGGACTTTTGTGTACGCCCCTCAATACAAAAGAATGTTGCAAGAGGTCGCCAAGCAGCTGGGGGTCGCCGATCACATCCACTTCTTGGACCGGCTACTGGATGAGCGGGAACTGATCGCTCTCTATCAGCTGGCGAGCGTCTTCGTTTTCCCGAATGAGCGCCAGACTTGGGGACTGGGACCTTTAGAAGCTATGGCGGCGGGCACTCCCGCCGTCGTGTCTACAGGAGCAGGTGTGGCTGAAGTCCTGACAGAGGACGAGACTGCTCTCCTCTTTCCTCCCAGGGCTCCTGGAGAGTTGGCGCGACAGTTGCGCAAGGTCGCTGAAGATGATATGCTACGCCTGCGCCTTGCGAGAGCAGGACAGCGTTTTGTGCAGATGACATTCTCATGGGAGAAATATGCTCGACAGATGATCGATATTTTCGGACGTGCTCTCGGTGCTTCCGACCGGACGGCGCATGGTCCATCGCTGACACTGGATTGAAGAGCGGCGATGTTGGAGATTAGCAATGTCAACGTTCATGTCCTAGAACTCATCGCCCTGCCAATGGCACTGATCCTGCTGTCTACCTCGATTCGTGCGCGTATGACGGTAGCGAACAAAGCGGCGATTGGAGCTTATGCGGTGGCCAGCAGCGCGGTCCTGGGCTCAATCCTGATTTCGGGTCTGGTGGCGATGGACCCCGGCGCGGTCCTTCTCAAGGGAGTGCTGAAGTGGGTGGAAATCATCGGGCTATCGTGGGTTGTCTTGACCTACTGTTCCTCGATGAGGCGGTTCCAGCAGATCTGGATCATCCTGATCCTCACAACACTGCTTACCATTGTGGGGACATTCTATCTCGACTTCGTTCGCCCATACTTTTCCGGAGAATTTACTTCGTGGCCACGGAGCAGTGTCATTCTAACTGCGTTTAGGCGAATCTCGGGAGCCGACGCTCTCTTGGTGGTCGTGCTGACCGCTCCATTTCGAGCGAGGCGCTGGGGCAGGCTCATGGGGCTCGTTTGCCTAGCCCTGACGCTTCTTTCGCTCTCACGAACCGCAGCAGCAGGCTTGGTCGCTTCTCTGGGGTACCTGCTGTGGCGCGGAAGATCTGAGGCGGTGACCTCCCTGTCGTTAAGGCCCGGTCTCGGTGTTGTTCTCGTCGTGCTAGCCCTGCTCTGGGGTGCTCTAAACGAGGTTTTGGTGGCGAGAGCAACGGAGGTGCTGCGGATAAGTCTAAGGCTTGAGTTGGCCCGCGCAGCGTGGGATATGTTTGTTTCCCAGCCGCTCACCGGTGTGGGGGCGGAGAACTTTGGCAGGTATCTCCTATATACTGGGATCTTTCCTGAGGGTCATGGGATGACGCCAAACCTCGCTCCACATAGCGTCTGGTTGCAGACAGCTGCGGAAACCGGACTGATCGGCTTCCTGGCACTGCTGACCTGGTTTGGAACGCTCTGCTGGATCGTATGGCGCCGGAGTACATTTCACTCGGATTCCGTGTGGTTGATGAGCCTCCGGCTAGCGTTCATCGTGCAGGCAATCCTGTTAACGTTTGGCTACGTGGCAGGCGGATCGAGGTTGCAGCTAGCATTGTTCGCAGGGCTGAGTCTGGCCGCGATGCGTCCGCTAGAAGGGCGGCCTCACTGATGGCTCGCCGCGGTAGCTCGTTACCCGCGGATCGTTACCGAGATGTTTACCTCCGGCAGCGGCCGTCGGCGGCTGTCTCCCCGGTTCATCGCAAAGCAGCGGCCATTCTCCAGCGGAACGACTGTCGTTCGGTCCTGGACATTGGATGCGGGACGGGTGGATTAATTGAGGCCCTGCCTACTGCTTCCGTGAGAGTGGTTGGATGCGATTACCTTGACTACTCACATATCCCTTCAGGCGGTGCTAAGGCCTGGAGGAGTGGAAAGTGCGTGGTCGCCGATGCACGGGCGCTGCCTTTCAGAGATCAAGTCTTTGACGGCGTCGCTGCCTTGGGCGTTCTAAACTATCTGGCCGTCGAGGACATGCGTATTGCTCTATGGGAGTGTCGTCGGGTCTTGGTCGCAGGCGGAATCCTAGTGGTCCGGACCGGTACGCTACTCAATCGATTGGGGAACATGGCTCGAGCGGTCTACTACCGCCGCAAGGTTGCCGAAACGAACTACTATCCCGCAAGGGTTTACCTGGGAGAAATGGAAAGAGTGGGATTTCGAACCCTAAAGGTGTTTCACTCGTTGGATACTCCCTGGCAGCTCACCGCGCGAACCCTGGCGAAGTACGTGGGATATCTAATGCTCCGCGCTTTATGGATCGTCGCGCGTGCGATATGACCGACCACCCGTTGGTCAGCGTTGTTATCCCTGCCCATAACGAGGCGTGGTGGATCAATCGCTCGTTGGAGTCGTTTCTGAACCAGACGTACAGGAAGATCGAAGTAATCGTGGTAGATGATGGATCTTCGGACAACACACCCGACGTGGCATCGCGGTATCCCGTGCGGGTTATCCGTCACGACCGATGTCGGGGGGAAGCCGCGGCTCGGACGGCAGGCACACAAGCGGCGCGAGGAGAGATCATCGTACATGGAGAAGCCGATGCTGTCTACCCAGCCGAGTATGTCGAGCGCGGCCTCGCATATTTCCGGGACACCGAGGTTATGGCGGTCTCCTGTGGGGAGATTCGAGTGCATCCTGAAGTGAGGGGTTTGATTGCTGACTATGCTCGAGTTCGGCGTGAAGCGACTTACCGGCTTCGGCGGCGAGGAGTTCGGCCAACTTACGGGTGTCACCTGGTGCGGCGGGAAGTCTTCGAGCGGATAGGCTATTACGACCCCGCTTGCACGATCGGAAACGACGCCGACTTCGCTCTGCGGATTGAGCAGGCCGGTCTGCGAGTTGTCTGGGCCCCCGACCTCCACTTTTACCATGCCGATCCGCACACACTGCGCGGATTCCTGCGGAGGGTCTTCCGGGGAAACCTGACTCGTCGCCGGTTCATGGAGCGTTGGGGGTTCTGGCCCCGTGGATGGCGTATGGCGGTTTTCCTCATATGGAATACCTATATGACGATGGCTCCTCTCCTCTTAGCGTTTGGCGTTTTGGCCTCACCGATTCTCGTCGCTGCGGGCGGCGTCGGCCTGTTGGCGGAGAGCATCGGTCCAATTCTCGTGCATGCTGAATCCCGCGAAGCCTGGTTTCTGGCGCTGCGCCGGCGGCAGATGGCATTGGTGGCTGTATTTCCGCTTTTGCTTCTTCTGCGGGCTCGCGCGGCAGCCTATGGTCGACTAGGAGCGTTGCTCTTCAGCGGCCGGGTGTCCCGGATGGTCACCTATGATTGAAGGCCGTCCTTTACGCGTGAGTTTGGTCACCGGCACGTACCCTCCGGTACAGTGCGGCGTGGGATTCCACACCGCCTTCCTTGCACGGGCACTGGTGGCTCAAGGGGTCGAGGTTACCGTGATCACCTGGGAGCACGGGCAGGGAGGGGGTCGGGGATTGCACCCCGACGATCCTCGGGTGATCACTCTTGACGCGAGTCCGCTTCACTGGCGCTTGGTGAGCGATCGGTTAGAGCAAATCCGTCCGGATGTCGTCCATGTCCAGCTACCGGTGCGGCGAGATCGCCTGCGCAGCGTCCTGCTCTTTCCTCTTCTTCGGATGACTTACCGGCGCGCACCCGTACTGCTGACACTCCACGAGTTCACCGAGGGCCGTATGCTCAGCTTCGCGCGAGGGGCTGCGCTCATTGCTGGAGCGGAGCACGTTATCTTTCCCAATCCTCGTGACCTGGACATTGCCCGACGGCTATTCCCTCGCGCCAAGGCCCGATTTCACCACATCCCGATTGGGCCGACACTTCCGATCGAACAAGCCTTGCGGAATGGCCAGCCTTCACGAGAGGCGCATGCTCTCGCCTACCTTGGGATTCTCTACCCCGGTAAGGGCCTGGAAGTGTTGCTCATGGCAGTGGCCCGCGTCGCTTCGCGTCTCAGGCACGTGCGCCTGCACATCCTCAGCGCCTTTGATCCGCACCAGCGCTACCACCGCCACCTCCGCGATCTGGCCGACCGCCTCGCGATTGCGGACCAGGTCGTCTGGTATCCTTGCCTGTCGTCAGAAGAGGTGGCCGCGCGCTTGGTGCGATGCTCCATCGCCTGCCTGCCCTATCCGCAAGGGGCCACCTTGCGCCGCAGCACCCTGCTCGAGGCCTTGGCTGCCGGAACCGCAGTCATTACTACGAGAACTCGTTGGACTCCTGACCACCTTATCTCCGCCGGAGCAGCTTGGTTCGTTCCGCCTGGAGACGTCACGGCGCTTGCGACGGCAATCGAGCGTCTGTGGCAGGACTCCGATCTGGCTCAGTTCCTCAGAGAAAGAGGCCAAGCCCTGTCCCGTGAGTTTACCTGGGATGTGATCGCCTCGCAAACCGTTCAACTGTATCAGAAAGTCCTGGAGCATCACGTTCGGAGCGCCAATATTGCCTGAGATCGTCTACTTCAATCTCAACTTCGACGATTTCCATCCCCAGGTCAACCCGGACTTCGGGGGTGATCCGGATCGCGGAGCCTTCCGGCGGCTGCGACATCTGCTCGACGAGTTTCCCGGGCTGGTGATCACACTGTTCACAGTACCTAACTGGCAGGATCAGCCTCGGCGCGGGCCGCGACCCTGGTACCTCCTAAAGGAGTTTCTGGGTAGGCCGGTTGTGCAGCCGCTGACCGAGGAGCCCTATCGGCTAGATCGCCACCCGCGCTGGTGCGCGGTCGTCCGCGATCTGTCGTCGCAAGGCCGCTTGGAGGTCGCCGTGCACGGGTACACGCATTGCAACCCCTCCAGGTACGCACACGGCCAGGAGTTCGCCGACGCAGATGAGACGGAGGCGCTCTGGCGGCTCCAGAGCGCTGAAGCGATCTTTCGAGAAGCCGGAATTCCCTTCATCAAAGCTTTCCGGCCGCCGGGCTGGGGGGTGTCCGGTGGCACGATTCAGGCTCTCAAGACGCTGCAATATGCTGTGTTTTCGCCATTCCCTTCACGGCTCCGCATCTCCTCGGTCGGTACCGTCGAAGGCATGTTGATCCCTCCACAGAATTACAGCATCGTTGAAGAGCCGCAGGTCGCACTTCGGCTTGCCGCGCAGCGCGGGGTTGTCTTCGCCAAGGGGCACATGGTCTATCGGTACGGGTGGGAAAGAATGGAAAACGGTATCACGGATCGGAGCTGGGCGAACCTGCGGCAGGTGCTGAGGCTGCTGCACGGTAACTTCACCGTGCGCTACATGTCCCTGATGCAATTGGCAGAGATGGCCGCCCCGCCAGTACATGCCCATTTCGGCCCTGGTACCGGCAGCCCAGATGACTGAATCTACGATGTTCTCGCCTGATCCGTCCCTTGCTGGGATTCAGCCGGGCGCGTCCTCCCTGACCTACAGCTCTCCCGAGGAGCGGCTGCTGTTCCGTTGGGGTTCGCGCCGGCTGGCTCGCGCGCTGGCGAGAACAGCCCTCCGCCCGAACCACGTCTCGATGATGAGCCTGCTCACCACGGTTGCGGCAGCGGGCGCCATCATACTCACCGCTCCCCCTGTTGGAATAGCGGGCCGGGCGGTGACGGCGGCAACCCTATACCTCGCCTACTTTCTCGACAAGTTGGATGGCGATCTCGCCCGGGCCCAGGGACTTTCGTCGATGCGCGGTGCCTATCTGGATAGTTTCCTGGACAGGTTAGGGGAGCTCATCCTCCTTCTGGCGGCTCTGATGGTGTCCGTTCCCCCAGGTTGGCTCGTTCTTGCATCGGCGGCAGGACCCTTGCTGTTCTGGGCACATGCCTTCATGTTCTGGCACTACATGTCAGGAGCGGCAAGCTTCTTCCCCACAGCAAGCGGATGGAAACGCGATCTCAAGAACCTCGCTGGGTACAACCGAACGAAGCACTTTCTTGTCTACATCATACTGGCCGTGGCAGGTCGGCTGGAGTATATCTTTCTGCTCCTCCCCTGGCTGGTCCTCTACACTTCCATACTCTTTCTGGTGCTCGTGGTGTCCGATCGGCGGTTGCGTACGGGAACGGATCCGACGACGGGACGACGCGGATGATCGTTGCCGTAACTGGCCTGGGAGGCAGTGGCAAGACCACCGTGTTGCAGCGACTCCGGGAGATCTTGCCGGTCGAGGTCGTTCACTATCCCGACGCCGAGGGGATCCTCCCAGTGCTCCGTCGGGCGAGTCCCTGGCACCGAGGCCGTGCCCACGACCATGCGTACCGCGATACTCCCCCGCGGCCGGGTCTGCTCGTCCTCTGGGTGAAAGCGGGGCTGTTCTTGCTGGATGCCTGGATCGTCTGGTTTCGGCATCTCCGCCATCGTCCAGGGATAGTGTTGTGCGACCGGTGTCCTTACGACTACTTGGTATATCTGCACAGCGTGGCGACTTCCGGCCGGCGGTTCCTAGCCTGGCTCGCGCGGCTGATGCCGCGCGTGGACGGCGTGGTCTACGTCGACGTGCGCCCGGAGATCGTTCGCGACCGCAAGCCAGAATGGGGGCTTGAGTACCTGCGGCGCCAGGCAGAGGCATACATGGCGGTGCTCGGACAGGCGCCGGCTGTAGTGTACCCTTTCGACGGGGCAAAGAGCCCCGAAGCGCTGGCTCGGGGCCTGGCCGATCTGCTCGATCTGATCAGTCAAAGGTCAAGGCTCGACGCCGCTACCCTGACGCTGCTTGGGCTATTGGATCCTGAGGTAAGAACGCGACGGGCGAGCCTCCTCGCCGTGCTGAAACCCCCCAAGGCGGATGTCATTCGTGTGGCACGGAGAAACCGACTGGCGTATGCCATCGCCCAGGCCAGGGGTGACGGCCAGACAGAGTTTCGCGATGTGTCCGATCGTTATGGTCGGTGGGCCCAGACGGTGGAGTGGCTGAACGAGACCTGCAGGCGTCACAGTCTCCGGCTGATGATTATCAAATCCTTTCTATCCTCTCCGGTTCCTCGTCTGCCATCGGACGTTGATGTGATCGTTCCGGACACCGATCGAAGGCGGCTCGCCGAGATCCTAGCCGAACATGGCAGGCTGCGGCAAGTGGAACAGCAGAAGTGGGAGTGGCGGGCGCCGGACCTGCTGCCAGTTGACTTGTATGTTGGGGGCGTACATGAAGCCGCAATGGAGACGGTAGGTGAGGCCTGGCTCTGGGAGCGGGCAGTTTCCCGGGATGCACTCTATTACCCGTCGGGAGAGGCGGAGATCCTGTTGGTTATTGCTCACTCCACACACGAGACTGCAGTCATCACGCTATTCGATCTAATTCAGGTAAAACGGTTAAGTGATATGCAATCAATCGATTGGGCAGCGATCACGAGAGAAGCTGCGCGGTGTGGATGGAAACCCCTGCTTGACCTATGGCTGACGTACCTCAACGGTATCTACATGGCCATGCTTCACCGCCGGATCGCTCCTGGTTGGCCGGTCACTCCACCCTATTTCGGAGGGTTCCCCATCCGTCTTCCTCTGACCTGGCTCTTGCTGACCTGGGGCAAGTGGAATTGGGAGAAGCGTGTTCAAGGTACGATGCCCGCGGTTGGTCTCGTCGCTCACGCCGCACGAGCGGCACGGATCTGGCATGTCCGGCGGTCGGGGCGAATTCCGTTCCACGATGACTGAATTCCCTCACACCGAAGCACGGGAAACGCACCGCGTGGTGGACACCCGGTGTGCCATGGATAGCCGGCAGGCCGTCCTGCACGTAAACAAGCTGTACCACCCCTGGATCGGAGGCGTAGAGCGGGTTGTGCAGGATCTGACAGAAGGGCTGTGCCGTTATGAGGGAGTCAAGGCTACAGTGCTTTGCTGCTCCCCCCGAGGCCTTGGCGGCCATGAGCGTGTCAACGGCGTCCCTGTCATCCGCTGTGCTAGTCTTGGAATGACGATGGGGATGCCCATCTCTCCAACTTTCCTGGCCGCCTTCTTTCGCCTAGCACGCGAGTACTCGCTCGTTCACCTGCACATGCCATTTCCTTTGGGCGCAGCTGCAGCGATGGCTGCAGCACCCGTGCTGCAGCGTACGCGAACCATCGTGCACTACCACAGCGATGTCGTGCGGCAAAAGCGGCTCCAATGGGTCTATCTGCCGTTGCTACGGTCGATCGTCGAGCGGGCTGACCGGATCATCGTGTCGTCGCCACCCTACATGCAGTCGGAGCACCTGCGCCCTGTTCTGGGAAAGTGCGTCGTGATTCCCCCGCCCATAGACCTTACGCGTCACCGTAGAGGCAATCCCGAGGCAGCGCGGCAGCTCCGGATGAAACTCAACATCTCTCCGGAGGAGAGGATCGTCCTGTTCGTCGGACGGTTTGTGTACTACAAAGGATTGGAGTATCTAGTCGACGCGATGCGCGAGATTCGCGGAACACTCGTCTTGGTCGGTGACGGCCCGCTGAAGGCCGCCATCCGTGATCGAGTTGTGTCAGGCGGTCCTCAGTTTGCCCGGCGAGTCCGTTTGGTTGGGGCCGTGTCGGACCTGAATCTGGGCTCGTACTATGACATCGCGGATGTCTTCGTCCTCCCTTCGGTGGAGCGCACGGAGGCTTTCGGCATCGTCCAGTTAGAGGCGATGGCCCGAGGGGTGCCGGTAGTGAACACGGAATTGGGCACCGGAGTTGAGTGGGCCAGCCCGCACGGTGTGACAGGCCTAACTGTTCCTCCCAGGCGATCGGACGCTTTAGCCGGAGCCATCAAGATGATCCTGGAAGACGAACAACTTCGGGAGACTTTTTCCCGTAACGCTCTGAACCGCGTCAGGGCCTTTGACGTCCGCGTCATCGCTGGAGCCGTGGCGCAGCTTTACGGTGAGGTTCTCGCCCAGGGATCTCCTTAGGCCCTCACCAGGTGTGCGGGCAGGCAGGAATCTGGATCGGGCTCAAGGAATTCAGGCTCAAGGAAATCAGTTGGAAGGTGGTAGCCGTAGCCTATCAGTGCCTCCCGAGCGTGAACGTCTTGACTGGGCAATGCATGAGAACCTGACCAGGGAACAGGCTGGAGTCCCCCCCGGCGCACCCTCCACTGGCCGGTTGTCGACCTCTTCCGGCGGAAGGCGCCAATTTCCCCTGCCTCTGTCGGAGAGAAAACTTGTTTTATTCGTTGCCGACCTTGCGGGAACCTGCGTGGCGCTGCTGGCGGTACTCAGTTGGCGGTTGGGCCTACCCTTCTCCTGGAGGACAGTGGCCGAACGGCCCGTGTGGTTTCTCCTGTTGCTGGCTCTGTGGACTGCAGCCGCATTCCTATTCGGTGCCTATGACTTGCGACGAGCCTCGCAGGTTCGGTCAAGTGTTCCGCACACTGCGGCGCTCTCCCTCGCGGTCGCCGCTCTCTACTTAGCGGTACCATTGGTCACCCCAGCTCTGCACACGTCACGTTTGACTGCTGCTTCTTTTATCCTGGCGACCGTAGGGTTGGTCGGCGTTGGCCGTACCGCTTATGCGCTCCTTGTGGCACAGCCGGTTTTCCGCCAGCGAGCCGTGATCGTTGGCGCCGGGTGGGCGGGCCGCGCGCTGGTGGATGCCATCCGGGAGCGCGCCGACTCTGAGTATGAGCTCGTTGGGTTCATTGACGATGACCCTGCAAAGCAGGGATCACCTGTGGCAGGGCTGCCGGTCCTGGGGACGTGGGAGGCGTTGGCCGAGGCCGTCCGAATGTACCGCATCAACGAGGTCATTGTCGCCATCACCCGCTACGAGGCGATTAGCGGCGAGTTGCTGCAGGCCCTGGTGGCTTGCCGGGAACAAGGGGTACAAGTTATTGCGATGGCCTCCCTGTACGAGCGTCTGACGGGGCGCGTGCCCGTCGAGCACGCTGGCCGCGGGCTGCATGTCGTCTTTCCCGTTCATCGCGAGCTCAGCCTCAGCTACCAGGTGCTGAAGCGGGCGACGGATTTCACCATTGGTCTGCTTGGGGCGGCGATCGTGGCCTTGCTTCTACCGGTCGTTGGTCTGGCCATCTGGCTCGACGACCGAGGACCGGTCTTCTACCGGCAGACGCGTCTGGGCCGCGGGGGGGGGCCATTCACTCTGCTTAAATTTCGCACGATGCACCCCCAGGCGGAGCCGGAGGGGCCGCGGTGGGCGGAAGCGGACGACCGCAGGGTGACCCGGGTCGGCCGCTGGCTCCGCCGCCTCCACCTCGACGAGCTCCCCCAGGCCATCAACATCCTCCGCGGCGACATGTCCTTCATCGGCCCGCGGCCGGAGCGGCCGGAGTTCGTCGCCCACCTGGAAAAGCAGATCCCCTTCTACCGCGCCCGGCACGCCGTCCGGCCCGGGGTCACCGGGTGGGCGCAGGTAAACTACGAGTACGGGGACTCCGTCGAGGACGCGCTGATCAAGCTGCAGTACGACCTCTACTACATCAAGCACGCCAACCTGTGGCTGGACCTGGTCATCCTGGCCCGGACGGTCGGGCACGTCCTCCGCTTTGCCGGCCGCTAGCCCCGCCCGAGTACACTGGAGAGCGTGAAGGCCATCATCCCCTGCGCCGGCCTGGGCACCCGCCTGCGGCCGCACACCCTCACCCACCCCAAGCCTCTCCTCCACGTGGCCGGGAAGCCCATCCTGGCCCACATCCTGGACGAGCTGGTGGCCAAGGGGGTGCGCCAGGTGGTGCTGGTCATCGGCCACCACGGTGAGCAGCTCATCACCTACGTCCGCCGCCACTACGCCCTGGACGTCCACTTCGTGGAGCAGACCGAGCCGCTGGGCAACGGCCACGCCGTGTACGTGGCCCGGGAGTACCTCACCGAGGAGGAGCCGGTGCTCATCGTCTTCGGCGACACCATCGTCCGGGCCCCCCTGCCCGAGCTGCTCGGGCAGCGCGAGAGCGTGGCCGGGGTGCGCAAGGTGGCCGACCCGCGCCGCTTCGGCGTGGCCGTCCTCGACGACGCGGGCTACGTCCGCCAGCTGGTGGAGAAGCCCGAGGAGCCGGTGAGCCGGCTGGCCGTGGTGGGCCTCTACCTCATCCAGCGCCCCGCCCGGCTGCGGGAGGCGCTGGAGCGCATGGTCCGGGAGCGGCGCATGGCCCGCGGGGAGTACTGGCTGGTGGACGCACTCCAGCTCATGCTGGACGCCGGGGAGCGGATGCGGCCCTTCCCCATCGACCACTGGTACGACTGCGGCACGGTGGAGGCGCTGCTGCTGGCCAACCGCGAGCTGCTCGACCTGGACGCCCCGCCCGTCCCCGCCCTCAGCGACGCGGTGGTCCTCCCGCCGTCGGCCGTCAGCCCGGGGGCGCGGCTCAGCCGGTGCGTGGTGGGGCCGTACGCCTCCATCGCCGAGGGCGCCGAGGTGGTGGGCGCCATCGTGCGGGACAGCATCGTCCACCCGGAGGCGGTGATCGAGGACGCGGTGGTCACCGGGGCCGTGATCGGCGAGCGGGCGCGGGTCATCGGGCGGGCGAGCCGGCTCAACGTGGGCGACCACACCCGGGTCGACCTGTAAGTGCCCGTTCGCCACGGGGCGCTTCCGGCACGGTATCATGGCCAGTGATGGTCAGGCGGACGCCCGAGCTGGAAGCCCTCGAGCTGCGGCGGCTGCGCAGACCCGCGGATTTCAGGAGCAGCCTGGCGATCCTGGAGGAGATGTGGCGGTTTGCCCGAGAAGTGGGGGCGTTCGACCACCCGCGACCGCCGGAGGACCTGGAACCGGACATCCGCTATGCGCGAGCCATCAATACTCTCCGCCCTCCTGGGGAGGATCGCCGCCGCCCTTGAGCGGGGCGGGATCCCCTACATGGTCATCGGCGGGTACGCCGCGATCCTCTACGGCGAGCCCAGGCTCACCCGTGATATCGACATCACCGTCGGACTGGGGCCCGACAGGCTGGCCGAGCTGCTGCGCGTGGTCCATGACGCCGGCCTCCGCCCTGAACAAGGCGCAGAGGCTCTGGCGCGGACAAGCTACGTGCTCCCCTGCGCGGATCCGGCCACCCAGATCCCTGTTGACTTCATCCTGTCCGTGTCTGCCTATGAGCAGGAGGCGCTGCGCCGGACGCGAGCGGTGGTGGTAAACGATGTGCCGGTGCACTTTGCTTCCGTGGAGGATGTCCTGGTCCACAAGATCGTCGCCGGCCGGCCCCGAGACATCGAGGACGCGCGTGCCATCCTCGCCAAAGGACCACCCCTGGACCGCTCCTATCTGATGGGGTGGCTCGTAGAGTTCGAGCAGACGCTCTCCACCTCGCTGGTGCAGCGGTTTCTGGAGCTCGAGGCCAGCGTGAGCTCTTAGCGAGGGGGTTGCGGTCCGGATCGTGGAGGGGTCTGTTGGCGGGTCACTCCGCCAAGGGTCGCTCTGACCCCTCTTACCGCGCGCCTGGATTCTGGCCGGTCGGATCGAGGTGCCCGAGGACTTCGACGCCCCGCTCCCCTCGGACGTGTTCGAGGACTTCGAGCGGGGGTCGTGAGTGCGCGGGAGGTGCCCCTGCCTCCCTGGACACCACATCTCCCCGAGGACCGGCGATGTGCTACAATGACGCGCGGTTTGCCCCGAGGGGCGCCGGTTCCGCCGGGACCGGCCGGAGGCCTACCCGCTGGAGGCCTACAGGGAGTGGAGTGACGTGATGCCGTCGCGCAAGCCCGGACCGCAGGACCCCCGCCGCTGGCGGGTGGTGGACGCCGAGGGGCAGGTGCTGGGGCGCCTGGCCACCCGGGTGGCCACCATGCTCCGCGGCAAGGACCGCCCCACCTTCGCCCCCCACCGGGACGAGGGGGACTTCGTCGTCGTGGTGAACGCCGCGAAGGTGCGGCTCACCGGCCGGAAGCTCCAGCAGAAGCGCTACTACCGCCACTCCGGCTACCCGGGCGGGCTCCGCTCCGTGACGGCCGCCGAGCTGCTGGCCCGCCACCCCGAGCGGCTGATCACCGAGGCCGTGCGGGGGATGTTGCCCAAGTCCCCGCTGGGGCAGCGCCTGCTGCGCAAGCTGAAGGTCTACGCCGGCCCGGAGCACCCCCACGCGGCCCAGCGGCCGGAGCCGGTGGCGCTGCCGAAGCGCTAGGGGGTCGACGGGCGAGGGCACCGAGGAGGAGGCAGAACGGATGAGCGTGATGACCGCCCCGGCGCTGCACGCCGACGGGAGCCGCAAGGAGGCCACGGCCCGGGTCTGGCTGCGCCCCGGGACGGGCCGGATCGTGGTGAACGACCGGCCCGTCGAGGCCTACTTCCCCACCGACCTGCTGCGCCAGACGGTGCTGCAGCCGTTGCGCCTCGCCAACCTGGAGGGCCGGGTGGACGTGACCGCCGCCGTGCGCGGCGGGGGGATCCACGGGCAGGCCGAGGCGGTGCGCCACGCCCTCGCCCGCGCCCTGGCCGCCATGGACGCGGGGCTGCGCCCCGTCCTGCGCGCCCAGGGCCTCCTCACCCGCGACCCGCGCATGAAGGAGCGCAAGAAGTACGGCCGGAAGCGGGCGCGCAAGGGGTTCCAGTACAGCAAGCGCTGACCGGGCGCCGGGCCCGGTCGGGAGGAGGGTGGACGCTCGTCCACCCTTCTTTCATGCTGGGGACGTGAGCAGGAGCATGGACGAGATCCGCGTCGTCATCCTGGGGGCGGGGGGACGGGACTTCCACAACTTCAACGTCTACTTCCGCCCCCGCCCGACCTACCGGGTCGTGGCCTTCACCGCCACCCAGATCCCGGAGATCGCCGACCGCGTCTACCCCCCGGCGCTGGCCGGGCCGCGCTACCCCGACGGCATCCCCATCGTCCCGGAGGAGCACCTGGCCGACCTGCTGCGGGACGGGGCGGTGGACCAGGTGGTCTTCGCCTACAGCGACGTCACCCACGAGCACGTCATGCACCTGGGCTCCCAGGCCCTGGCCGCGGGGGCGGGGTACCGGCTGCTGGGGCCGCGGGAGACCATGCTCGAGGCGGCCGTCCCCGTGGTGAGCGTGGGCGCGGTGCGCACCGGCAGCGGCAAGAGCCAGACGGCGCGGCGGCTGGCCGCGATCCTGCGCGAGGCGGGGCGCCGGGTGGTGGTCATCCGCCACCCCATGGCCTACCGCGACCTGGCCCGGCAGGCGGTGCAGCGCTTCGCCACGGTGGAGGACCTGGACCGGGAGGGGCTGACCCTGGAGGAGCGGGAGGAGTTCGAGCCGCACATCAGCCGGGGGACGGTGGTCTACGCCGGCGTGGACTACGAGCCGCTCCTGCGGCAGGCGGAGCGGGAGGCGGACGTCATCCTCTGGGACGGCGGCAACAACGACTTCCCCTTCATCCGCCCCGACCTGCACGTCGTCGTCGTCGACCCCCACCGCCCCGGCCACGAGCGGCGCTACCACCCGGGGGAGGCCAACCTCCGCATGGCCGACGTCGTGGTGATCAACAAGGTGGACACCGCGCCGCCGGACGGCCTGGAGACGGTGCGGCGGAACGTGGCGCGGCTGGCGCCCGGCGCCACCGTGGTGGAGGCGGCCTCGCCCATCACGGTGAGCGACCCGGAGGCGATCCGGGGGCGGCGGGTGGTGGTCGTCGAGGACGGCCCCACCGTCACCCACGGGGAGATGCCCTACGGCGCCGGCTACCTGGCCGCGCGGTCGCTGGGGGCGGAGGTGGTCGACCCGCGCCCGCACGCCGTGGGCGCCATCCGCGAGGCCTTCGCCCGCTACCCGCACCTGGAGCGGGTGGTGCCGGCGATGGGCTACGGGGAGGAGCAGGTGCGGGAGCTGGAGGAGACGATCCGGCGGACGCCGGCCGAGGCGGTCGTCATCGGCACCCCGGTGGACCTGCGCCGGCTGCTGCGGCTGGACCGGCCGGCGGTGCGGGTGACCTACGAGCTGGAGGAGCGGACACGCCCCGGCCTGCGCGAGGTGGTGGGGGACTGGCTGGCCAGGGGCGGGCGCGCCCGGGCCCGGGCGGCAGCCGCGCCGGCCGGGAGCTGAGCAGAGCGGGGAGGTGGAGGCATGATCGGCCTGCGCGGCCGCGACCTGATCTCGATGGACGACCTGACCCCGGCGGAGGTGTGGGCGGTGCTCGACCACGCCCGCGACCTGAAGCGGCGCACCCACGCCGGGGAGGCCACGCAGCCGCTGCGGGGCAAGGTCCTGGCGATGATCTTCGAGAAACCCTCGCTGCGCACCCGCGTGACCTTCGAGGTGGGGATGGCGCAGCTGGGGGGGACGAGCATCTACCTGGCGCCGCAGGACGCGCAGCTGGGCACCCGGGAGACCATCCCGGACGCCGCCCGCAACCTGGAGCGCTGGGTGGACGTGATCATGGCCCGCACCTTCGCGCACGCCACGGTGGTGGAGCTGGCCCGCTGGGCGCGCGTCCCGGTGATCAACGGCCTCTCCGACCTGGAGCACCCCTGCCAGACGCTGGCCGACCTCCTCACCCTCTACGAGCGCTTCGGCGGCTTCCGCGACGTCACCGTGGCCTGGGTGGGGGACGGGAACAACGTCTGCCACTCGCTGATGCTGGGGGCGGCCAAGGTGGGGCTGAACGTAGTGGTGGCCACCCCGCCGGGCTTCCGCCCCAACGCCGGCATCGTCGAGCGGGCGCGCGCGGTAGGGCGGGAGACCGGGGCGGCGCTCACCCTCATGGACGACCCCCGCGAGGCGGTGGCGGGGGTGGACGCCATCTACACCGACGTCTGGGCCAGCATGGGGCAGGAGGCGGAGCGGGAGGAGCGGGCCCGCATCTTCCGCCCCTACCAGGTGAACGCCCAGCTCCTGGCCCGGGCCAAGCCCACCGCGGTGGTGCTGCACTGCCTGCCGGTGCACCGCGGCGAGGAGATCACCGACGAGGTGCTGGACGGGGAGCAGAGCGTGGTCTTCGACCAGGCGGAGAACCGGCTGCACGCCCAGAAGGCGCTGCTGGCCATGGTGGTGGCGTAGCCCTCGGGGGCCGCGCGGGCCGCGCAGGGACCGATGCCGTTCGACCTCACCATCCGCGACCTGGCCGACATCCTGGCCGTGACGCTGGTGGTCTACACCATCCTGACCCTCATCCGGGGGACCCGGGCGGTGCAGCTGGCCATCGGGCTCGGCATCCTCTTCGTGGTCTACGCGGTGAGCCGGCTGCTGGGCCTGCGCACGCTCAACTGGCTCCTCTCCTACGTGGGGCTGGTCATCCCCATCGCCTTCCTCATCCTCTTCCAGCCGGAGCTGCGCCGCCTGCTCGAGCAGCTCGGGCGGGGGGCCCCCATCGTGAGCGGCTTCGGGGTCCCGCTGGGGCGGGAGGAGGCGATCCGCCTGGTCAGCGACATCGCCCGGGCGGCGCGCGTCCTCTCCATCCGCAAGATCGGCGCGCTCATCGTCCTGGAGCGCTCCACGGGGCTCGTGGACGTGGTGGAGACCGGCATCAAGGTGGACGCCCAGGTGAGCGTGCAGCTCCTGCTGACGATCTTCTTCCCCAACACCCCCCTCCACGACGGGGCGGTGATCATCCGGGGGAACCGGGTGCTGGCCGCGGCCTGCCTGCTGCCGCTCAGCGAGAACCCCACGCTCAGCAAGACGCTGGGGACCCGCCACCGCGCCGCCATCGGCATCACCGAGGAGACCGACGCGGTGGCGGTGGTGGTCAGCGAGGAGACCGGCGTCATCTCGGTGGCCCGCGACGGGGAGCTGTCGCGCGGCCTCTCGGAGGAGGAGCTGAAGGTCTACCTGCTCGGGCTCTTCGGCGCGGCCGCCGCCCAGCC
>JAVKIJ010000025.1:0-36701 GCA_031459535.1 Candidatus Fervidifonticultor quintus | reverse complement strand
GTGAGCGCCACCACCTGGGCCGTGGGCACCTCCTGGCGGATGTGCCGAGTGGCCTCCACGCCGGTCATCCGTGGCATCCCGATGTCCATCAGCACCACGTCGGGCCGAAGGAGTCGGGCCTGCTCGATGGCCGCCAGTCCGTCCTCGGCCTCCCCCACCACCTCGATCTGCGGAATGCCCTGGAGCAGGGACTTGATGCCCTCGCGCACGAGCGCGTGATCGTCAACGATCAGGACGCGGATGGTGTTGGTCGCTCTCTCCATCTCACCCCATCTCCTTGAGCGGCACCACGAGCCGCACCCTGGCCCCTCTCCCGGGCTGCGCGTCGATTTCCAGTGAGCCTCCAATGAGCGCGGCGCGCTCCTGCATGCCCAGGATCCCCACCGGGCGATCCTCCCGCCGCCCGAGGACCTGGTGAGGGTCGAACCCTCTCCCATTGTCTTCAACCAGCACGTGGAGCGTTCCGTTCTCGAGGCGCAGCGCAACGGTCGCGGCTGTGGCACGGGCGTGCCGCGCGACATTGGTGATGGCCTCCTGGGCGACCCGGAAGACAGTGGTCTCCACCGCCGCCGGCAGGCGGCGCTGCCCGAATCCCGACGCTTCGAACGTCAGCCGCACGCCCGCGGCCTCCAGCATGTTTCGGGCGTGTACGCGCACAGCCGAGACCAAGCCCAGGTCGTCCAACGCCGTTGGCCGCAGATCATGGATGATCTTGCGGACTTCCTCCAGCGTGGCCTCCGCGGCGGCGTAGATTGCGGTCAAGCGCTGCCTCAGCACCTGTTCGTCGTGGACGCCCTCGGCTGCGGTGATGGTCATCATCAGCCCGGTGAGCGACTGGCTCACCTCGTCGTGCAGCTCCCGCGCGATGCGCCGCCGCTCGTCTTCATGGGCGGTGATGAGCTTGCTGAGCAACTCGCCGCGGTGGGCCTCCTTCTCGCGGACCTCCTGGAACAGCCGCACGTTCTCCATGGCGATGCTGAGCTGGTTCGACAGGGTCACGAGCAGGCTGGTATCGGCGTCTGAGAACGGCCACCAGGCGTGCCGCGCCACCACCAGGGCGCCCATCACCCGGTCCTTGAACACCAGGGGCACGGCCAGCGTCGGGCCAGCAGAGCCGGGGGCGGGCTCAAACTCAGGTTCCCCGACCGGCTGGCGGCGCGCCGCGGCCCGACCGATCACGCCGGCCCCGACCGCCACGCGCGGTGGCAGCTCACCGCTCCCGGACCGGTGGGCCAGGCACAACATGCCGCCGTCGGTCAGGTAGATGGCCGCCAGGTCGGCGCGCAGCACGTCCCGCAGGCCGTGGGTCATCTCCTCCATGGCGGCCGACAGATCCGACGCCTCGGTCAGGGCGCGGCCAAAGATGCCCAGGCTGGCCAGCCGCCCGGTGAGATCGCCGATCTGGGTGGTGAGCCCGGCCGTGTAGTGTTCGATGCGCTCGGCCATCTCGTTGACCGACCGGGCCAGGACCGCCAGTTCGTCGCCTCCCCGCACCTCGGCCCGCGCCTGATACTCACCGCCGGCCACGCGGCGCACCGTGGTCACCAGGGCGGAGAGCGGATCCAGCACCGCCCGGCCCAGCAGCAGGTTCAGCGTCCCCAGGGCCAGCAGGATACTGAATCCCACCAGCACGGCCAGCCACCGGACGCTCCGTTGGAGTTCGGGCGTCACGTGCGCGGTCCACAGGGACACGCCGATGGCGCCCAGGACCTGGGGGTCGGCGGCGTGGCACTGCTGGCAGGGGGACTTGTTCAAGACCGGCGTGACCACCACGATCTCTTCCGCGCACGCGTCCTCGACCGTAACCGATCGTCGGGTGGCGATGGCCTGGTGCAACGCCTCAGCTTCGCACGAGCGCACGATCCGGTCGGGTCCCGCGGTCACCCAGACACTGCCGTTCCGGGAGTAGATGGTCACGTCCCGGAGGGTCTCTTCGCGCTTCACCAACCGGATGATCTCGCGCATCTCCTCCTGGTTGTTGTGGATCATGGTGATCTCGAGGCTGTTGAGGATAGTGGACGTGAGCAGCTGCGCCATGTGCTGGATCTGCCCGTGGGCAGCCCGCCGCTGGAAGGCGTTGAGGGCATAGATCGCCACGCCTCCGACGACCAGGAGGATGCCGATCGTCCACAGGGAGATCTTGAGGTGCAGCCGCACGACTGCGTGTCACCCCGGCGGCAGGCCCGCCGCCCGATTATCTGCCCGCAGCCGCTGCGGTCTCGGTCCCACCCTCACGGCCGAGCGCTTCCCGCCCGCCCTGGACGGGCTCCAGCCTGACCGCGCAGAACTTGTACTCCGGCGTCTTGGCTCCGGCATCGAGTCCGTCGGCGTGGGTCAGGATGTTCGCGGCTGCCTCGCGGAAGTGGAACGGCATATAGACCATCCCGGGCGGCACCACATCGCTGACCCGCGCCTGCACCCTCACGCTCCCGCGCCGGCCCCGGACCAGACAGGGCCGGCCGTCCCGCACGCCCGCGCGCTCGGCGTCGAGCGGATTGACTTCGACATAGGCCCTCGGCTCTCGCCAATCAAGGGGTACCGACCGCCGGGTCATGGGCCCACCGTTGTAGTGGAAGAGAATCCGCCCCGTGGACAGTGCCAGAGGATACTCGGCATCGGTGGGCTCGAACGGAGGCGCTGGCGCCGTCACATGGAACCGGCCTCGGCCGCGCACGAATTGCCCGCCGTGCATGATCGGCGTCCCAGGATGCGTCGGCGATGGGCACGGCCACTGGATCCCGCCCGCCTCGAGCCGCGCGTGACTGATGCCGGCATACGACGGGCACAGGCGGGCAATCTCGTCCATGATCTCGGCCGCCGATCCGTACTCCCAGCGCAGCGCCCGGCGCAGGCGCCGACCGAGGCGCGCGCCGACCTGGCACAGGATCTGCCAGTCGGGCCGCGCCTGCCCCGGCGGCGGGAGTACCGGCCGCAGCAGTTGGAACCGGCGCTCCAGGTTGACGAACGTCCCGGACTTCTCGGCGAAGGAGGCAGCGGGGAGGACCACGTGCGCCAGTTGCGCGGTCTCGGTCGGGAAGATCTCCTGGACCACCAGAAAGTCCAGCGCGCGCAGAGCTCGCTCGGAAAGGCCGGCGTCAGGATTGGTCATCACGGTGTTCTGCCCCATGATGTACATGGCCCTGATCCGCCCCTCGGCCGCCGCCTTGATCATTTCCACGAAGGTGAGTCCACGGTTGGTCGGGAGCTCGGGCGGCTTCGCGCGCGGACGGGCCCACGCGCGGGCAAACCTGGCGCGCACCTCGGGATCCTCCACCCGCTGGTAGCCTGGATAGACGTTGGGCAGCGACCCCATGTCGCACCCGCCCTGGACGTTGCTCTGGCCGCGCAGGGGGTAGATACCGGTGGACGGCCGGCCGACGTGTCCCGCGACCATCACCAGATTCGCCAGGGTCTTGACCAGCTCGGTGCCGTTGGAGCGCTCGGTGATGCCCATGCCGTAGAGAATGGTCGAGGCGCCCCGCTGCGAGGGGACCGCACCCTGGCTGGCGGCCGCGCGGCGCAACCCCCAGGCGTAGCACCGGGCGGCCTCGACGATCTGTGCGGAGGGCACCCCACAGCGGGCGCTGGCAGCCTCAGGGGTCCACGCCCGGAGCGATGTCACCAGATCCTCGAACCCCTCGGTGCGCTCCGCGATAAACAGCGGATCGTGCCAGCCGTTGGCGACGATGGCGTGCAGCATACCCAGGTAGAGGGCATGGTCGGCGCCGGGTGCCGGACGCAGATGCATCGCGGCGTGCCGGACCAGGCTGATCCGCCGCGGATCGATCACGATCAGGGTCGCCCCGCGCCTCACGGCGCGAACAACCTCGTAGGATACCACAGGGTGCGCCTCACCGGTATTGGACCCGATGACCAGAATGCAGTCGGCATCGCGGATCTCGCGGATGCTGTTCGTCGTGGCCCCACTTCCGAAGGCGGCGGCCAGACCGGCCACCGAAGGTGCGTGTCAGAGACGGGCGCAGAGGTCAACGTTGTTGGTCCCGATCGCCCCCCGCATCAGCTTCTGGAACACGTAGTTGTCCTCGTTGCTGGCCAGCGCCGAACCGATGCCGGCGACGGCGTCAGGCCCCGACTCCCGCACGATTCGTGCCAGCCGATCGGCCACCAGGTCCAGCGCGACATCCCAGTCCACTTCCATGTGGGTGCCCGAAAGCCCGGCAGGGCGGATAAGCGGGGAACGGTCCAGCATCGGCGGCGGTGGATCCTGGGTCAGGCCGAGCTCACGGGCCACATCGCGCCGGATGTACGGCCGCCGCAAGCGGTGAGGATGCGTCACGTAGTCCAGGCCGAACCGGCCCTTGGTGCAGAGGAACTCGCCGTTGACCGTGGCTGCGGGATAGCCCCAGACCGCCACAATCTGGCCGTTGCGCGTGGCCACCTCGATCCCGCACCCTGTACCGCAGTAGGGGCAGATGGTGCGGGTCTGGGTCAGATCCCATTCGCGACCCTGGCCAAGGCGGCTCAGGGGCATCAGAGCAGCCGTGGGACAGACCTGCACGCAGTTTCCGCAAAACGTGCAGGGCCCGTCGGCCAACGGGAGGTCAAAGGGCGTCGCGACATACGCGGTGAAGCCGCGCTGCGCCATCTCGATGGCGCTGGCACCCACGATCTCGTCACACACACGGACACAGCGGGTGCAGGCAATGCAGTACTGGTGATCACGGACGAAGAACTTGTTGTCGTCCTGGTAGAGCGTACGTGAAATCTCCTTCTCGTGGGTGCTCTCCTTCAGGCCGAACTCGTAGGCGTACCGCTGCAACTGGCACCGGCCCGCCTTCTCGCAGACCACGCAGTCCAGCGGGTGATCGGACAGCAGGAAATCCAGGACCTCGCGGCGCAGCTGGGTCAGTTGCTCGCTGCGCGTGGTGACCACCAGACCATCGCGGACCACCAGGCCGCACGAGGGCACTGGTGCGGGCTGCCCCTCGACCTCGACGAGACACAGGCGGCACCCGCCCCAGGGGGTCAGGTCCGGATGGTGGCACAGGCGGGGGATGTCGATCCCGGCGGCAAGCGCGGCGTCCAGCACGGTGGACCGCGCGGGGGCGGTCACGATCTTCCCGTCGATGACCAGGGTCACCATCGCCACCACCTCACCTCGAGCCGGCGCACGCGCCGGCTGGGCACGTCCGGTCATGAACATGCGCTTCGTACTCATGTCTGAAGTAGCGAAGAGTGGTCAGCACCGGATTGGGCGCGGTCAGGCCCAGGCCGCACAACGACGCGGTACGAACGGTCTGCGCCACCTGTTCCAGGCGCTCGATGTCGTCGGCCCGGCCTTCCCCGCGGGTGATGCGGGTGAGGATGCCCAGCATCTTGCGTGTCCCGATCCGGCACGGGACGCACTTCCCGCACGACTCGCTCTGGGTGAACTGCAGGAAATAACGCGCCAGGTCCACCATGCAGGTGTGGTCGTCCACCACGACCATGCCGCCCGACCCCATGATGGCACCCGTGGCTCTCAACGGCCCGTAGTCCACCGGCGTGTCCAGGTGTGAGGCGGATAAACAGCCGCCGGACGGTCCGCCGATCTGCACCGCCTTGAAGGACCGGCCTTCCCGGATGCCGCCGCCGATCCCAAAGATAACGTCCCGCAGCGTGATCCCGATGGGGACCTCGATCAGACCGGTGAGCCTGACCGCGCCGGTAAGCGCGAACGTCTTGGTCCCGCCACTGTCAGCCGTCCCCAGGCCCGCAAACCACTCCCCACCCCTCGTCATGATGTCGGGAATGCTGGCGTAGGTCTCCACATTGTTGATGTTGGTGGGGTGCCCCCACAAGCCCGACTCTGCGGGGTACGGCGGACGCATCCGCGGCACGCCACGCTTACCCTCGATGGACTGCATGAGGGCTGTCTCCTCGCCGCAGACAAACGCTCCTGCTCCTTCTCTCACGATGACATCGAAGTTCAGGCCGGAGCCGAGAATATTGGTCCCGAGGTAGCCTGCCTCGCGGGCCTGCTCGATTGCCGCCTCCAGGTGCCGGACGGCCAGTGGGTACTCCGCTCGGACGTAGACGTACCCCAGGTGGGCGCCGATGGCGTGGGCCGCGATGGCCATGCCCTCCAGGACCCGGTGGGGGTCGCCCTCGATGACCGTCCGGTCCATGAAGGCGCCGGGATCGCCCTCATCCGCGTTGCACACCAAATACCGGATCGGATCGGGCTGACGCCGGCAGATCTCCCACTTGACGCCGGTGGGAAAGCCTGCCCCGCCGCGACCGCGCAGCTTACTCCGCTTGACCTCGTCGATCACGGCCTCCGGGGATATGGCCAGCGCGCACCTCAACCCTTCGTACCCTCCGGCGGCCAGGTAGTCGTCCAACGAGCGCGGGTCGATCGCCCCGCAGTTCCTGGTCGTCACTTTGATCTGTGAGGCGAAGTACGGATAGTCGCGGCGGTCGGCGGTGCGGCTGACGATCCACTCCTGCGGCGGCGGAGACGCTCCGTGCAGCATGAAGTGCCCTTCCAGCAGTGGCCGCGCCCGATCCCCGGTCACAGGGCCATACAGCACGTGCGCGCCGTCTGTGACAATCTCGACCAGCGGCTCGCGGTGGCATGCGCCCAGGCATCCCGTGCGCTGAACAAATATCTCCAGCCCCAGATCCGACGCCGCCTCCTGAAGCGCGACGTACGTCGCCTCGGCACCGGTTGCCAGGCCGCAGGTAGACGTCCCGACCCTCACGGTGGCTCTCACTGACGGCCCTCCTCCGCGGCTCGTAGATCGCGCGCCAGGCTCTCTGCCCGCCCCGGTGTCATACGGCCGTGTGCCGCCCCGTTGGCGATGACGACGGGGGCCAGGCTGCAGCACCCGACGCAGAAGACGGTCTGGAGCGTGAAGACCCCGTCCGGAGTCGTCTGGTTCTCGGCGATCTGCAGGTGGGCCTTGAGCCGTTCCAGGATGGAAGGGGCGCCACCGACGTGGCAGGCCGTACCGCAGCACACCTGCAGCTGGACCCGTCCCGGCGGGGTGAAGCGGAACTGGTTGTAGAACGTGGCCACGCCGTACATGCGCGCCAGCGAAATGTCTAGCTCCCTGGAGGCATATCGCAGGGCGCGCTCGGAAAGGTACCCGTACTGCGCCTGGACCTGCTGCAGCACGATCACAAGCACGTCGTCGCGGCCCCGGTGGCGCTCCAGGATGGCCGCGAGTTCGCGCGGCAGCGGTTCGGCGAGCGGATCGCCGCCGCTGGCACACTCGAGGCAGCGGCTCGCCTCCGCCCGGGCCAGCTCCTCACAGTAGCCGGTGTGCACCTCTTCGAATCCGCCGCGCCGTCCCAACTCGATGGCCGGCATCGGCACCCGCGGCCGCGCGGGAATGCCCTGGGTCTCGACCTTGACGGGGCTGCCGCCTACCAGTTCCCTGGCCACGCGGCGAAGATCCAGCCCACTCAAGAAGCGGTCGATGGAGATGGCGGCCTTCTTGCCCGCGGCCATGGCCGCCACGATCACGTCCGGGCCGCTGACGCAGTCGCCTCCGGCAAAGACGCCTTCCACGTTCGTCTGGAGGGTCAGTGGGTCGGCGTCCAGGGTCCCCCACCGGGTCGACCGCAGGCCGAGCCGCTCTCCCAGGGGCTGGAGATCCGGCACCTGACCGATGGTAACGATAACTGCATCGCAGTCGACGACGAACTCAGAACCGGGGATGGCAATTGGCGATGGCCGACCTGACTCATCAGGTGGGCCCAACTGCATCCTGAGGAATTCCACCCCCCTGACCCGTTCGGTGCCCAGGATGGCCTTGGGAGCGGCGAGAAAGTCGAACGTGACACCCTCCCGCTGGGCTTCGTCGATCTCGGCCGGGTCAGCAGGCATCTCTGCCCGGGTGCGCCTATAGAAGAGGCGTACCTCCTCCGCCCCGGCCCGCAGGGCCGTGCGGGCGGCGTCGAGGGCAGAGTTGCCTCCACCGATCACGCACACCCTTCTACCCAGGACCAGGGGGGGGCCCACCGCTTCGCCCAGCTTGATCCTCCTCAGGAACTCGAGCCCGCCCCAGACGCCCGGTAGATCCTCCCCGGGCACCTCCAGCCGACGTTCGACATGAGCTCCGATGGCGACAAAGACTGCGTCATACTGCGTCCTGAGCCGCTCCAGCGGTATCCCCTGCGGTCCGACTGGCGTGTTCAGGTTGATCCTGACCCCGATCTCCTCGAGTTTCCCGATCTCCCTCTGCAACACGCGCCGGGGCAACCGGAACTCCGGGACGCCTACCGCCAGCATCCCGCCGGCCATCGGCAGCGCCTCGAACACCACGGTCTGGTATCCTCTCTGGCGCAGCTCATACGCGCACATCAGACCCGCCGGCCCGCTACCGACGATGGCGACGCGCTCCGGGCGCTCCCTTCTGGGTCGGGGCAACTGGTAGTCGCCACCACGCGCCAGCACATGGTCGACGACAAATCGCTTGATACCGGGAATGTGGATGGCTTCGTCGACCGTGGCACGGCTGCATGCGACGGTGCAGGGATGGGTGCAGACGCGCCCGCAGACCGCTGGGAGCGGATTGTCCCGCAGGATCATCTTGAGCGCTTCCTCGAACTTGCCCTCGTATACCAGGGCGATGTACCCCTGGGCGTTCTGGTGAATCGGGCAAGCAGCTTGGCAGGGCGGAATCCCCAGCCGCGGAAGTGCAAAGACGTGCCTGTCTACGTGGATGACTTGTTTGTCCACTTGCGTCATGTGTTCTCCGCTGGCCGTATCCAGATGCGATGCTGGTCGGCAGCCACCATCAGACCCTTCCTGCGGCCCGAACCACGTTCTGCATGAGCAGCACATTGGTGACCGACCCGACGCCGCCCGGCACGGGGGTGATGGCGCCCGCGACCTGGCGTACCTCGTCGAAGGCGACATCGCCCACCGTCGTCTTCTTCGGGTTACCGCGGTCGTCCAGCACCGGCTGGCCCGCGCTGTCCAGAACCGGCTTCATGTTGACACCGACATCCACCACGATGGCGCCGGGCTTGACCATGTCGGCAGTGATGAACTCCGCCCTGCCCATGGCCACGATGAGGATGTCGGCGCGCCTCGTGTGCTCCGCCAGCACCCCTGCCCGGAACGTGAACGAGTGGACGGTAGTGGGCGTGGCGTTGCGCTCCAGCGCCAGGAAGTACGCGGGCTTGCCCACGCTGTTGCTGCGCCCGACAATCACCAGATCTTTGCCCTCGAAGGCTTGCTTGGGATCCAGCCCCTTGCCCGCGAAGTATCTCTCGAGCAGCACATAGCACGCCCAGGGGGTTGCCGGGTACACCAGGGCCTGACCCAGCGCCATCCGTCCGGCGTTGATGGGATGGAGACCGTCGATATCCTTGGCCGGATCCATGGCCTCCAGCACCGGGCCTTCCGGGACGCCCTTGGGCAGGGGTCTCAGTGGCAGGATGCCATGCACCTGCGGATCGCGATTGAGCGAGGCCATGGCGTCGAGGACCTCCGCGAGGGTCACCTCCGCGGGGAGAGTCAGGTCGCGGTAGAGGACCCCGATCTCGGAGGCGAGCCGCTCGATCTGGCGGCGGTACATCTTCGCGCCGTAATCTTCACCCACCAGCAGTGTGGCCACGCCTGGCGCGCGGCCCTCGGCCGTCAGGCGGGCAACCTCGGCGGTCAGCTCGCGCTTGATCTCGTCGGCGATAGCCCGTCCGTCAATGACCTCACCCATGGGCCTCACCTGAGCCTGTCGTACGTGGCGCGCAACACCTCGTCACGCACCGATCGGATGTCGTCGGTCAGGCGCTGCAGCTCCACCCACAGGGGCTCGGTGAACGCCGGATCGCCGATCGGCCCCAGGTTGATCTTCACGTTGAGGGCGGCGCTCGCCGCCGCCGCGTCGGCCAGCACGGCGGCGATCGCCGCGTCGGTGATGGCCCCCACGTTCCCCTTCTCCATGACCACCCGGCTGAGCTCGGCGATCTCGCCGCACAAGCGCGCCACCCGCGCGGGTTCGGCCGTCGCGTCCCGCAGCGCCTGCTGGATGGCTCGCGTGCGCTGGGCCTTCTGCTCGTCGTCGTTCCTCGGGAGCCGGTAGGCCGCCATGACCTTGCGGAACGATTCGGCGTCCCGGTCAATGGCCCCAGCCAGGTCCCGCACCAGCCCGCGGGCCTTCGCCTGGACCTCCTCCATCTCGGTCTGGACTGCCGCATACTTCTCCTTGCCCACCGTGAGGCTGGCCACCATGCTCACCAGCGCGGCGCCCACCGCTGCCACCAGCGCCGCGGCGGCCCCGCCCCCGGGCTCTGCATCAGACGACGCCAGCCGATCCAGAAAGCCTTCGATCGACATCTGTGGGTACATGCGTGCCTCCCTGCGCCATCCTGCTGAGCTAGCCTGCCGCGCGGGCCGCATCACGCGCGCCCAGCTCCTGGGGCCCGACCGGTAGCAGCCCCCGCATCTGCAGCAGCGGCCGCGGGTCTACGAGTAGCCGGTCGAGACCCACGGTCCGCTCGTCGAGGCCGAACGCCAGCGCCAAGAGCTGGGTGAAGAAGAACACCGGGGTCGGGTGCAGGTCGCCGGCGCGGGCGGCGTCGTCCTGCAGCGCGTCCAGGTTGTGGTGGCACAGCGGACAGGCCACTGCCACGGCCTCGGCGCTGGCGGCCTGCGCATTGCGCAGGATGCGGCGCACCAAGCCTACGACGATTTCGGGCTTCACGATGGCGTGGCCGGCACCGCAGCACTCGGTCTTGAAGGACCACTCGACCGGTTCTCCGCCCAGCGCCTCGATGATGCGGTCCATCTCCCGCGGGTTCTCCACGCTCGGCGCGCCCGTGATCGCCGGAGGCCGGGTCAGCAGGCAGCCGTAGTAACACGCCACGCGCAGCCCGCCCAGCGGCCTTCTCACCCGGCGGCGGATCTCCTCCAGCCCGGCATCTAGCAGGGTGTGTAGCAGGTGCTGGACCCGCAACCCCGCCGGCGCGCGCTCGGGTGAGGCGGCCTGGGCGTAGCGGAGGCGCGAGAAGCAGGCCACGCACGGAGCGGTGATGGTGGTGAAGCCGCGCTGGGCCGCCATGGTCAGGTTCGCCATCGGCAGGTCCGTGGCCAGCTCTGCAGACGTCTGGTGGGCTGCCGTGGCGCCGCAACACCGCCATCCCTCGAGCTCGTGGAGCGCGAGGCCCAGCGCCTCGGCCACGCCGCGGGCAGACGTATCGTATTCTCGCGCGCTGGCGTGCAGGGCGCACCCGGGGTAGTAGGCAATCTCGCCGGCCGCCGCGGGCGCGCGCGACGGCCGGCCCGGCAGATCCGGGAGCAGGCGCAGCCTGCCCGCCCGCCACAGACGCAGGGCATGCGCGCCCGCACGCAGCGGCTGCCACGTGCGCAGGTTGATCTCGGCGCCCACGCCTGCCTCGAACAGCCGGCCGAACATCCGAATGCTGCGCACCGCCGCCTGGGAGAAGATCAGCGCTTCCGGCACCCGCGGCGGTACCCGCCGCCGCGTGGCGATAATGCGCAGCCCGTCCATGACCCGGGCGACGTCGATGCCCTGAGGACAGCGAGCCGTGCAGGCCAGGCAGGAGGCGCACAGCCAGAACGTGTTGGCCCCCAGCACGCGGGCATCGCGCCCCACCTGCAGGGCACGCATCAGCGCGTGGGGCACCAGGTCCATCTCGCCGGCCAGGGGACACCCGCTGGTGCATACCTTGCACTGGAAGCAGAGCGCCACGTCCTGGCCGCTAGTGCCGCGAATCTCGTCGGCGAGCCCGCCGCGCGCTGCGCTAGGTGCCTGCGGCATGTGCCCGCTCCTTCCCGGCCCGCCGGACCGGCGACGGACCGAGGGCCCTGATGCGCTCGGTCATCTCCCGGGCGATCTCCGCGAACCGCGGCCCCTGCGCGGACGAGAGATTGAACATCTCCAGGCGCTCGCCGCCGACGCCGGCTTCGTCCAGATAACGCTTCAGCTCTGCCACGCGGCCGCGCGCATAGAGGTTACCCACCTGGTAGTGGCACTGGCCCTCCAGGCACCCGGCCACGAACACGCCGTCCGCCCCGGCCTCGAAGGCGCGTAGGATGTAGAGCGGATCAACCCCGCCGGTGCACGGCAGCAGCACCACCTTCACGTTGGGCGGGTAGGACAGGCGCATCACGCCCGCCAGATCGGCTGCGGCATACGCGCAGTAGAAGCAGCAGAAGGCCACGATCTGCACCGGTGCGCTGGAGGCCTCAGCCGGTGGTGCGGGCGGGGTGCGGGCAGCAACCGACTCGACTTCAGGAGGCATGCACGGCCTCCATTTCGCCGAGCAACGCGTCGATCTTGGCGAGCATCTGGTCGCGCGTGTAGTGCCCCAGGCTGAGCGCGCTGCCCGGGCAGGCGGCCACGCACAGACCGCATCCCTGGCAGCGAGTCGGTTCCACGACCGCGATGCCGTCGGCGTCGAACACAATGGCGTCATACGCGCACAGCCGTAGGCAGGTCAGGCACTTCGTGCACCGGTCGCGGTCGACCGACGCCACCACGCCGCCCACCTCGAGGCTGTCGCGCCACAGCAGGGTGCTGGCGCGAGCGGCGGCGGCCAGGGCCTGGGCGATCGCCTCGCCCGCCGGCTTGGGATAGTGCGCGCCGCCGCAGAGGAACAGGCCCTCGCTGGCGAAGTCCGCGGGCCGCAGCTTGACGTGGGCCTCCAGGAAGAAACCCTCCGCCGAGGCCGGCACCTTGAACAGATTGGACAGCTCACCCGCGCCGTCCGATGGCACCTGGGCCGGCGAGACCACCAGCAGGTCTGCCCCCAGCGTCAGGACTTCACCCAGGCTCGGGTCGCGCACGGTGACGGCGACGCCTTCCGGCGCGCGCTGGATGATCGGAGGCGCGTCGGCCTCGTACCGGAATATCTGGACCCCGGCCGCTCGCGCTTGGGTGTAGAGCTCTTCGGTGAACCCATAGGTGCGGACCTCGCGGACCAGGACCGCCACCGACGCCTGGGGATGTGCGCGTTTGAAGGCCAGGGCTGCGGCCAGAGATTGCGCACAACAGGTGCGGCTGCAGTAGAACGGCATCCGATCCCAGGGGCCCGCGCACAGCAACATGGCCACGGCGCGAGGAGGCTCCTGCCACGCCCCCTCGGCGATCTTCGCCTCGAACGCCGACAGGGTGATCACCCGGGGGTCCTCGCCGACGCCGTAGGGGCTCGGGTGCCACTCCTGGAGGCCCGTGGCGAGGATCGTGACACCGTGCCGCACGGTGCGTTCGCCGTCGGGCCCAGCCAGGGTGGTCTCGAAGTTGCCGACGGTACCGCGCGAGGCGACCACGTGGCACCCGGTCAGCACGGTGAGTTTCGGATGGGCCCGGGCCCGCGCGATCAGCCGGTCTGCGATCTCGGCGCCCGAGGGCTCACCGTCCCGTGCGAGGCGCGAGGCGCGCAGTCGGCCGCCAAGGGCAGCATCGCGCTCCACCAGCGTCACCGGGAAGCCCTGGTCGGCCAGGTTGAGCGCCGCGGTCAATCCGGCCACCCCGCCGCCGACCACCAGCGCCTCGCCTCGCATCGGCACCGGCACCTTGTGCAGCGGCTGCAGTCGCGCCGCCCGCGCCACAGCCGCGGCAATCAGCAAGCGGGCCTTCTCGGTGGCCGCGGCGGGATCAGCCCCGTGGACCCACGAGCACTGGTCGCGGATGTTGGCCATCTCGAACAGGTACGGGTTCAGCCCGGCTTCCCGCAGCGCCTCGCGGAAGATGGGCTCATGGGTCCGAGGCGTGCAGCTCGCCACGACCACCCGGTTGAGGTGCTCCTCTGCGATGGCCTGCTTGATGCGCGCCAGGGTGTCGGCAGAGCACGTGTACATGGACGTCTCGGCCACGGCCACACCCGGCAGTGTGCGAGCGTAGGCCGCCAGGCCCCTGACATCCACCACGCCGGCGATGTTCGACCCGCAGTGGCAGATGAACACGCCGATGCGCGGGATCGGATCCACCGTCATCTCGGGCGGATACGTCTTGGCCACGATCTGGGTGCCGCGGGCCGCACCGATGAGCTCCAGGGCCGCGGCTGCGGCGCCGCTGCCGTCGGTCACTGAATCGGGGATGTCCTTGGGACCGCGGAATCCCCCGGCGGCGAACACCCCGGCGCGGGATGTCTGCAGGGGCGAGGTGGGGGAGGTCCTGGCGAACCCGTAACCGTCGAGCTCGATGCCCGCGGCGGTGGCCAGGGCCGCGGCGCCGGCCGGCGGGGTCAGGCCCACGGAGAGGACGACTAGGTCGGCCTCCTCTTCGCGGATCTGACCGTTCTCTTCCACCCTGAAGGAAAGCGAGCGCGTACGCGGATCCTCGCGCAGCGCGGCGACCCGCGTGCGGACGTAACGCACCCCTGCGCGCCTGGCCCGTTCGATGTAGGCGTCGAACCCCTTGCCAAACGCGCGGAGGTCGGCGTAGTAGACCGTGCACTCCGCATCCGGCGCGTGCTCCCGGGCCAGGATGGCCTCCTTGGTGGCGTACATGCAGCACACGGTCGAACAGTACTTGGTGCGCTGGTCACGGGAGCCCACGCACTGCAGGAACGCGATGCGCCTCGGTTCTCTGCCGTCCGAAGGCCGGGTGATGTGTCCTTGAGTAGGGCCCGAGGCCGAGAGCAGCCGCTCGAACTGCGGCCCGGTGACCACGTTGGGAAAGCGGCCCAGGCCGTAGGCCTCGGCGAGGGTGGCATCGAACGGCTCGATGCCAGGGGCCAGGATCACGGCGCCGACCCGCAGGCGCTCGAGGCGCTCGACCTCCTCGTGGTTGATGGCCCCTCGCTTGCAGGCTGCGACGCAGGCAAAACATTCAGAGCAGGCCCCGCACGCCAAGCAGCGGCTGGCCTCCCGCCGCGCTTCTTCCTCGGTGAGCCCCAGGTCCTCCTCAACGAACGACGCGCGCCGCTCCTGCGGCGGCAGGGCGTGAACGGTCGCGCGGGGTTGCGGTCGGATCAATCCCCTCGCCAGGCGTCGCTCGACTTCGGCCCGGTCGAGCGTCGCCACGGGAGCCGGGAGCTTCGTCGCCAGCGCCTCGCCTCTCAGGTAGGCGTGAATGCCTTTGGCCGCCCGCTGACCCGCGGCGATCGCGTCCACCACGAACGCGGTGCCGGTGGCCACATCCCCGCCGGCGAATACGCCGGGATGACCCGTGGCCCCGGAGACCGGGTCGACCGCCAAGGAGCCCCAGGGCGTGGTCTCAATGCCCGAGAGGCCCTCAACCAGCTCGAGCTGCACGGCCAGCCCGATGGCGAAGACGATGGTGTCCGCCTCGAACACATGCTCGCTGCCTTCGACCAGATCCAGGTGGAGCCGGCGCGCCTCGTCGAACCGCATCGAGCGCACGCGCTGGCATTCCAGACCCGCGGCCCGGCCGTCGCGCTCGATCACCCGCACGAACGCCGTGCCAGGATGGACCCTGACCCCTTCTTCTTCCGCTGCGGCGATCTCCCACGGATGGGCAGGCATCGCCTCGCGCGACTCCGGGCAGAGCACACGGACTTCCTCCGCGCCCAGGCGCACGCAGGTGCGGGCCACGTCGAACCCGACGTTGCCGCCGCCCAACACCAGCACCCGTCGGCCCAGCGCCACCGGCCTGCCCAGGCGGGCGTTCTGGAGCACGTCGGTGCTGACCAGGACGCCCGGCAACTCGGCGCCGGGAATCGGCAGGCGCCGGGCCCGGTGCGCGCCACTGGCCACGAACACCGCCGCAAAACCGTCGGCGAGCAGGTCGCGGACATGGGCGATGCGGCTGTTGCAGCGAATCTCGACCCCCAGGTCGGCAATGTCGGCGATCTCGCGCTCGACGATGGCGGTCGGGAGGCGGTGCTCGGGGATGCCCACACGCATCATGCCCCCGGCGACGGGCAGCGCCTCGAAGACGGTGACCTGATAGCCCAGCAACGCCAAGTCACGCGCCGCGGTCAATCCCGCGGGCCCTGAACCTACCACGGCCACGCGCTCCGAGTACCGCACGGCGGCGCGCTGAACCGGCTGGCGCGGCCGCGCGTACATCCAGTCGGCGACGAACCGCTTTAGGCCGGCGATGTTCACCGCGCCGTCGAGCAACCCCCGGGAGCATGCGTCCTCGCATCGGTGGTTGCAGACGCGGCCGCAGATGCCGGGGAAGGGGTTGTCGTCGGCGATGACCCTGAAGGCCTCTTCATACCTCCCCTGGGCCACCAGCGCCACGTAGCCCTGGGCGCGCTGGTGGATGGGACAGGCGTCGCGGCACGGCGCGCGCCCCCGCTTGTCAATGGCATAGGCTCCGGGCACGGCCTGGGCGTAGGGTCGGAAGATCGCCCTGCGCTCGGCGAGGCCCGCGTCGAACTCGCTGAGCAGGCTCACGGGGCAGACCGCGGCGCAGTCACCGCATGCCGTGCAGCGCAGGGGGTCCACGAAGCGCGGTCGCCGCCGCACTGTCGCTACGAAGTCCCCGGCGGCGCCCTCCAACCGCTGCAGTTCCGCCAGCGTCAAGATCTCGACGTTGGGATGCCTCCCCACGCCCGAGAGCTTGGGCGACAGGATGCACATGGCGCAGTCGTTGGTGGGGAAGGTCTTGTCCAGGGTCGCCATGCGGCCGCCGATGGCGGGGCCGCGCTCGACCAGGTACACCTTGATGCCCGCATCGGCGAGGTCCAGGGCGGCCTGGATGCCCGCGATCCCGCCGCCCACGACCATTGCGGCGCCGACGGGCGCCCCGTTGCCGTCCGTGGGCCCGGCGCCTTCTTTGCCGGGCTCGACCGCTCCCGGGGTCATTTCCCCGCGCTCAAACGGCTCGTCGCCGGGAGCCGGCACCCGAAGGAGGCGGTCCAGCACATCGATCTGGGCCTGCAGACGCTCGCGGCACCCCTGGAGGATGTGCCGCTGGTCGGCGGTCAGTTCTCCGGCGTAGCCGGCCAGGACCGACTCCAGATAGGTGGCGACCCGCATGGCGGGCGCCCGCAGGTCGAACGCCGCCGCCGCGTGGATCTGGGCCATGCGCGCCCGGATGGTCGAGAGCCTGGACAGGATCAGGTCGACCAGCCCCGCCATGATGGCGTATCCGGTCTCCCAGTCGAGGGTGATCAACCGCCGCAGGGGACGCGCGTCCAGGGCCACCAGCACCGTGGGTTCGATGCACACTGCGGACATGGTCAGCACAAACGGCGGCACCACCGCCGACCACGCCAGGGGGTCGCCGGGGCCCAGCACGGTCACGACCACCGACCGGGGAGCGTCACCATCCGGCCGCGGCGGACGCATCTCGAGGGCCACCCGGCCCTCGTGAATCACATACAGGTACCGGGCCTCCTCGCCCTCGTTGAAGACGCGCTCGCCGGGCCGGAAGGTCACGACCTTGCCCATTGAGGCGACCAGATCCCGCGCCGACGCCGAGAGGCCGGCGAACAGGCCGCACCGATCGATGGCCTCTCGCTCGATCACGTCACGCCGCCTCCACAGGCTGCTGCTGCAGGCCAGCGGCCTCCAGCACCCGCGGGATGAGATGGTCCCAGCCCATGGCCATGATATGGATGCCCGCGGCCAGCCCCCGGAGCCCCCGGATCAGGCGGGCGGTGATCTCCACGCTGGCGCGCTCGCGTTCTCTGGCGTCCTTGGCGGCTTCCATCTCGGCGATGAGCGCACCGGGCACAAAGACGCCCGGGACGTTCTGGTTCATGAACCGGGCCATCTTGGCCGACTTGAGCATCACCAGCCCGGCGAGCACCGGCACGCCCATGCCGCGCGTCGCCTCGTGAAACGCCGCGTACCGGCCCAGGTCGAAGATGGCCTGGGTCTGGAAGAACGCCGCCCCGGCGCGCACCTTCTTTTCCATCTTGAAGATCTGGGGCTCGAGCGGCTCGGCGCACGGGCTCACGACGGCGCCGAGGAAGAAGCGCGGGGCGCCGGCCAGCTCCTTCCCGGCCAGATCGTGGCCCTCCATCAGCGCCCGCGCCGCCTGCAGCAGCGTGACCGCGTCCAGGTCGAAGACGGGCTTGGCCTGGGGGTGATCGCCCATGCTAACGTGGTCACCAGTGAGACACAGCACGTTCTCGATCCCCAAAGCCGCCGCGCTCAACAGGTCGGACTGCAGCGCGATGCGGTTGCGGTCGCGGCAGGTCACCTGGTAGACGGGCTCCAGACCCCGCTCGGCAAGCAGGTGGCAGAGGGCCAGGGATCCCAGGCGCATGACGGAGCTCTGTTGATCCGTCACGTTGAACGCCTGCACGCGGCCGCGCAGCTTCTCCGCCTCGGCCAGGACCCCTTCCACCGCCGTGCCTTTGGGTGGC
This sequence comes from Candidatus Fervidifonticultor quintus, assembly GCA_031459535.1. Lineage (GTDB taxonomy): Bacteria > Sysuimicrobiota > Sysuimicrobiia > Sysuimicrobiales > Humicultoraceae > Fervidifonticultor_A > Fervidifonticultor_A quintus. The sequence continues at coordinate 18,494 of JAVKIJ010000025.1, read as the reverse complement.
GCCGCCTCGACGGTCACGACGAACGCGCCGCTGCTCAGCGCCTCGCGCAGGGTCATCGCAACCCCTCCTGCTCGGTCAGAACAGCCCGACCACCTTCCTGGTCTTCAAATCGAGGTCAACCTTGACTGCCGCCGGGACCTTGGGCAGGCCGGGCATGGTCCGCATCTGCCCGCACAGCGGATAGAGGAATCCGGCGCCCACGGAGGCCCGGATGTCCCGGACCGGCAGCCGGAAGTTGCGCGGCCGGCCCTTGAGGTTGGGATCATGGGACAGCGACAGGTGCGTCTTGGCCATGTTGATGGGGAGCCGGTCATACCCCAGCTTGGTGTAGAGCCGGATCTTCTGCTCGGCCAGCGGTTCGAAGTCCACACCGTCGGCGCCGTAGATCTTGGTGGCGATGGTCTCGATCTTTTCCCTGATCGGCATCTCGAGCGGGTAGAGGAACGTCATCTGACTGGGCTGCTCGGCGGCCTTGACGACGGCCCTGGCCAGCTCGATGGCGCCTGCGCCGCCCTTCGCGTGGTGCTCGCTGGTGACCGCGTCCACGGCGCCGACCTCCAGGGAAGCCTGCCGGACCACCTCGATCTCGCGGTCGGTGTCGGTCGGGAACAGGTTGATGGCGACCACCACGGGCAGGCCGTGCTGCCTCATGTTCTCGATGTGCTTCTGGAGGTTGGCGCAGCCGCGCTGGACCGCCTCCACGTTCTCGCTCACCAGCTCCGGCGGCAGCGGCCGGCCGGGGATCACGCGCCCCACGCCGCCGTGCATCTTGAGCGCCCGGATCGTGGCCACCACCACCACGGCGTCGAGCTTGAGGCCGGAGTACCGGCACTTGATGTTGATCATCTTTTCTGCACCGCAGTCGGCGCCGAAGCCGCTCTCGGTGATGACGTAGTCGGCCAGCTTGACGGCGATCTTGTCGGCGACGATGGAGTTGTTCCCGTGGGCAATATTGGCGAACGGCCCGGCGTGGACGATGACCGGATTGTTCTCCAGGGTCTGGATCAGATTGGGCATCAGGGCGTCCTTGAGCAGGACCGCCATGGCCCCGGCGGCCTTCAGGTCCTCGGCGGTGATCGGCTGCCCGTCCTCGGTGGTCGCCACCACGATCCGGCCCAACCGCGCCCGCAGGTCGGCCAGATCGCTGGCCAGCGCCAGGATGGCCATGACCTCCGAGGCCACGGTAATGTCGAACCCGGTCGCGCGCGGGCGGCCGTCTTCCTTGGTGCCCAGGCCGATGATGATGTTCCTCAGCGCCCGGTCGCTGATGTCCACCACCCGCGGCCAGGTGATCGAGTACGGGTCAATCTTTAGTTCGTTGCCGTGCATGATGTGGGCGTCGAGCATGGCCGCCAGCAGGTTGTGGGCCGCGCCGACCGCGTGGATGTCACCGGTGAAGTGGAGATTGAAGTCTTCCATGGGCACCGCCTGCGCGTATCCGCCGCCGGCGGCGCCCCCCTTGATTCCGAACGTGGGCCCCATCGAGGGCTGGCGCAGCGTGTTGATGGTGCGGTAGCCCAGACGGCTGAGGGCGTCCCCGAGCCCGAGCGCCGTGGTGGTCTTGCCCTCGCCCAGCGGGGTCGGGGTGATCGCCGTGACCGTGATGTACTTGCCGTTGGGCCGATCGGCCAGGCGGTCCATCACGTCCAGATGGATCTTCGCCTTGTACTTGCCATAGAGATCGAGGTCGTCCTCGGTCAGCCCCAACCGCCTGGCGATCTCCACGACGGGCAGCAGCTTCGCCTCCTGGGCGATCTCCAGGTCGCTCTTCATGGTCACCGTGCTCATGCGGGTACCTCCTCGATGGATTGCCTCATGTCGTCTCGCACCACGCGCCGCGGCCGGCCGACTGCGGCCACTGACCAGTCCTTCGGACCCAGAATCTCGCGCATCCGCTCCAGTTCCCCCAGCTCCCGCAGGCGCTGGAAGATCAACAGCCACCCGCAGTCCACGCTGGGGTCCACCTCACACTTCCCGTCGCGGTAACCGCCGCAGGGGCCGTTGAGGAGCCCCTTGGAACACCGGGTGATGGGGCAGATGCCGCCGGTGCGGTCCAGCACGCACTCGCCGCACCCCCGGCACCGCTCGGCCCACCACCCCGGCTCGAGGACGACGCCCATAAACTTGGTGTCTAGCAGGGGGAAGGTACGGCGCTGCGGGTAGGTCTCAGCCAGCAACTGGACCCCGCACCCGCACGCCATGGAGAAGACCGCCTCCGCTTCCTCGACCTGGGCTGCCAGGGGCAGCAGGAACTCCCGGTCGCACTGCCGCTGTGCCGTTGCCTCCAGCACTTCCAGCGGCGGCTCGCCACGAGTCTGTCGGGCCATGCGCACCAGCGGGGCCAGCATGGCCACCTCGCGGGCACCGCCGGCCAGGCAGACCGATGTGCAGGTGGCGCATCCCACGACCAGGACCTTGCGGTACGGGGCCATCATCTGGAGGATTGCCTCAAGGGACTTGCGCTCCGCGACGATCATGGCACCCTCTCCACCCCCTCTGCCACGGGCACCCCAAGGGCCCACCCCGGCCAATGGCCGGGCTCCCCTACCCGCTCGCCCACGGCGGCGCCCACCAAGTGGGCCCGCACGGGCCCGGCGACGTGAAACGAGCCCGTGACGCAAACCACATCGTGGTCGCCGCATGCCGCCATGGCGAATTGGGCGGCTCGGACCGGGTCCTCGACCACGTGCACCTCTGGTGCCACCGGCCGAAACGCCTCTGCGACGGCAGACGCCGGCAGCGCGCGCTCGTCGTGGGCCCGGGTCGCCACCACGAGCGCGGCCCGTGGGCCGATGACGCGGGCAATGCCTCCCAGGTCCTTGGTGCCGAGCAGCCCGATGACCAGCGCCACCCTGCGGCGGGCGAAGACGCCATCGAGCACGGCCCGCAGGGCCCGAAACGACACCACGTTGTGGGCCACATCTACGATGACCGTGGGACGTTCGCGGACGATCTCGATGCGAGCCGGCCAGCGCAGCCCGGCAAGGCCGGCGCGGATGGCGGGCTCGGCAATCATCAGCCCCTCCTCGGCCAGGGCTTCGACCACAGCGATCGCCGCCGCCGCGTTGATGGCCTGGTGCTGGCCCAGCAGTGGCACGGCCAGGTCCCGGTAGTGACCCCTCCGGCCCCGGACCGAGAGGCGGACGCCCGCTTCGGTGGACCGCAGCGTCCGGTAGCGGACGTCCCGCCCGACCCGAACCAGCGTGGCCCCCTGGGCAACCGCGGCCTGTTCGATCACCTCGCGCGCCGCCGGGGGCTGCGGGGCAGCCACGACAACCCGGCCGGCACGCATGATGCCGGTGTCCTCCGCCGCGATCCGCCGCAGGTTGTTGCCGAAGAGGTCGGTGTGATCGTAGCCCACGGTGGTGATCACCGAGACGCGCGGCTCCACCACGTTGGTCGCATCGAGCCGGCCGCCGATACCGACCTCGATCACCGCCAGGTCCACAGGAAAGCGGGTGAAGTACATGAATGCCAGGGCGGCTGAGGCTTCGAAGTACGTGGGCGGCCATCCCGGCTCGTCCAGTGTCCCTTCTATGGCGTCCCTGAGCTCCTCGACGAGCGGCACCAGGTCGTCCGGCGGGATCAAGACGCCGTTGACCCGTATGCGCTCTCTGAAGTCGACCAAGTGGGGCTTGGTATACAGACCCACCCGCCAGCCAGCCTCTGTGGCCATGGCGGCGATCATCGCGGAGGTGGAGCCCTTGCCCTTGGTGCCGGCTACGAGAACCGCCGGGAAGCCTCGCTCGGGGTGGCCGAGCAACGCGCATAGGTGGCGCATACGCTCCAGCTTGAGGGGCGTGTACGGTTGCGGCGACGGCATCCGGCCGACCAGCAGCCCCTCAATGTACACCAGCGCCTGCTCGTAGGTCACCGAAAGCCCTCGACCCCTCCAGCCGGGTGCACGCGCGGCGGAGGCAGCACCGTCATCTCCCCTTCCAGCACCGGCACCCCGTCCTGGTTCTTGCACACGGTCCGCAGCCGTGCGCGTCCCCGCGACAGCATCACCTCTGTCACCTCGACGAACGCGGTGATGGCGTCGCCGGGGCGCACCGGCGCCGTGAAGTGGAACGACTGCTGCTCCAGGATCGTGCCCGGCCCGGGCAGCTTGGTACTGATCACCGCAATGACCAGCCCCGCCGTGAGGATCCCCGGGGCGATGCGGCCCTTGTACCGGCTGCGCACCGCGTATGCTTCGTCCACGTACAGCGGGTTGAGGTCGCCGGTCATGCCCACGTACAGGTGGATGTCGGTCTCCGTGACGATCTTGGTGACTGAGGCCCGATCGCCGACTGCCAGTTCGTCCACCGTCTTGCCAAGCGCGAGCCCGGCCACGGGGTCACCTCCTCCTACGCGGACCTCGCCTGCAGGTAGCCCTCTGCGTAGATCTCCTTGTTCAACAAGATATCCGCCGTCCGCACCGCGTCCATCAGTTCGCGGTCGTTGGGGTCGAGGATGGCCGCGTCACACCCCAGGGCCATGGCCATGGTGAGATAGGTCCGGTTGATGAGGCTGCGGTTGGTCGTGCCCTGCGAGACGTTGCTCAGGCCCACGATGATGTGCGGCGGAGGGTCTGCCAGGGTCCGGAACAACGTCATGGCCTCCAGGGCCTCCTTGCACTGGTCCTGGGCCGCGTTCACCGGCAGGACGATCGGATCGAGGTAGAGCCGGTTCGATGGCAGACCGGCCTCCATGGCCCGGGCCACAATGGTGAACGCGATCTCTGCGCGGGCGGCGGCGTTGCGGGGAATGCCCCGCTCGTCATTGGTCAACGCGATGAGATCGGCGTCGAACTGGACCGCCAGCGGCAGCAACGCGTCGAGCTTGGCCTTGGCTCCGGTGGTGGAGTTGATGATCGCCCGGCGCTTGCAGGCCCTTAGCCCCGCCTCGATGACCGGCGGTCTGGCGCTGTCGATGGAGAGCGGCACGTCCACGGCTTCCTGGACGGTTTGCACGAGCCAGGCCATGACCTGCGCCGGGTCCTCGGCTGTCGGGCCCGTGTTGATGTCCAGCGCGTGCGCGCCGGCGGCCACCTGCCGCCTGGCCAGCTCGGCGATCGCCGCGGCGTCGTGTTCCCGGATCGCCCGGGCCACGGATCGGAACATCCCGTTGATGCGCTCGCCAATGATGAACACTGTCGTCCTCCTACGCGGGCACAGCCGTCAACGCCTCGATCGCTTTCCTGGTGGCCGCCACCGCCTCGGGGTGGAGCAGCACCAGCAGGTCGGCGCCGGCGTGCAGGAACGCAGCCGCGGTCCCCGCCTCCCAGGCCGGACCCCGCAGGGCGGCCGAGCCCCAGGCTGGCATCTCGCTGTCCGAGAGGCGTGCTTCCTTGGCCTTCCAGGCTTCCTCGCCGATGATGGCCGCCATGGGCTGGGCCAGCATCTTGTCGCCTTGCAGCCCCGCCAGGCGGATGCGCTCCATAATGGAATACTCGTACTCCAGTCCGTAGCCCAGCGACGCGGTGCCCGGATGGAGCACGATGCGCTCCGGGGGCATCCCCATCTCGGTGATGAGGATGCTGAGCTGCTTCTGAATGTTGACGTCGATGGGCGCCTCGGCCAGAATCGCGTGCCCGTCTGCCAGGCAGGCGACGACCAGGGTCTTGTAGTTCTCCGGCACGGCCACACCGACCAGGCACCGCTCGCCCTTCGCCGCCTCGGTGACGCGGGGCCAGACGTCGTTGTCCTTCTCGGCATGCCCACAGCCCAGGATGATCAGCGGAACGGAGACCGCCTCCAGGACCGACCGCACCACCTCCGCCGCCGATTCCGGCGAGGCGTCCTTCCAGTCCGGGTGCGGGCTCCACAGGCGCAGGCAGACCAGGTCCGCCCCATAGACTTCCACCGCTTTGCGGGCCCAGGCAGCCGGCGAGTCCAGCACGTCGGCGAGAGGGTCGCGCAGTACCGCGGGCCAGTCGGCCGGCACCGCGTCCATGACCTCCATGGCGACCACCGGACGGTGCGGGCTGGGAGCGTCGGTGGGCAGAAACGGCAGAGCAGCGTGCCCGCCAATGGTGACGGTCTTCGATCGCGTGCCGCCCTCGGCCGCAGTAGCGCCGATGGTCACGCTGAAGATCTTGCCTGGCCAGGTCTCGCGCACCAACTCCACGGGCACCGCATCATCCCTCCCCGGTCACTTGCTCGGCGGCGGCCACGAGCCGCCGCGATGTGAGCTCAGCCAGCGCGGTCAGGACCTCGGCATCGAGGTACCCCACGACCGACGCGTCGAACACCACCGATGCGCTGGGAGGCAACTCGTCGTCTCCGCGCCACAGGATGTAGGCGATCGGCACGCGCGGGAGCGCCGGGATGCGCACGGCCACGTCTCCCAGCGCCATGGGCTCGCCGTCCAGCGCCCGCGCCGCCGCCAGCAGCCGCTCGGGCTGCGGGCCAAACACCCTCATGATGGGCGCGACCACGCGCCCGCGAAACGACGCCAGGTACCCGGGGCCGCCGGGGAGCTGCTCGAACGAGATCCACTGATCCGCAGCCGGCTGGCCGGTGGCCTCCAGCAGGTAGAGCAGGAGCAAGATTGCCACGTGCACGTCCGCGGGCGAGCCGTCCTCCTGCAGCACAGTCCCGTCGGGGTGGAGCACGACGTAGTCGCGGCCAGCACAGCGCAGGCGCAGGCGGTCGTTCGCGAGCCTGGCGGCCCCGCTCCGCTCCGCGAGAAGGTCCAGGCGGTGCGCCGCCAGGCGGCCGCACAGCCCTTCGTAGGTCGTCAGGTACACGCTCATCGTTGGGTCGCCCCCGCCATCTGGACCGCGGCCAGAATCTCATCCACCGCGCGCGCCGACGGCGCGTCGTCGGGGAGGTCGAGCAACGGTCGCCCCTCCAGCTCGCAGGCCGCCAGCAGCGGATCGAAGGGGATGAGCCCGGCCAGGCGCAGTCCGTCCGCGGCCAGGTCACGCCGAACCGGCTCGGGCAGCCCGTCGGCCCGGTTGATCACCAGCGCCATGGTGCGCACCGACAGCTTGAGCTCTTCGACCAGGGTCCGGATGCGCCGCGCGGCCTTCAGGCCGGCCAGGGTCGGATCGCTGACGATGAACAACACGTCCACGTTGCTGGTGGTGCGGCGCGAGAGATGCTCCATGCCGGCCTCATTGTCCATCACCACGACCGGGTAGCTGGCCATGAGCCGATCGAGGTGTTCGCGAAGGAGGTGGTTGGCGGCGCAGTAGCAACCCGCACCCTCCGGCCGGCCCATCACGATCAGGTCCACGCCGCGGCCCTCGGCCAGGCAGTCCTCGAGCTGGTAGCCCAGGTAGTCGATCCGGGACATGTTGGCCGGCACGTCGCGCATGCCCTTGGTGGCGTCGAGGACATCGGAGATTGTCCGGTCGGGCCGCAGCCCCACCGCCACGTCCAGGTTGGTGTTGGGGTCGGCGTCCACGGCGAGGATGGGCGTGCGGCCCGCGCGCCGCAGGGCCCGCACCAGCAATCCTGCCAAGGTCGTCTTGCCGGTGCCCCCTTTCCCCGCGACGGCAATTACCAGCGGCATCAGCTCACTCCCTCCTCACGACGGCATGCCCAGCTCGGCGCAGACTCGAGGGAACCGGGCACAGTCTGTGTGGGGCAGGAACGCGGCCGAGACGTACTCTTCCATGAACGCTGCATCCGAGCTGAGCTCGCGGTAGGTCATCTTCTGAGCCACCTCCGCCGCCCGCCTCCAGACCTCATAGGACAACAGCGCCATCTTGGCGCCGATCACCGACCCATTGCCGATGAACGTGACGCGCTCGGGCGGCACGTCCGGCAGCAGGCCGATCAGGATGGCCTTCCGGATGTCCAGGTAGGTGCCGAAGCCGCCGGCCACGTAGATGCGCTTGAGGTCGGCCATGTCGATCCCCACGCGCCGGGACAACAGGGACGCACCGGCGTAGACCGCGGCCTTGGCGCGCAACAGGTTCTCGATGTCGGCCGCGGTCACCACCAGGTCGAGGCCGGTGGCGGTCTGGGCGGCGGGGACCACCACCGCTTCCAGGCCGTCGGGTCCTTCCCGGACGATGGGCGCATCGGGCCGCAACCGACCGGCCCGGTCCATCCACCCCGCGCGGAGCAGCTCGGCAAGCAGGTCCACCAGGCCCGAGCCGCAGATGCCGCGCGGAGGGACCCCGCCAATCGTGGTCCAACGCAGGGCACCGTCAGAGGCGATCTCGATGCGCTGGACCGCACCCGCCGCCGCCCGCATGCCCCACGTGATACCACCGCCCTCGAACGCCGGGCCCGCCGAGCACGCGCAGCACACGAGGAAGTCTCGGTTGCCGATCACGGTCTCCCCGTTGGTCCCCACGTCAATGAGCATGGCCAGCTCATCGGAACCGTCCATGCCCGATGCCAGCACGTCCGCGGTGATGTCACCGCCCACATAGCTGCTGACGCCCGGGACGATGGCCACCAGCGCCCGCGGGTGGATGCGCAGCCCCACCTCTCTGGCCCGATAGCTGGGTGGGGTCGTCGCGCCGGGGATGTAGGGCTCCCGCCGGATCTCGTCTGGGGGCAGGCCCAGCAGCAGGTGCACCATGGTCGTGTTGCCCGCGCAGACGGCACCCACGATCTCATGGCGACCCACCTGATGGGCGTGGGCCAGCCCACCGATCAGCACGTTGATGGTGTCCAGCGCCGCGGCCCGCAGCCGCTCGAGACCTCCGGGCTCACCCGCGTGAATGATTCGCGAGATCACGTCGTCCCCGTGGGCCACCTGGCGATTGAGGGCGGCCGCCGCCCCCAGGGTGGTCCCGCTCTCGAGATCGACCAGGTGGACGACGACGGTGGTGGTGCCCACGTCGACGGCCACGCCGCAGACCTTCGTGGGGTGGAGGCCCGGCAACAGATCCGCCACCTCGTATCCGCCGTTGGTCCGCGTCAGGACGGCGGTGACATTCCAGTCATCCCGCCGCATGACGGCCGGCATGGACCGCAGGACCTCCAGAGGCACGTGCACCTCGCGGATGTTGCGGCGGCGCCGCAGCTCCCGAGTTAGGCGCTGCAGGTCGCTGATGCAGTCGTGGAGGGTCGGGGGCGGCAGGTCCATCGCCAGCGCGAACGCCAGCGGGCTGGGGACGAAGAACTCGGCCGCACGGGGGAGGCCCGCTCCGGCCTCCTCGGGGATGGCCAGGAACGGTCCGGTCCACCGCTCGGTTCCCAGCAGGATCTGCTCGCCCTCGGTGCGGGAGGTGAGCGGCACCTCGACCACGACATCCCCGGTGACGCGGGTCAGGCACGCCAGGACCTCCGGGCTGCCGGGCAGCCGTCCGGACTCGTCCACGTCCACGCCGCCGTCGCTGACGCGAACCCGGCAGCGCTGGCAGATCCCGCGGCCTCCGCACGTGCTGTTGAGGAGGATACCGGCTGCCAGCGCCGCGTCCAGGAGCGTCTGGCCTCCCTCGACGGCGACGGTGCGTCCGTCCGGTTGAAACGTGACTCTCGGCGTCCCTGCCACGCTTCACGTCCTCAGGCGATGGCGGCGGCCACCTGCTTCCACTGCGTGCGCATGAAGGCGGGAATTCCCGCCGATTCCCGCGGGCCCACCATGATCTGCCAGCCAGTCAGCTCTTCCAGCTTGCCGCTGAGGGCGGCGATGCCGCCGGGGATGATCGCCCGCCGGTGCTTGACTTTGGTGGTAATGCTCGAGTCCGCGATGGCCTTGGCGATGGTCTCGGCATTGAACTTGTCTGCCGCCCACGCAGTCATGACCGACTGGCCCTCGGTGTTGACCACCACGACCCAGGCCGGCGTCCGACTGGCCTCGGTGTCGGCCTCTACGGTGAAGTACGTCAGCGAGAAGTTGGTGGTGACCAGCACCGGCGAGAACTCGTCCGGCGTGCCGACGGTGTGAATGCCGGGCTCGACCTGGATGGGCTTCTGCGGATCGGTGTAGATGTTCTGGCGTGCCGTGAGCAGCGCCAGCGCCTGCCACGGCTCCAGCTCGCCGGTGACCAGGAGGGCCGCATACTTGCAGATGTACGCCGTGCCCTCCATCACCTGACCGAGCGGGTCGTCGGCGACCACGAACGCCATGGCCGGATAACCCAGCGGGCGGAACATCTTGCGCAGGGCCAGCCTCCGGATCTGGGTGAGATCCTGCAGCGCCCGGGCCTGCCCGCGCGCCCCGCTGTCGAGTACGAGGTCTGCCACGCCGGCCGATGCGATGCGCGTGGTCAGATGGGCCAGTTCGTCCAGGCTGCCGGCCCGCACTGCCAGCGGCAACCGGTGAGTCTTGGCCACCGGCACCACGGCCTCCCAGGTGTCCGGCGACGCGGCATACAACAGGGGCCGGGCCTTGGCGATCGCCGAGGCCCCCGCGGCGAGCACCTCGGGCCTGGTGCTCATCAGTACCACGGCCAGGCCCGCCTCCACCGCCGCGTGCGCGGCGGCGGCAAACCGGTCCCCCTCGCCGGTGGCGTCGTCGAGGGCCACCATCTCCACGCGCAGCGGCTGCCCCACGCGCTCGAATCGGAGCGCGCGCACACGCTCCAGCGCCGCCTGCAGGTCCGCGGGCGACCGGTCGGTCGGAATGCGGACGGCAATAGCCGTGGGGTGATAGAACGTCTCCTCGTGCCGGAAGAGCACGGTCTCCTTGCCCATCACGATGCACTGGTCCTCGGTCCCGATGGTGACCAGGCGGATGGGCGGTGCCGCGGCCCCGGCCAGGGTGGCCTTGCAGTCGTCACTGGCGTAGGGGCAGGCCTCGATGCTGGCCTTCTTGGTCGCCAGCTGCATGGCGAAGGCCAGGCAGGTGGGAAACCCGCACTCCCCGCAGTTTGTCTTGGGCAAGAGCTTGTAGATGTCCAGCGCGGTGAGCGGCATGATCGTCTCTCCTACAGGAGCGGCGGCATGCTCAGGGCCGGATGGCCGACGCGCTCCAGATACGCCAGCAGTTCCTCGGCGGTGGTCGCCACGGTCTCGTCGGCGATCTTGTCCACGAACGTCTCGTCGCCCAGCTCCCGGGCACGGGCCACCAGGCGGTCGCGCAGGGCGTCCTTCAATTCCTTGGGCATCCAGGTCAGCCGGTGGAGGCCGCCGTCGGCCGGGATGAACTTGCGACTGGTGAGGTACAGGCGTCCCACACCCAGGAACCCGGGGGTCTGGATCCCGCCGCCCACCATGCCGGCCAGCGTGGAGAACGTCATGCCCACGGGCGTCATCCCCGTGTACTCCCGGTTGACCACCATCACACCGTTGACCTCAGGAACCAGGGCGAGGATGCACTCGAAACACCCGCACGAGGTCATGGGGACCTGGATCATGGAGTACAGGCTGACCTGCTCCACGGTCTTGTTGGACTTGGCGTAGACGAACTCGTTGATGCCCTCGTAGACACCGAGGGCGGCGTCCAGGCACCGGCCCTTCTCGACCGGCTGGTTGGGCCCGGCGGGGTTGATCTCATAGCTGGCCTTGCCGTCCAGCCAGTTGTAGGCCCCGCACAGCCCCAGGCGCTCGGGGGTGATGATGCAGACGTGGTTAGGCGCGTACGACTGGCACAACGTGCACGAGTAGAAGACGTCCACGGTCTCGTCGGTCATCCCGGCCACCCGCGCGTCCCGTTCGTCCCACACCTTGCGGGCTTCCTCCAGGATGCGGTTGATCTGGTCCGCATCGGAGTATACGGTCACCTGCACCTTGTCCACCAAGGCCGGATACTCTTCATGGTACTTGGCGTGGAGGATGTCGCCGAAGTGTCGCAGCCGGAACCCGGCCCGGAAGGCGTCCTGGCTGATCCGGATCCACGGGATGTCCCGCTGGCCGATGTGCATCACGCCCATGGCGCCGTTGACGAACCGGTGGATCTGTCGTTCCAGGATGGGCTCGAAGTCCTTCTGGAGCTTGCGGCCAGCCACCTCGATGAGGATCCCCAGCGGCATGGCTCCGCCCACCTCGACGGTGTCGATGTCCGGACCGATGACCTCGATCTTGCCGTCTTCGACCTCGTGCATCTCGCGGCCTCGCAGGTACTCAAAGGCCGGCGCGAGCTGGCGGCCGAACTCGACGTGCAGTTGTTCCTTGCGCACGCGTTCGCCCTCGAACGCGGCGCTGTAGGACACCGGAATCGGGATCTTGGTGATCTTGAGCTTCAGCCCGCGCACCTCGATGGCCTTGGGCACCATCTGGTCGTGCGGAACCCGGCTGACGACGTGTTCGTAGGTGCAGATGCCCGTGGGCAGGATCTGGGGGATGTCGGTGTCGGCGATGACCGGAAAGCCGAAGTTGATGGCGCCGGCGGCCGTGGCATACTTCGCGTCGTCTACCTCACCCAGGGCCAGCACGAAGGCGTGCACCCGTGCCTTGTTGTACAGGAGGATCTCCCGGGCCTTTTGCAGGTCGCCGGGGCTGATCCCGCCGAACGTCATGGCCGACCGGGCCGCGAAGTTCAGCGCATGGACCGTGGCGCTGGTCTCGGGCCCGTAGGGCACCAGGTAGGTGTCCCAGCTCATCTCGACGCCCGCCTCAGCCAGTTGCTCGGCCATGCTGGCCCCATTGGTGTGGCTGGAAAGGAACACCAGGATGTTCCGCTCCTGCAGCTCGCGCGCCAGCCGCACGGCCGCCTCGACGGTAGGCATGGCGCCCACGCAGGCGGCGAACCCCGGCATGCGGCCGTCCACGAGCTTGACACCCTGGGTGCGCAGGATGGCGTCATCGGTGAATCCCAGCCAGATGCCGCCGGGCGGGCCCTCGGTGGCGTACTTGATCGCCTCGATGATCTCCTCGGCGATCAGGGTGGCCACACCGGCGTCGAGGGCGTCGCCCAGATAGGGTAACCACAGCCGATCGGTGGGAATGGGGGGCAGGAGGCTGCGGGCAATGCGCAACGGCTCCCGGGCGTCCTCCAGGGTCTTCACCTTGATGCCGGTGAGGGCCAGGATCAGCGGCAGGTAGAAGGCGGTGTTGGGGAACTCGAGCTTGAAGCTACCCCCATGAGCCTCTAACGCCTGCGCCAGCTTGGCCTCGGCCTCGTCGACGTACTTGTGCGCTCCCCTGATAGCAGCCGTGGCGATGATGCGTGACATGCGTATGCCTCCTGCCTACGTGGCCGGTGCTCCTGAGGCCCCCACTGCCACCAGCACCCTGGCCGGCGCCACCTCGTACATCATCGGTCGCAGCTTGAGGGCCTCTCGCTTCCGGTCCAGATGGGCGACGATGATCTGGGCCGCCTTGGCCGGGTCGGACTCGAAGACGAACCGGCCGCCGGTCAACGCCTCGATCTCCTCGGTCACGAACCGCGTGACCGCCTCGCTGCCCAGGATATTGAAGGGCGAGCCCAGCACGGTGAGGATGCCCGAGGAGACAGCGTAGAAGCCGATGGCGATCGCCTTCTCCGACCACCATCCCGGTGCCGCGGCGGCGACCGGGAGCTCGTCGAACGAGCGACCGATGCCGCCCTCCCTGACCATCTCCGTGCACGCGGTGAGAATCCGGCTGTTGTCCACGCACGACCCGGTGTGCAGGACCGGTGGTATCCCCACGGCCTCGCAGATCTCCTGCAGGCCCCTCCCCGCGTACTGGAACGCCGCCTCGGGCTGCAGCAGGCCGGCCTTGCCGCACGCGATGGCGGAGCAACCGGTCTGCACCACCAGCACGTCGTGGCGCAGCAGTTCGTGGACCAAGTCCAGGTGCCCCTGGTCCTGCACCGCCTTGGGAGTGTCGCAGCCCACAACGCCGACGACGCCCCGCAGCCGGCCGGCCATGATACCGTCGTTCAGCGGCCGCCATCCGCCCCGGTAGGTGCCGCCCAGAATGGGAGTGATGGACTCGGTGGAGAACCCGGCCACGACATCCATCTTGTGGTCAGGGATGACCACCCGGCTCCGGTCCCTCCGCGCGAAGTTCTCCACGGCGCGGCCCACGATCTCGCGCGCCGCCTGCGGGGCACGCTCCTCGGTGAACTCAACGTGGATGGTGCCGGGAATACGGGCCTGACGGGAGGTGGCGATGATCTCGGTATGGAAGCACGAGGCCACCTCCACCAAGCCGGGCATGATGCACTGGACGTCCACCAGGAACGCGTCCACGGCCCCGGTGATCATGGCCAGTTCCTGCTGCAGGAAGTTCCCGGCGATGGGCACGCCCCGGCGCATCAGCACCTCGTTGGCCGTGCAGCAGATGCCAGCCACGTTGATGCCGGTCGCCCCCAGCTCCCCGGCCCGCGCCAGCAGTGCCGGGTCGCCGGCCGCATCCACGATGGCCTCGGCCAGCATGGGCTCGTGTCCATGCACCAGGATGTTGACCTGATCGGCCTGCAGCACGCCCAGGTTCATCCGGGCACGGATGGGCTTGGGGGTGCCGAACAACACGTCCTGCAGGTCGGTAGCGATCATGGACCCGCCCCAGCCGTCGGCCAATGCGCTGCGAATCCCGGCCAGGATGACGCTCCGGTAGTCGTTGTCCACACCCATGTTGGTGCGGTGCATGACGTCCACGATCTCGCGGTCAATGCCCCGAGGCATGACCCCCAGGCGACGCCAGTTCTCCTGCTGTCGCGCAGGAGCGCGCCGCGCGAAGACCACCTCGCCCTCCTGCTGGCCGAACTGCTCCAGGCACACGCGGGCCACATCTTGGGCGACCTCGGCGGGCCCACGGCCGTCCAGCGGAACGCCCAGTTCGACGGCGAGCGCCCGCAGCTTGCGTTCGTCCTTGATACCGTAACCCGGTGCCTGCCCCCGAGCGGCCGCAAGCAAGAGGTGGGCTACAGAGCGGCCGTGATCAGAGTGCGCCGCCGATCCGGCGGCCATATCCCGAGCCAGGCGACGCGCGGCCACGGTGTCGATGGTGGCGCCACAGATGCCGACCTGCGACCGCTTACTGCCGGGTAGACCCAGGTTGCAGGGACCCAGATGACAGATCGTGCAGCAGATCCCCAGCTCGCCAACCCGGCACTGAGATCCCAGCGCGGCGTATCGGTCCCAAATGGTCGTGATCCCCTCAGCCCTGGCACGTTCCCGCATCTGCACGCTGGCGGGATCGGTCCGGGCCTCGGGTCGTGTGGCGTCACTCATTGGCTAATCCTCCCCCCACATCTGGTCTCCAGCGCGTCAACAAGGCGCCTAGCCGCGGCCTCCACGGTCTCGTCCACCACGAGGGTGCCCGCACGCTCGGCTTCACACAACGTCTCGCTGTAGGGAATCTGGCCGGCGATAGGTATGCCGTGCAGGTGCTCGGTGATATAGGCCAGGTCCGCGGGACTGCGGATCCGGTTTGCGACCGCCAGGACCTGCGCGATGCCGATCTCCCCCGCCAGGCGCCGGATGCGGCCCGCAGTGTCCAGGCTGCCGCGGCTGGGATCGACGACCACGAGCAGCGCGTCGGCCGCATGGGCGCTGCGCCGGCCCAGATGCTCCAGCCCGGCCTCGAGGTCGATGATGACCGCCTCTTCTCGCTCCAGGACCAAGTGCTCCAACAGCCGGCGCAACAGCACGCTCTGGGGACACGCGCAACCGGCGCCACCGCGGGTGATGGCGCCGGCAACGATCAACTGGATGCCGCGGTGTTCCAGCGTGACACGTTCCACCAGATCGTCAATGCGCGGGTTGAGCCGGACGAATCCGTCGCTGCCGCCGACGCGTTGTTCGATCTCTTCCTTCATCTCGAGCAGCGGGGTGACGGGCACAGGGGGAAATCCCAGGACTGGGGCCAGCGTGGGATTGGGGTCGGCATCAATGGCGGTGACGCGGTAGCCCCGGCGGACCAGCTCGTCGGCCGTCAGGGCCGCGATCGTGGTCTTGCCCACCCCACCCTTGCCGGAGACTGCCAGTTTCATCGAAGCGCGACCAGCCTCACCGCCGCCGGGCTGTCATGCGCGTGGCGTCATTCCCTCGACATCCCCGCCTGATTCCGTAGTCGGCACTCCTGGAGCCTGGCTTCCTCTCTTCCTGGATTATCCTGGTTCCCGGGTGCCGGGCGTATCAGGTGCCCGCTCGATTCCTGGGCTTCGGATGTTCGCTGTACGCGCCGGGGTAACCGGGCCGGCTCGCCTCCGCCCGGTCGGATAGCGCAGTCCGGGCACCGCTACCCCGCGGTCCGAGATCGGGGCGAGACAGTATTGCCAGGGCGCCGAGGTACGGGCTACACTGCACGCAACAGTGGACGCGAGGAGGGAATGCCGTGCTCCGCAGACGTGTCGTGATCTGGATTGGAACAGCATTGCTCGTGGTTGTGGGCCTCGCCACGTGGGCCGCGGCCAAGCCGGACATGTCAGCCACGCTTCGGACGCTCTATACCCCCAAGGATGGCACGGATCTGGCCAAGGCGCTGCCCTGCCTGGTCTGCCACACCGCCATGCCGGGCACCAAGACCAACCTCAACCCCTATGCGGTCGATCTCCAGAAGGCCGCCAAGGGCACCTACAACACCGCGGCGTTCAAAGCCATCGAGGGCCTCGACTCTGACAAGGACGGCGTCAAGAACGGCGACGAGCTGAGAGCCGGCACCCTGCCGGGCGACTCCAAGTCCAAGCCCCCGAAGTAGCCCCGGCCGCAGGGCCTGTGACCGGGATCTACGTGCTCGACAGGTAGGGCATGCGGGACGAGTAGCAGGAGGGACGCGCGGAGGGAGCGGCGAACCCAGGGGTTCAATGCTCGATGGGTGCCGAAAGGGGGGCTGGTGTCGGTGACACGGGAACGCGGGGTCACTGCACTCTGGACCGTAGTGTTCTCCTTGGTCCTCCTCCTCGGCGCTGGCGTCGTCGCGGCCCGCGCACAGGCCGATCAGCGCGCCCAGTGGGCCAGATCCAAGCATGCCAACCGCCTGCGCCCCTCGCTGGAGGCCACAGCTGATGGCCGGCGGGGTGTCGTGGCGGCCCACTGCGGCCGCTGTCACGCTGAGCAAGGTTACCTGGCCTGGCTCCCCCAGCTCCAACGGGGGAACCCTGGGTTGATCACCAAGCCCGATGGCTCTGCCGCCGACGTGCCCTTCCTGGTCAGCCTGGGGTTGAACCGCAGGGCGGTGCAACCGGTGACCTGCACCACGTGTCACCAGCCGGACTTCAAGCTCCGGCAAGTAGGTCAGACGCCGCTACTGCCGGCGGGCTTCCGCGCCATCGGGGTCGGGCTCGGCGCGCAGTGTATGACCTGCCACAACTCCCGCAACGGCGCCATTGCCTGGAACGCGCCCGATGCCGGCCGCTACACGGCTCCGCACACCGCTTCGCAGGCCGACGTCCTCATGGGCAAGAACGTCTTCTACGTGGACTACGGGAGCAACTTCATTTCGCCGCACGCCACATTCATCGGCGACTCATGCGTCACGTGCCACGTGCGCATGAGCAAGGAGCCCCACACCTTCAAGGCCGATCCCAACGTCTGCAGCCGGTGTCACGGACCAGACATGACCGCCTCGCGGGTGCAGAACGGCGCGCGAACCCTGATTCACGAGCTCGAGGCAGCCATCGCGGCGAGGATCATGGCCAACCGGTCCCGCATTCACTCGGTCCGCGTCTGGAACCCGACGGTCTACGCGTACGTGGACACCGTAACCGTTGACCCGGCCACCATCACCAAGGTGGAACTCGCGGAAATCGCCGGCCAGCAGGGCGTCACGCTCCACCTGAGCACCGGCCGCCGGATCTCCACCCAGATTGGCGAACTGCGGGATGCCCAGGGTCGGCCCTCGTTCGCCACCAGCGACCCCATCATCAAAGCTGGCTGGAACTTCTGGCTGCTCGAGGGAGACGGGAGCTGGGGCGTGCACAACCCGCGCTTCGTCCGCCAGGTCGTCAACACCACCCTGGACGCGTTGAGGTAGGGGGCAGGGGTCTACCGACCGACCGGGCGGGGTAGCGACCGAATCCGCAGCCACAGACCCGCCAGCAGGACGGCAATGACGGCGAGTGCCGCCACGAGCCCCCTGCGCCGGAACCCAATCTCTGCCAGGCCGGCCCGCCCCAGGTCCTCGGCCCGCCGCGCGAGCCCGGCGCCCGAGGCCACAGCGGTCTGCATCTCTCGCAGCGACAGGCTGTGCACCAAGTTGCGAGCCAGCGTCAATTGGGTCTGCGCATCGGCGAGCGGGAGCTTGGCGTCTGTCATGTCGACGCCCAGGTGCTCCGCGCGGCCCACGACGCCAGCAGCAACGGCGATACTGCTCTTGAGGTCCTCCAGCGTCCTGCGCATGGTTGCCGCGGCTATGCCGCCCGGGCTACCGGCAGTGTGACATTGGGCGCAGATAGCCGGTGTAGCGTCGCCCACCATCTCGTCGCTGGGCCGGACGATCTTGTGGTTTCCGTGGCAGACGGTGCACTGACCGAACCCGGCGGCCTCGTACGCCGCCTTATGGGGACTGCGGAGGAACAGGTCGCGCTGAGACGCGTGGCACTGGGCACAGACATTGGCCACCGAGGCGACGCCCGGCGGCACCGCGCCGTGATTACCATGGCAATCGTTGCAGGCCGGTGCCTGCCGGTTCCCTCGCTCGAGCAGCGCCTCGCCGTGCACGCTGTCCCGGTACTCGGCGAACTGCGTGGTCGGGATCCCGTACGGCTTCATGTAAGCCTCGTCCGCATGA
>JAVKIJ010000024.1:0-36898 GCA_031459535.1 Candidatus Fervidifonticultor quintus | reverse complement strand
TCGTCGACGGCAACCTGCGGCAGCCTGAGCTCCACAAGGCGTTCAAAGTGCCGGCCAGCCCGGGGCTCGCCGATGTGCTGGCCGGTCAGGCCGACTGGAGCCACGCGCTGCGGGAGACCGGCACCCCAGGACTGACTCTCATCCCGGCAGGCAAGGTACAGATGCCGATCCAGTTCCTGCTGGCGCCCCAGCGACTGAACCAGGCGTTTGCCGCCCTGCGGGGGCGCTTCGAACTCATCGTCGTTGATGCCCCGCCGGTGCTCCGGCATCCTGATGCGCTGCACCTGAGCAAGTGCGTGGACGGTGTGCTGGTCGTGGTATCGCCTCACCGCTCGGGGCGGCGCGATCAGCAGGAGACGGGTCGCCTGCTGAGCCGGATCGGTGCCCATGTGCTGGGGACGGTCCTGAACCGGGTGCCGACCCGGGAGCATGCGCCGCTGGCGGGAGTGCTGTAGGGAGGGGAGGGGACGCAGCTCGTGATGATCGACGCGGCGGCGCGGCATCCGGCGGCCGCATCGGGCCTGGAACCGGCATGGTATGCGGTCCAGACGAAACCGAGGCGTGAGGAGCGGGTCCTCTGCTGGATCCGTACCAGGGCCGGCCTGCCCATCTTCCTGCCGAAGGTGGAGGCGCTGCGCCGGCGGGGTCCGCGCCGCGTCGTCGTCGTCGAACCGCTCTTCCCCTCATATGTGTTCGTCCACATGACCCTGGAGCCGGAGTCCTGGCACGCGGTCAAGTGGGCTCCGGGCGTGAGACGCATCCTCGGAACTGACGACATGCCCATCCCGGTCCCGCCGGAGGCCATGCGCCTGCTCCGGGACCGGTGCGGTGAGGGTGAGATCGTGCGCTGGGCACCGGAGTTCCGGCCCGGCGAGAGGGTCCGCGTCGCTCGAGGGCCGTTCGAGGGGCTGGTGGGCATCCTCGAGCGGCCGGCGGCGCGGGGCCACCGGGTGCGGGTGCTGTTGGAGTTGTTGGGCCACCCCACGCCGGTGGAGATGGACGCCACAGACGTCGAGAGCGTGGCGTAGGCGCCTAGGCCGACCCTTCTCATGGGGTCGCGCCGTTGGTCGAGACAGCAGGGTCACCAGATTGCCCGATCGTCCCCGCCGAGAGGGATGCGCATCGGGAGCGGCGGAGCTATGTCCGGACATCCGACAATCCTGATCGAGTCGCCCGCGGTGCCGACCCGGGCCCAGTTCGACGAGCTCGTGCGGAGCCGCCAGGCGCGGATCGCCGTCATCGGTTTGGGCTACGTGGGGTTGCCACTGGCCGTCGCCTACGCCCGCGCGGGATTCCGGGTGCTGGGAGTTGACATCGATACGTCCCGCGTCGAGATGCTCGCGCGCCACGAGTCGCCCATTGACGACGTGCCGGCTGCCGAACTCGCCGGTGTGGTGGTGTCGGGGCATCTGAAAACTGACGCGTCCTATGCCGGGCTGTCGCGGGCCGACGTGGTGTTCATCTGTGTCCCAACGCCCTGCACCCGGAACAAGCAGCCCGATACGTCCAGTATCGCGGCGGCGGCGCGAGGCATCGCGCAGCAGTTGCGCCCCGGTCAATTGATCATCCTGCGCAGTACGAGCTATCCGGGGACCACCGAGGAGCTCGTGCTCCCCATCCTCGAGTCCGGTGGGTTCGCAGCCGGCCGCGACTTCTTCCTGGCGTTTGCGCCCGAGCGCATCGATCCCGGCCGGCGCGACTACACGGTGGAAAACACGCCGGTGATCGTGGGCGGTGTGGATGCGGAGAGTACGCGGCGGGCCGGCCTGGTGATGGAGGCACTGGGGCCGTCTGTCGTCGCCGTGTCATCGCCTGCGGCCGCCGAGATGGCCAAGCTGCTCGAGAACGTCTTCCGCAACGTGAACATTGCCCTGGTGAACCAACTCGCGATGCTCTGCGACCGCATGGGGCTCGACATCTGGGAGATCGTGGACGCGGCGGCCACGAAGCCCTACGGCTTCATGCCGTTCCACCCCGGCCCTGGCGTCGGCGGCCACTGCATTCCGGTCGACCCCTACTACCTAGCCTGGAAGGCCCGGGAGTACGACTTCCACATGGACTTCATCGAGCTGGCCGCCCGCGTCAACGAAGAGATGCCGTACTACGTGGTGACGAAGACGCTGCTGGCGACAAACGGCCAGCGAGCGCATCGCCCCGGGCCGCGGGTCCTCGTGCTGGGTGTCACGTTCAAGCGGGATATCGATGACTATCGGGGCTCGCCGGCGCTCAAGATCATCGAGCTCCTGGCCCAGCACGGGGCCCGGGTTTCATACCACGATCCCTACGTCCCACGGCTCACGGTGGGCGGGCAGACCTACACCAGCCGTCCGCTGACCCCGGCGACGCTGCGCCAGGTGGACTGCGCGTTGATCGTGGCCGATCACTCGTGCTTTGACTACCGCTGGCTGGCGCGCCACGCCAGGCTGGTGGTCGATACGCGGAACGCCACACGAGGCATCACCGGCGGGTCGGCCAAGATCGTGAAGCTGTAGTGACCCACGTCCTGCAAGTGATCCAGCAGGGGCAACTGCGCGGCGCGGAGGTCTTCGCCCTCGATCTCTCTCGGGCTCTGATCCAGCGCGGGTGGCGCGCGTCCGTGCTGAGCATGGCGGACGTCGACGCTGCGTACGCGGCGGCGGCCGCGCAGGCCGGAGTGCCGCTGCACGTGGCTTCGGCGAGACCCAGGATGCCGGGACTGGACGCGCGGGTCGTCTGGAGGCTCCGCGAGGCGATCGGCGCCGGAGGGCGTCAGGTCGTCCAGGCCAACGGCGCGGGGACCCTCAAGCACCTCGTGGCGGCCCGGCAATTGGGCCGCGGGCGCTGGCCGCTGGTCTACCGGGCAATCGGGATGGGGTCCTTCTGGCGGAAAGGATGGGTCAAGGCGGCGGTCTACCGGTGGTTGTTCAATCAGGCCGACCTGGTCATAGCCGTCTGCCAGGCCGTGGCACGCGACCTGGTCGAGGTCAGCCGGATTGACCCGCACAAGGTGACCGTGGTGCCCAACGGGGTTGAGCCCGCGCGCCTTCAGGCCGGCCCGGGCGATCGTGATCTGGTGCGCGCGACGCTCGGCGTGGGTGAGACCGACTGCCTCCTCGTGACGGTCGGTAGCCTGACCGCCGAGAAGAACCCCGAAGGACTCGTGGAGCTGGTCGCCGCCTGCCGGGGCCAGGGGCTGCCGGTGCGAGGCGCCATCGTTGGCGAGGGGCCGCTGCGCGCCGGTCTGCACGCGGCCATACGTCGGCGGGGTGTGCAGGACGCGGTGAGCCTCGTCCAGCCTTCTCTCGGGCTCGGGTCCTATCTGGCCGCTGCCGACGTGTACGTGCTGCCCAGCCACAGTGAGGGCATGCCGGCTGCCGTGATCGAGGCCGGCCTGGCAGGCGTACCGGCGGTCGCTTACGACGTTGGGGGCCTTTCGGAGATCGTCGAGGACGGGACGACGGGACTCCTGGTCTCCCCAGGAGATGTCGCCGGGCTCGTGCGAGCGGCGGCGATGCTGGTCCGCGATCCCGCACGCCGGCTGACCATGGGTCAGGCCGCGCGGCGACAGTACCGGCGATTCCGGATCGGCATGGTCGCACGATCCTACCAAGAGGCGTACGAGCAGTTGCTCGCCCGAGCAGGATGAGCCCGGTGCGCACCCGCGTCCTGATCCTGGTCAAGGGCCTTGGAGTCGGCGGCGCTGAACGGCTGCTGGAGCGGGCCATCCCGTATCTCGACCGCACCCGGTTCGACTACAGGATCGCGTATCTCCTCCCATGGAAGGACGCGCTGGTCCCTGCGTTCCAGGCTGCCGGCATTCCCGTTCACTGCCTCGGGTACGCCAGAGCCTGGGACGCGGGCGTGCTCTGGCGCCTGGTTGCACTGCTGATGCGGGAACCCGTCGAGCTGGTACACGCGCATCTCCCCGTGGCAGGAGTGCTGGCCAGGCTGGCAAGGACGCGGGCGCGGGTCAGAGGGATCGTGTACACCGAGCACAACACCCCGGCCAGGTACGGGCGCCTGACGCGACGGTTCAATGCCGCCACGTACCGCCTGAACGATGTCGTGATCGCGGTGTCGGCGCAGGTCGAGGCGCAAGTCCGCCCGTACGTCCGGAACGGTCGGCCCCGCCTGGTGACCATTCCCAATGTGGTGGATGCCGCCGTGATTGGTGCCAGCACGCGTTCACGCGGCGACCTCTGCCGGGAGTTCGGCTTCCCCGAAGACGCCAGGCTGGTCGTCAACGTGGCCAACCTGGTGCCGAAGAAAGGACACAGCTACCTGCTGGCCGCCGCCCGGCGGGTTACCGAGCAGGACCCCCGGGCGCGCTTCCTCGTGATCGGGACCGGCCCGCTGGCCGGGCAGCTGGCCGACGACGCGCGCCGCGCCGGACTGGACGGGCGGCTCGTCTTCGCGGGTTTTCGCCCCGACGCAACGGCGCTGGTCTCGGCTGCCGATGTGTTCGTGCTGTCCTCGACGCACGAAGGCCTGCCGATCGCGCTGCTGGAGGCCATGACCCTGGGCCGAGCGGTGGTAGCCACCCGCGTGGGCGGGGTGCCCGGGGTCGTCACACACGGCGAGACCGGACTGCTGGTCGAACCCGGGGATCCCGACGCGCTCGCCAGAGAGACCCTGGCCCTGTTGGGCGATGACGCACGCCGCCAGTTGTTGGGCAGGCAGGCACGGCAGCGGGCCCTCGAGCAAGGTGGGATGGCCGAGATGGTGAAGGCCGTCGAGCGCGTGTACGAGGAGCTGGTGGCGCCGTGACCGCGGTGGCGCCGACCATCCGGGAGTACCGGCCGGATGACGAGATAGCGGTGTTGCGCCTGCTGGAGATGGCGCTGGGGAGCGGCCGGGCGTTCGACCGGACGTCGGCGTTCTGGCGCTGGAAGCACTTCGAGAACCCCTTTGGCCCGTCGCTGATGATGCTGGCGGCCAACGGGGAGGTCTGCGGATTGCGGGCCTTCCTGCGGTGGAGGTTTCGCGCGGCGGACCGGACCATCCGGGCGATCCGCGCGGTGGACACGGCGACCCATCCCGACTATCGGCGTCTCGGGGTCTTCTCGTCATTGACGCGACAGACGGTGGATCGAGCCCGCGACGAGGGCGTCGATCTGATCTTCAACACGCCCAACCCCATCAGCCTTCGCGGCTACCTCAAACTGGGGTGGACGCTGGTCGGGCGTCCGTCTCTGCTGGTCAGACCGGTTCGTCCCCTGCGGATCGCGCGAGCGCTTCTGGGCAGGGGGCATCTGGAGTCTGGGGCGGACGCCGTCCAGTCTCCGGCCGTGCCTGCCGGTGAGTGGCTGCGGGGCGACGTGGACGCGTTGCTGGAGCAGGACGACCGGCAACGCGCCGGATGGATTCGCACGAGCCGGTCCGCCGACTACCTGCGCTGGCGGTATGCGCGCGTGCCGTCCTTGGCGTATTTCGCGTGCTGGCTCGGGGGCCATCACGCGCTCGAGGCCGCAGTGATTTTCCGTTGCCACCGCCGCCGTGGGCTGCGAGAGGTCCGCCTCTGCGAGGTACTGGTCCGTCGCGCTTCCGGCCAGGTTCCCGCCCTGGTGCGTCGCGTGCTGGCCGCTGCGGACGCGGACTACCTGGTGGCGTACGCTCCCCGCCGATCAGCCCATTGGTGGGGGCTCGTGCGTGCCGGGTTCGTGCCCGTGCCTCGCATCGGGCCGTTCTTCACCGTCCGCCCGCTCACGCCGGCCGGGGCCGAGATCTCACCGGAACGGCTCGGGCGCTGGTCCCTCTCGCTGGGAGACCTGGAACTCTTCTGAGGTTGCACATTGGTCACGCCGGAGGTGGTGACAGCATGAGCACACTGGCGAGCGGCCCCGTGCAGGCGAACCGCATGCGGGCCGTGGCCGTCCTGGGGCTCACGCTGGCCCTGGCCTGGGGGATCGGCACGCTGATGTCCGTCAAGGACATGGCCACGGTGCGGGCCGCCGTGGTCCTGAGCACGCTGCTCGTGGTGTCGCTACTCATCTTCTGGGCGGCGGCCCGGTCCGATCCCGAGGGATCCCTGCTCCTGGTCGTCCTCATCCTCAGCTTCGTCTTCAAGCTGGTGGCGGCATACTCGCGATTCCGCATGGGTCTGCTGGCGGACGCGTTTGTCTACGACAAGTTCGGGGAGGACATCGCGAGGACCCTGGCGGCCGGTGAGTGGCCGGTCATGGACCGCTACTGGAGCACGGGCTTCGTGCGCCTCGTGACCGGGATGGTCTATCTCATCACGGGCCCCACGCTCTACGGAGCCACGATCTTGTGGGCCTGGTTTGGGCTGCTGGGGATGCTGGGCTTCTACAAGGCCTTCACCGTCGCGTTTCCTGACGGCAACCGCCGCCTCTACATGGCCCTGATTCTGCTCTATCCGTCCATGCTGCTGTGGACCAGCAGCCTGGGGAAGGATGCGCTCATGGTGCTGGCCCTGGGGATGGGCGCGTACGGCGCGGCACGGCTCCACCGGCGGCTCGACGTGCCTGGCTTGTGGTGGCTGGCGCTGGGTGTGGCGGGCATGCTCATGGTGCGCCCGCACATCGTGGGGGTGTTCGTCGTGGCGCTGGTCGCATCCATGCTCGTTCGGCCGATCCGCGCCGGCGTGCTGAGCCCGGTGATCCGCCTGGCAGGTCTGGCGGTGCTGGTGCCCGTGGCGCTAAGCTTGATCAGCACGGCAGCTGGATTCATCAGGCTCGAGAGCCTGACCACGGAAGGTGTGCTCGAGTTCGTCGAGTGGGCCGGGGGACAAACAGAGCAGGGGGGCTCGGCATTTGCGCGCATCAACCCGAGGACCCCGGTGGGATTCGTCCTGGGCACCCTCACGGTGCTCTTCCGGCCCTTCCCCTGGGAGGCGCACACGGTGTTCGCCTCGATGACGGCCCTGGAAGGCCTGGGCCTGCTGGCCCTGGTGCTGCTGCGCTGGCGCAGTGTCAAGGCGGCACTCCTGGCGGTGCGCCGGGACAGCTATCTGGTGATGGTGCTGGTCTACGGGCTCTTGTTCGTGTTCTTCTTTGCGAACATGGCCAACTTCGGCATCGTGGCCAGGCAGCGTGTGCAGGTGTATCCGTTCGTGTTCATGTTGATTGCATACCTGGGTGGCCACGCGTCGGCGTCTGGCAGGTGGTCCGCAGTGCGGACCCATGACCGATGAGCACTGAACCGGCCACGCAGCCGCCGGCCCCAGGCGACATGGGAGGACGGGTTCGGCGCTTGCGCATGGCGGTCGTTGGTTGTGGCGCCGTTGCGGAGTGGTGTCACCTTCCGGCGGCGAAGCAGGTCCGCCAGATCGAGGTTGTGTCACTTGTCGATACCAGCCTTGAGCGCGCGCAAGGCCTCGCCCGGCGGTTCGGCGTCGGCCACTGCGCCGCGGATGTTGGGCAGCTCCCCGACGGACTGGATGGTGCGATCGTCGCCGTTCCTAATCGCTACCACCGCGCCGTGGCCGGTGAATGTCTCCGACGCGGCATCCCGGTCCTATTGGAGAAGCCGCTGGCGGCAACTGTGGAAGACGCACGGGCCATCGTGGTACTCGCGGAGCGAACAGGCGTGTTGCTCCAGATCGGCCACGTCTACCGTTTCTGCCGCGGCGCACGAATGATCAAGCAATGGCTCGAGGAAGGCTGGCTGGGGCCGATACGGCGCATCTCTGTGGAGTGGGGGAGTGTGTTCGACTGGCCGGTGGCCTCAGGGTTCATCTGGGATCGGGAACAAGCGGGCGGGGGCGTGCTGATCGATGCCGGCCCGCACGTGCTCGACCTGTTGTGCTGGTGGATGGGCGAGCCGCTGGCGCTAGAGTACTGGGACGACGCCCGGGGCGGCGTGGAGGCCGAGTGTGAGATCTCCCTGGTGTTGCGTGGTGCTGACGGCCTGATAGCGGGGCACGCGGTGTTGAGTCGCCTTCGTGGGTTGTGGAACAGCGTACGCATTATTGGGGAGCGATTCTCCATGGAGTACGGGCTCAACCACCGGCGGGGTGAGGTACGACTGTGGCCGACCAGTGACGTACGCGGGCGGATGGTGCTGGTACCCGACCGGTCGGTGGCGCCGCTGCAGTCGTGGGAGGACGTCTTCGCCGACCAGTTGCGCGCCTTCGCGCGGGCCGTTGCCACAGGCGGTCCAGCTCCGGTTTCGGCAGCTGACGGGTTGCGGGCGGTGAAGTGGATCGAGGCCTGCTACCGCGCGCGTCAGCCCCTGGAATTCCCCTGGCTGGAGAGCGAACGGGCGACCGTGTCGGTCGATGGATAGACGGCGCGTCTGTGTGACCGGCGCCACAGGGTTCATTGGCGGCCGGCTGACCGAAGTGGCTGTCGCTCGCGGCAACGATGTGACGTGTCTGGTGCGCACGTGGCACAAGGCGGCGCGCCTCGCGCGGTTCCCGGTGCGGTTCGTACACGGCGACATCCAGCAACCGGAATCACTCCTGGAGGCCATGAAGGGATGTGAAGTGGTCTTTCACTGCGCGGTGGATTTTGCTGTTCCATGGGAGCGACATCGGCGCCTCAACACGGACGGCACGGTTAACGTCATGCGGGCGGCGCACGCCGCCGGGATACGTCGCGTGGTGTATCTAAGCAGTATCGCGGTGCACGGTTACGCGCCCCGCCCTGGAGCGGCGACAGAAGACGCACCGCTGGTGTATACGGGCAACCCCTACTGCGATGGGAAGATCGACGCCGAGCGCGCGATCCTGGAGCATGGGCGGCGATACGGCGTTGGCGTCACCGTGCTGCGCCCAACGATCGTCTACGGTCCGTTTGGCACCCGTTGGACGGAGTTACCGGTCAAGGAAATCCGAGCGGGGCGCATGGTTCTGGTCAATGGAGGCACGGGCATCTGCAACGCGCTGTACGTCGATAACTTGGTCGACGCCATGTTCCTGGCTGCTGACAGGGAGCAGGCCGCCGGAGAAATCTTCCACATTTCGGACGCACGGCCGGTGACGTGGCGAGAGTACATGGAAGCCCACGCCCGGGCGCTGGGCGACGGCTACCTCCCACTGCCCGAGCGCACGGTCGAAGAGATCGCACTGGCCCGGAAGGCGACGAGACAGGCATCGGTGTCGTCAGTGAGGCAGGTGGCGCGACTGGTGGCAGACCCTCGGGTCCGGAGAGCCTTGCGGTCAATTCCAGCGCTGGCGCGCGCAGAGCGCTACGGGCGTGCGGCCGCGAGGGTAATGTTGCCCGCCATGCTCCGGCGGCGGTTGCGGGCCTTCGTGCGCCATCAGTCCACGCCCGGCCGCAATGGTGCGGGACGCGCGGAACCAGCTCCCTACCTTCCGGACGAGGATGACGTGCAGATGTATACGGTCAATGTGGTGTTCAGCATCGACAAGGCCCGCCGGTTGCTGGCGTACCAGCCCCGGGTGGATTTCAATGAGGGAATGCGACGCACGGCGGCCTGGATTCGGTGGGCGCGTGTGTAAGGTACTTGCGGTTTCAGCGAACGCGTGGCGCGGAGCCGAGAATGCATGAGGGGAGGCGAGAGGATGAAGGCCGTGATTCTTGCGGGTGGGTTTGGCTCACGTCTCTCCGAAGAGACGGCCCTGCGACCGAAGCCAATGGTAGAGGTAGGCGGTCGGCCAATCCTGTGGCACATCATGCACATCTATTCGACCTATGGGATCAACGAATTCTTGATCGCGTTGGGCTACAAGGCCGAAGTGATCAAGACCTACTTCCTCAATTTCTTCGCCATGAACAACGATATCTCCATAGATCTCTCCACGGGCGAGACGATCGTGCACGATGGCAATCGGCTGCCGTGGAAGGTCCACCTGATCGACACCGGACTGTACACACAGACAGGTGGACGGTTGAAACGACTTCAGAGGTGGCTTGAACACGAGGAAGCGTTCATGTTCACGTACGGCGATGGTGTGGCCGATCTCGACATCGCCGGCCTGCTCCGGTTCCACAGGTCCCATGGCAAGCTGGCGACAGTGACGACCGTCCGCACGCCGGCCCGTTTCGGGCGGATCTCCTTCGATGGGGACCGCGTCGCGGAGTTCTACGAGAAACCCGAGAGCAGCGAGGGGTGGATCAACGGTGGATTCTGCGTGCTCAACCCAGGCGTCTTCGAATATATCGACGGTGACAGCTCGGTGTGGGAGCGGGAACCGGTGGTCCGCCTTGCGCGAGACGGGCAACTGATGGGGTTCCGCCACTACGGGTTCTGGTCGTGTATGGACACTATCAAGGAGCGGAACTACCTGGAGGAGTTGTGGAACTCAGGGGCGGCGCCGTGGAAGATCTGGGAGAAACGTCGTGAACAGGTCGCCCCGGCCGGCGTAGGGCGTTGACACCATGATCTTTCAGGAAACGCCGCTTCCTGGGGCATACGTGGTGGAGCTGGAGCGGACTTGGGACGAACGAGGGTTCTTCGCGCGGGCCTGGTGCCAGCGAGAGTTCGCCGAGCGTGGACTGACGGCCCAGTTTGTCCAGACCAACGTGGCCTACAGCCGCAAGAAGGGTACGCTGCGCGGCCTGCACTATCAGGCCCCCCCGTACCAGGAGGCGAAGCTCGTCAGATGCACGGCGGGACGCGCGTACGATGTCGTTGTGGACCTTCGCCGAGATTCGCCCACCTACCGGCGGTGGTTCGGGGTGGAGCTAGCGCAAGCGACCTATCGGATGCTCTTCGTTCCCGAAGGCTTCGCCCATGGATATCTGACGCTGGAAGACGAGACCGAGATTACTTACCAAGTGTCACAGTTTTACGCGCCCGGGTTCGAACGCGGCATTCGGTACGATGACCCCGCTCTGGCCATTGCGTGGCCAGGCCCGATCGAGATTGTGTCGGCCAAGGATCGGAGCTGGGAGGACTTCGCGGGATGAGGCCCGTCGGGTCTCCACGGGTCAGCGTGTGTGTGCCGGTCTACAACGGGGCCAGATATCTGCGAGAGTCGCTGGAGTCCGTGCTGGCCCAGACATATGGCGACTTCGAACTGGTGGTGTCCGACAACTGCTCTACCGACGAGACCCCGGAGATTACTGCCAGCCTCAAGGATGACCGCCTCAGGTACTTCCGCAATCCAACCAACGTAGGACTCGTCGGTAACTTCAACCGATGCCTGGCCCTGGCCAGGGGCGAATATGTGTGCATCTGGGCCCACGATGATGTGATGCTGCCGCAGAATCTCCAACGGAAGGTACGGCTCCTGGACGGTGACACGAGCCTGGGGTTCGTTCATTCCAATATTCTTCAGATCGACGACCGTGGACGTGTGCTGGCTGAGCACTGGGCGCTGGACTCGCGCCGCGACTACCACGCCCGAGGCATCGATGTGTTTCGCAGGTACGCCATGGCCATGGTGAACGTGGGAAGCATCGTTTTCATCGGAGCGGTGCTGGCACGGCGGGTGTGCTACGAGCGCCTGGGCGGGTACCGGGAGGGGATACCGTTCACGTGTGACGGCGAGATGCTGATGCGGATGTTGCTCTACTACGACACGGCGTGCATCGGGCAGCCGCTGGTGAAGTACCGGATCCACGCAGGAATGATCACTACCAGGTTTCGGGGCCCGTGTGATCTGGAGCAGCACTACCTGGCGACGAGGTTTGTGTTCGACGAACATCGTGAGCGTATTCCGCAGTGCGAGTGCCTTCGTCGCCAAGTTATGATGGCGTTCTCCGAGCGGGGCATTCGGGAGAGCCTCAAGGCAGTGCGGCGGGGGCGCCCGCGTGAGGCAATCGCTTATCTGGCGCTGGCATTGCGGGCCCATTCGAACCCGGCGTCCTACCCCTGGCTGCTGTGGCGGGCAGTCACGGGACGCCTGGCCACGCGCATCGCAGAGGCCCAGCAGTGAGGGTACCGCCGCTGGCGTGCGACGATCAAGGGTCGGGTGGTCCCACGTGGTGAGGTTCTTCACGATCAGCACCGCCTCGTACTTCCTGGGGACCGTGGCTCTGTTGAACTCATTGTGGCTGACAGGCCATGGCAACAACCTGTCGGTGCTGGATCGCGGGCTGAGCCCTCGCCAGCGACGACTGTTGAGCACGCGGGGCACTGTGGTCGATCTTCCGAGCGCCGCGGGGCCGACGCCTCCGGTGATGCTGAAAGCGTACCCGCATGTCTTGGGCGGGGACGGGACGGTGGCGGTTATTGACAGCGACATCGTCGTGACGGACTCGCTGGCCCCAATACTGGAACGTGCGGCTGGCGGCATGATTGTCAGCTACATAGACCCCAGCGGCGACCGGTGGTTTGGGGAATGGCAGGAGATCTTTGGGCTGACCCGGCGGCTGCGGCGCCAGCCGTACGTGGGCGCCGGTTTCGTGGTGCTGTCGACGGCTCACTGGCCGCACCTGTTGCGGCGCTGGTGGGAGCTATGCTGCCGGATCGCCACGGACAAGAGAGTCGCGGCGGGCAGCCCGGAGGACAACCCCATCTACTACGGCGACCAGGACGCGCTGAACGCGCTGCTGATGAGCGAGGTTTCCGCCGGAGCTGTGCTGATGCTCGAGCGGCCGGCCGTGCCGATCTGGCAGGAACTGCGGAGGGTTTGTGTGCTCGATGAGCACCGGCTCCGTTGCGTGCACGAGGGCGCGACGCCCGTAATGCTGCACGCGGCTGGGAGCTCCAAGGTCTGGGAGTCGCGGGGGTGGACGCACGTCGACCGCCGTGATGCCTACGCGCGTCTGCTGGTACGCTGCCTGACGGCGCCCGATCTGCCCTTGCGGTTAGAGCCGTCCGAGGTGCCGGTCTGGTTGCGTAGGGGGGTGAGGGGAGCTGCTGTTCGCGTGGCGCTCAGCGCCCTAAACCGCGCGGGCTTCACGCGGATCTCACCGTTGCGCCGGGCACTGTTCGCCGTGTTGCGGATCCGTAAAGCCCTGCGGACACTCCTGGTAAAGTTTCGCCGCCCCGTGGAGGCCTCGCCGTGAAGGGCGCCGCCGACGTGGTGATCGCGGACTTGGAGTACATCTGCCAGAATGCCAGCGACGAACTGGCAGAGATGGCGGGCACACGTGTGCTGGTGAGCGGTGGTGGCGGGTTCCTCGGGTACTATCTGGTACAGGCTGTGTTGCACTGGAACCGGCTGAATCAGTCTGCGCCGCCGATTCGCGTGACGATCGCCGACAGCTTCATTCTGGGCACGCCTGCCTGGCTCGGCGAGCTTGTCGGTGACTCCGCCCTACGGGTTGTGCGTCACGATGTGACTATTCCGCTGCCCACTGAGGTAGGTGACTTCGAGTACGTGGCGCACGCAGCGTCCATCGCGTCACCCGTCTACTATCGCCGATATCCCATCGAGACCATGGACGCCAACGTGGACGGGCTGCGGCGGATGCTGGATCGCGCGCGCGGCCAGACGGCGAGGGGGGTGCCGGTCCGGGGGTTCCTGTTCTTCTCCAGTAGTGAGGTTTACGGTGACCCGGATCCGGCACACATTCCTACGCCCGAGGAGTACCGCGGGAACGTATCGTGCACGGGTCCCCGGGCATGTTACGACGAGGCAAAGCGGTATGGCGAGACTGTGTGTGTGGCGTTTGCAAACGCGTACGGCCTGCCCGTCAAGATCGTTCGACCCTTCAATAACTATGGGCCGGGGATGAAGTTGACTGACGGCCGGGTCGTGGCCGATCTGACCCGCAACGTCCTGAGGAGAGAAAATGTCATCCTGCGCTCCGATGGGTCCCCCACGCGCACGTTCTGCTACGTGGCAGATGCGATTGTGGGATACTACAAGGTGCTGGTCCGCGGACGCACGGCACAGCCATACAACATCGGTGTGAGCGCGCCGGAGATCAGCGTACGCGAACTGGGTGAGCGCATCGTGGCGCTGGCCAGGGACCTCTACGGATACCGTGGAAAGGTCGTCTGCACGGCCAGTGACGATCCAGGCTATCTTACGGACAGCCCCCGCCGGCGATGCCCTTCGATCGAGAAAGCCCGGCGGGAGCTCGACTACCAACCGGCGATACCGCTAGACGAAGGCTTGAAGCGAACGCTGGTCTGGTTCAGCGAACAGCGGGCGGCGGAGCCCGTCAGGCCGTGAGGGACAGGCCAGGGGGGCCCCGTCGATGAGTGGGCACGCTGAGAAAGGTGGGCGGCTGCCGTGAAGATCGCCATCGTCGGCGCGGGCTACGTGGGGTTGGTGACAGGGGCGTGTCTGGCCGACAAAGGACACGCCGTGTGGTGCGTCGACGTGGATGCCGACCGCGTGAGGCAGATCAACGCGGGGCGGGCGCCGTTCTTTGAGCCGGGGCTCGACGGGTTGCTGTGCAAGCATGTGGGAGAGCGCCTCCTGGCGACGGACGATCCTCGGCGCGCCGTGGAGGCGGCAGACGTCTCCATCATCGCGGTGGGGACACCGTTCGATGGGCAACGGATCGATCTGTCCCAGGTCCGAGCGGCTGCGGAGCAGATCGGCGACGCCTTGAAGGGTGCGCGCTCCTATCATGTGGTGGTAGTCAAGAGTACGGTGGTGCCGGGAACAACCGACGGGGTTGTGCTACCAGCACTGGAGAAGGCTTCCGGAAGACGAGCGGGAGCCGGCTTTGGCGTGGGCGTGAATCCCGAGTTTCTGCGACAGGGCCATGCGGTGCAGGATTTTATGGAGCCCGATCGCATCGTGATTGGCGGGCTCGACGCCAGGACGCTGGAGACACTGGACGCTGTGTACCGGTCGTTTGGTGAGGTACAGGTCGTCCGAACGACTAATCGGACGGCCGAAATGATCAAGTATGTGTCCAACGCCTTGCTGGCGACCTTGATCTCGTTTTCGAATGAAGTGGCCGACATGTGCGCGGCGCTGGGCGGGATCGACGTGCGGGACGTCATGCGGGCCGTGCATCTGGACCGGCGATTCAGCCCGAAGGTCGACGGACGGCGGATCGTTCCTGCCGTCACCGCGTATCTCGAGGCCGGCTGTGGATTCGGGGGCAGTTGTCTTCCCAAGGACCTCAAGGCGCTCATGGCCCACGGCCGCGCAGCGGGGGTTCACACGCGGCTACTCGAGGCCGTGCTGGCGATCAACGAAGATCGTCCGCGGCAGATCTTGCGCATGTTGAGCCGGCATTTCCCTTCGTTGCGAGGCGTGCAGGTGAGCGTGCTCGGGCTGGCGTTCAAACCCGGTACCGATGACGTGCGCGACTCTCCGGCTCTTCCGGTGATCCGGCTCCTGCAGCAGTGTGGGGCTGTGGTGAGGGTCTACGATCCCGTAGCCGAGCCAGCCGGGAAGGAGTGGCGGGACCAGGGCGCCAAGCGCGGCAGCAGCCTCGCCGAAGCCATCAAGGACTGCGAGGCCATTGTCGTGCTCACGGCGTGGGAGGAGTTCAACCGACTGCCGCAACTGGTAGCGGACCTACCGCCACCTGGTCCGGTGGTGGTTGACGGGCGGCGGATGTTCGAGAAGAGCCAGTTTCGTCGCTACGAGGGGATTGGCTGGAGCGTGGATGGCACGGCCGGCGGCCTCACGGGCGCCGCTGCTGAGCATGCTGGTTGATACGGCACTGGAGCAGAGATACCGAGAAGGGCAGCCCATTCGTGTGGCGCTGGTCGGCGCGGGATACATGGGCCGGGGCATTGCCCTGCAGATCGTGAGCGCTGTGCCGGGGCTGCGCCTGGTGGCTATTGCGAACCGCACGGTCTCGGAAGCCGAGCGGGCGTACCGGCAAGCCGGCGTAGAACGCATTAAGCATGTGGACGACCCTGGAGCGTTGGAACGGGCCATCGCCAGCGGCCAGTATGCCGTCACCCGCGATCCCCACCTCCTGGCCGAGGCGAAGGGGATCGACGCCCTGATTGAGGCGACAGGGGAGGTCGAATTCGCCACACGCGTGGTGGTGGGTGCCCTTCAACGGCGCAAGCATGTCATCTTGATGAATGCTGAACTGGATGCCACCCTCGGTCCCATCCTGAAGGTTTATGCCGACCGCACAGGTGTGGTAATTACCAACGCCGATGGTGACCAGCCCGGCGTGATCATGAACCTCTACCGGTACGTGAAGGCCATGGGCTACCGGCCCGTACTGGCCGGTAACATCAAGGGCATGATCGATCCCCACCGGACTCCTGAGACACAGCGGGCATTTGCCGAGGCGCACCGCCAGCGGGCGCAGATGGTCACGGCGTTCGCGGACGGTACGAAGCTGGCGCTGGAGATGGCGGTCGTGGCCAATGCCACCGGATTCCGGGTAGGCCGGCGGGGCATGTACGGTCCGCGGTGCGCCCATGTGACGGAGGCGCCGCGGCTCTTTCGCCTCGACGAGCTGCTGGCGGGCGGGTTGGTCGATTATGTCCTGGGGGCGGAGCCCGGGCCTGGAGTTTTCGTGCTCGGCTACAACGACGATCCGATCAAGCAGGAGTACATGCGGTACTTCAAGATGGGCGACGGTCCGGTGTATGTGTTCTATACACCGTATCATCTGCCGCACCTGGAAGTCCCGTTCACCGTAGCCCGGGCAGTGCTGTTCGGCGACGCGACCATCGCGCCCCTGAAGGGTCCGGTCTGCGAGGTGGTTGCGCTCGCCAAGCGTGACTTGGCCGCCGGGACGACCCTGGACGGCATCGGGGGCTTCGCGTACTACGGCGTCATCGAGAACGCCGAAGCGTGCCGTCGGGATCGCCTCCTGCCGGTGGGACTGGCGGCAGGGTGCCGGCTCGTGCGCGCCGTAAGACGCGACGAGCCCATCGCCCTTGCGGACGTGGAACTGCCAGATGGACGCTTGGCCGACCGCCTGCGCGCTGAGCAGGACGCGACGTTCGCGCCCGTGGAGCGTCAAGTCCTGCGATGAGAGACGACATGGCGCTGAGGGGTGCTCGTGCGGTGATGGCGGCCGTGCTGGGGATTGGACGGTGGCGCAGCGGCGGGCGCCGCGATGAGGGGTGGGCCAAGGGGCTGGTGTTTACAGTCCCGGCCAGCGGTCTACGGTGGTTTGGAGCGGCTCAGGCCGCGGTGTTGCTGGCGTTCGCGGCCGTAATCGTTCCGACCAGCGCGGGCGGGCCCGGTGCGCTTGAAGCCGCCGTACTGGAACAGATAGATCGACGGGTGAGTCGCTCGGCCGTGCGCCAGCATGTGTATGAGCGGGGCTTGCCGGCGCTGGACCGACTGGCCCGGTACCGGTATGGGACGGGTGCGGCCGGACTGTCCTCTGAGCAACTCGAAGAACTGCTCCAGTACGTCCAGCAGGTCCGCCAGGCCCGGCGAGCGCGTGGCCGGTCTGTGGCTGGGCGGCTGATGCGCGGGATTGATCGGTTCAGGCGTGGCCTTCGCGGCGAAGAAGCAGCCGTTCGCTTGGTTCCGTGGCTCGTCCGCGACGTCTTGGACGCGTTCTACTCCAGTCGCGTGGCGTGGGAATGGCTTGGTTATGACGGACCGCCCTTTGGCGGGATGAGCGGAGAGAGCCCGCGCGACCCTCGTGCCGGCTTGAGCCCCACAGGGGCTGACAGTTAGACGCCGGATGGAGCAGGTACCCTCGCAATGTGGCAGACTTTCCTTCGCACGTTCCCTCACGTGATGCGCAGGCACGTTGAGCAGGTCGACGTGGTCGTAGTCGGGTGCGGCGCCGGCGGAGGTGTCGTAGCCAAGGAACTGGGGGAAGCGGGGCTGTCGGTACTGGTGGTGGAGGCGGGGAGACGTTTCGACGCGGCGGCTGACTACGCTGGGGATCGGGTCGACTTCGAGACGAGTCCCGGGGCATTCGAGTCGCCAGACCCGCGTCGCGACCGTTATACCAACGGAGGCGCAATGGGGTTCGAATACGTGCGAGTGAGGGGCGTGGGCGGATCAACCCTGGCGTACGGTGCCGTGGCCCTGAGGCTGCACGAGAGCGACTTCGCCACGCGCACCCGTGATGGCGTGGCCGATGACTGGCCCATCACCTACGACGACCTGGAGCCGTACTACACGGCCGTGGAATACGAGCTGGGGGTCGCCGGGCCCAGGGGAGCGATGGCCAATCCCTTCGACCCCCCGAGAAGCCTACCCTACCCAACCCCACCCCACGAGTTCAACGAGGCCGGACGACTTGTCAAGCAAGCTGCTCGACGTTTGGGCCTGCACATGGTGCCGGTTCCTCTGGCGATTCCCACGAGAACCTGGGAGGGCCGGCCAGCCTGCACCAACGCCGGCGCGTGCTTGATCGGTTGTAAGATCATGGCCAAGTCGAGCGTCGATGTGACTTTCGTACGGAAGGCCGAGGCCACCGGGCGCGTCGAGATCCGGCCGCAATGCCAAGCTGTACAGGTGACTGTGGACCGGATGGGACGGGCACGCAGTGTAGTGTACGTCGATGGGCAGGGGCAGGAGCGACAGGTCGCTGGCAGGGCCATCGTACTTGCGGCAAACGCGGTGGAGACCCCGCGCCTACTCCTGCTGAGCCGGTCGAGCCGATTCCCCCAAGGACTCGCCAACTCCAGCGGGTTGGTCGGCAAGTACTTCACCGAGCACCTATCGGTCTTCCGATGGGGGGTCATCGGCCAGCGTGTTGATGCCTGGCACGGACCCGTGATCAACGGGATGATGCAGGACTTCTACGAGACCGATGGCCGGAACGGGTTTGCGCGCGGGTGGACCGTCGTGCTGGACAACAACCGCCAGTGGCCCGTGGCGGTGGCTCGGTCCGTGCCGGGCTGGGGAGCCGCCCACAAGGCACGGGTCCAGGAACTCTTCGGGCACCTGATCGGTCTGGCCACGGTCGGCGAGCAGTTGCCTGACGCCCGAAACTATGTGGCCCTGGACCCTACCGTGCGGGATCACCTCGGTCTGCCCGTTCCGCACATCGTCAACGAACCGCGCGAGAACGACCGAGCCATGCTGGCCGCCATGTCTCGCGTGCTGGAGGAAATCCTCAGGGCCACCGGGGCGACGGAGATCTGGGACGCCGAGTACACGCCGGGCGGATCCACGCACTATCTGGGGACGTGCCGGATGGGCGTGGACGCCAGGACCTCCGTGGTAGACCCGTGGTGCCGGACGCACGATGTGCCCAATCTGTTCATCGCTGACGGCAGTGTGTTCGTAACCGGCGGCGGGGTCAACCCCGCGCTGACGATCATGGCGCTCGCGATGCGTACCGCCGCCGGCATCGTGGAGGCGTTCAGACGCGGGGAGTTCCCCTGCTGACGGACCGGTTGCGCGGTGAGCCGCAGCCGGGTTGGCGGACCAGGCTGGGAGGGATGCCGGTGGTCCGTCGAGTGGGGGGTGTGTTGCTGCTCGTGGCATTTGGCCTCGTGCTGGCTCTGCTTGTGGTGGAGGTCGGGCTCTTGGCGACCGGGGTCGCGCCGGTAGAGCAGCTCCGGAGAAGGCCACCTTACATGAAGGTCCCGGATCGCATCACGGGGTGGTCGCTGTTGCCCGGCGCAGAGTTCGCGCATCGCACGGCGTTTGTCAATTTCGGAACTCGGGTACAGATCAACGCAGTGGGGTTCCGGGAGCGCGACTATGCCTTGGAGAGGACGCCGGGCGTAGCTCGGGTGCTGATTCTGGGCGATTCGGTCACCGCAGGATTCGAAGTGCCTCTCAGCGACGTATGGCATGAGCGACTGGAGGCAGCGCTGAGCGACGCCAATGGTACCGGACGGACGGAGATCATCGCCGCCGGAGTCCCGGGCTGGAGCACCGACCAGCAGTTGCTCTACTACGCCCACGAGGGATACAAGTACCGTCCCGACCTGGTGTTGCTGCAGTTCTATCTTAACGATATCGATGACAACGGCACGGACTTCGACGGGCTTCTGAAGTTAGAGAAGCCATACTTTCGCCTGGACGGGGACCAGCTCGTCTTGCACAACTTCCCGTATGAGGGCGAAGGGGTGTGGGCGGACAGCCGAACCCAGTCGCCGGTCAAGAAGTTTTTGCGACGCGCGTCGAGGACCTACAGGCTGGTGCGAGCAGTGCGGCTCCGGCAGCGACGACAGGATCCGTTTTGCTACCCGGCAAAGGGCGTGCCCGTCGATCTGTTTGTATTCGCCAGCGAGCCTACCCCCGAGTATGTGGAAGCCTGGAAGGTGACCAGCGCCATCATCGGGCGGTTGCAGGCTGAAGTCGCCCGACGGGGTGCGGCGTTTGCAGTCGTGTACTTCCCGTCGCGGCGTCAGGTGCTGCCCGAAGCATGGCGAGAGACGCTGGCGTGCTGGCCGGAGGCCGAGACTGTTGCCTGGGATCTTAACAAACCCAATCGGGTACTGGAGGCACTCCTGAGGCGCAGAGGAATTTCATATCTCGACCTGACCCACATGTTCCGTGAACACGTGAGACGGACCGGAGAGCAAGTGTACCTGGACAAGGATGAGCACCTGACGGCGCGAGGCCACGAGCTGGCGGCTGCGCGTATCGTTCAGTGGTTCCAGCAGGAGCGGTTCCTGCGGCCGTGAGTCCGGCAGCCAAGTGTGAGGTACAGGAGGGATGGCAATGGTGTTGCTTCGGGGAGTGGCGGCCACGCTGGTGGAGTTGATGTACTTCCTGTGGAAGCGCAAGTTGTGGTGGCTGGTCCCCATGCTGGTCGTACTGTTGATGTTTGCGGGGCTCATTGCCTTGGGCACGGCCACGGGGCTCGGCCCATTCATCTACACGCTGTTCTAGGGGACGGCTGACGTCGCTGCCTGGGATGCGGCGACTGGGCCCGTGGGTTGACCGGATGAGCCGTCACATCGTGTTCTTCACTGATAGCAGCGGGATCGGAGGCGCAGAGGACGTGCTCGCCCAGATTGCGGCGCACGCCGGCCAGGCTCAGTGGAGTGCGCGGGCGGTGCTCTCTGACCGGGCAACCGTGACGCCCCTGGCCGAACGCCTGAGGAGCGCGGGCGTACCGGTGGACCGACTCCCGCTATCGGTCCAGGTCTCCTGGCGCAGGCGGTTCCTCGCGTGCGCCGCTTACCTGGCGCGTGTTCGGCCCGATGTCCTCTACGTGAACCGCCCCTCGATGGGCCACGGGGTCCCAGGCATTGCGGCCGCGTGGCTGACCAGGGTGCCGAGGGTGATCCTGCACGAGCACTTTGTCCCTCCACTCAATGGCATCGGGGGTTCGGACCAACCCATGGCGGTCGACGCCAGCCCGCGGTCGGATAGACGGTGGTGGGACGGCAGGGGATTCAAGCGGACAGTTCCGGCGAGGATTGCACGGTGGATACTTGTGCCATCGAACGCTACTCGGGAACTATGCCTGGGGCACTATGCCTACCCTCCCGAACGGACCCGGACGGTACACTTTGGTATCGATGTGGATCGGGTGACGGCTGCAGTGACCGGCACAACCGAGCTGCGTCGTGAGATCGGTCTGTCTGACGACGCCCTGGTGGTGGCCTGCGTAGCGCGATTTACAGCAGAGAAGGGACACGCAGTCCTCCTGGAGGCCATGACCGCGATCGTGAGGCAGTATCCGGGGGCGGTGCTGGTGCTGGCCGGGGACGGGCCCCTGCGCATGGCGATTGAAGCAGAAGCACATCGGCGAGCGCTGCAGGAACGCGTGCGCTTTCTCGGGACGCGCGACGACGTCTCGCGCCTGCTGGGCGCCAGCGACGTGGTAGTGGTTCCGTCCTTGTGGGAATCGCTGCCGCGGGTTGTTCTGGAGGCCATGGCTGTAGGACGTCCGGTGGTGGCCTCGGCCGTAGGGGGTATACCCGAGGCCGTCTCCGACGGAGAGACCGGCCTGCTAGTGCCTGCAGGGGATCCTGGGCGTCTGGCGTCGGCGGTGACGGACCTGCTTCGGTCCCCGGCCAGGAGGGCTGAATTCGGCGAGGCCGGCCGCTGGCGAGCCCGGACGGCTTTTTCTCTGCAGCGGAGCCTATCGGAAGTCTACGAGTTCCTGCGTGCGTAGGAACAACTCGCTGCGGATGCAGAGTCCCAACTGCATGAAGGACCGGGGAGACCAATGGACAGGCATGTGGCATTAGCGAAGGCGGATGGCGTCCAGGGATGGCACCCGATCAGACGGTGGTGGCGGAGCTGGTTGGGAGTCATCGCCCTGGTCGGCGAGTTTCAGGCGCGGCTGGTGCTGACCGTGGTCTATGTCGTGCTGGGGCTCCCATTGGGCCTTGTGGCACGCGCCAAGGACCCGCTCTTGCTTCGACCCCGCGCGTCGGACTCGGCGTGGACACCGCGGGCGCCGGCCAGTGACGCCCTCGTCGGCGCTAGGCGACAGTTCTGAGGGTGAGCTGAACATGGCGACGTATGTGCTGGGCATCTCTGCGTTCTACCACGACTCGGCTGCGGCGCTCCTGCGCGATGGGCATCTGGTGGCCGCAGCTCAGGAGGAGCGGTTCACCCGGATCAAGTACGATCATCGCCTGCCCGTGCACGCGGTCCAGTACTGCCTGCGGGAGGCCGGCATCACGGCCGGCGACCTCGACTACGTCGTCTTCTATGAGAAGCCCTTGCCGAAGTTCGAACGGATCCTGCTGAGCCACCTGAGCACATTTCCGCGCTCCTGGCAGGTGTTCCGGGAGGCGATGATTGCCTGGTTGAACGAGAAACTGTGGCTCAAGTCACTGCTCATAGACCGACTGAAGGTGCGTCCCGAGGCCGTGCTCTTCGTGGACCACCATGTCAGCCACGCGGCCAGCGCCATGTACTGCTCGCCCTTTGCCGAGGCTGCGGTCTTGACGGTCGATGGCGTGGGAGAGTGGACCACCGCTGCGACGGGCCGCGCGACCGCCAATTGGGGGGACGGCAGACGGAACGCCATTCTGCTGTCGCACGAGATTCGGTTCCCACACTCGCTGGGGCTCCTGTATTCGGCCTTTACGGCGTGGCTCGGGTTCAAGGTGAACAGCGGGGAGTACAAGGTCATGGGCATGGCACCCTACGGGGAGCCACGCTACATGGACAGGCTGGAGAAGATCATTCGGGTGTTTGAGGACGGCAGCTTTCGACTCAACATGGACTACTTCAGCTTTCATCGTTCGCTGACGGACACCTACAGCGCCAAGTTTGTGGAATTGTTTGGCCCGCCGCGGCGCCCCGAGAGTCCGTTCTTTACCGTACGGACCGATGGTGACCTGGGTGGCAGGGAGCGAGAGGCCCGGGAGAACCAGTACTACGCCGACGTGGCGGCCAGCGTGCAACGGCTCACGGAAGAGATCCTGCTGAGCATGGTGCGGCATCTCCACCGCACCACCGGGTTGAAGGATCTGGTCATGGCCGGCGGCGTGGCACTCAATAGTGTCGCGAATGGCCGGATCCTGCGGGAGACGCCGTTTGAACGGGTCTATATTCAACCCAACGCCGGTGATGCGGGTGGTGCGCTGGGCGCGGCGCTCTACTGCTGGCACGTCCTCCTCGGTCGGCCTCGGCAGTTTGTGATGGAGCACGCGTACTATGGTCAGGGCTTCGGAGAAGACGAGGCCCGGGCGGCACTGGACGGCTCGGGATTCGCGTATGAGGAATTCGACGATCTCGATGCGCTGGCCGACCGGGTGGTGGACGCACTGGTCGCAGGCCGGGTGGTGGGCCTCGCGCAGGGGCGGTTCGAGTGGGGCCCCAGGGCACTGGGCAACCGGTCCATCCTTGCCGACCCGCGCCGGCCGGAGATGAAGGAGATCGTCAACTCCAAGATCAAGTTCCGGGAGCTGTTTCGACCGTTCGCGCCCGTGGTGATCGAGGACGAGGCTCCGAAGTTCTTCGATCTGCAGAAGATCGACGGACAGTACCCTCCACGATTCATGCTGGTCGTCAGCCCGGTGTGGCCCGGGCGATGCCACCAGATCGCTGCGGTGAGCCACATGGGCACGGGAAGGCTGCAGACGATCCGTCGGGAGTGGAATCCGCTCTACTACGAGCTGGTCCGGCGCTTCGGGCAGGCCACCGGCGTGCCGGTGTTGATGAACACCAGCTTCAACCTTCGGGGCGAACCTATCGTGTCGACGCCTGCCGATGCTGTGCGGACGTTTCGGGCCAGTGAGCTCGACCTGCTCGTGATGGGCAATATGCTGGTGCGCAAGTCCGCGTGAGGGCAGCGCGGACAGCACAGCATAGACCATGGTTGGTATCCTAGCGCGTGAATCCGGCGCCGCATCGGCGCTGGCGGCTCGGCTGGGTCGAGCGCTGGAAACGGCGCTGGGAGAGCCAGGTGTTCGCTGTTGTGCCGTTGTCGGAGATCGCCCCACCGTGATCGTGCTGCTCGGGAGCGGAGGCGCCACGCCCGCCAGCTTGGCGCGCCGGCCCGACGGCATGGTTGCCCTGTATGAGGGGGCCATCTACAACGTGTCAGAGTTGAGCGAGATGGTCGCGGCGCCGCCGGGGACCGGTCCGGCGGATATGATTCTGGCGCTGTACGAGGCCGACGGGGTTGCCGGGATCGGGCGCGTAGATGGGGCCGGTGTCCTGGTAATCTGGGATACAACACGGGACACGTTGCTGGTATTCCGCGATCGGTATGGTCAAGTCCCGTTGTTCCACACCGAGCGCGATGGGTTTGTGATCTGG
Source organism: Candidatus Fervidifonticultor quintus (assembly GCA_031459535.1). GTDB lineage: Bacteria > Sysuimicrobiota > Sysuimicrobiia > Sysuimicrobiales > Humicultoraceae > Fervidifonticultor_A > Fervidifonticultor_A quintus. The sequence goes on along the minus strand of JAVKIJ010000024.1, from coordinate 12,555 downwards.
AGCGATGACATTCGCCCGCTGCTTGGCGTGGATGGACGCACCATCAACATCGCGGCCCTGGATTTCTTCCTCACGGCCGGCTATATTCCTAACCCATGGACCGTCGTCCGGGAGATCAGCAAAGTCCCGCCGGGGCACGTCGTGCGGTATCGTGGCGCTAATGCGGTGGTCGAGCCGTACTGGAGGCCAACGTGGCGTCCCAAGTGGCGCATGGGTGCCCCCGAGGTTACACGGCGGTTGCGCGACCTGTTCGAGGGGGCGTTGGCGCGCCGTGCGATTCCCGGAGAGAGAGTGGGCGTCCTCATCGGTGGCGGAGTCGACTCAGCACTGGTGGCCGCAGGGTTGCGCAAACTCGTCGACGCTTCGGTGGAGACGTTCACCGTGCGTTATCTCGACTACCGGGGCCCCGACAACGAGTATGAGACGGCAGGAAGGATCGCCAGGAGCCTGGAGATCCCTCACCACGAGATCATCGTGGGCCCTGGTGAGGTGGCGCGAGACTTACGGCGCATGGTCTGGGCGTATGGTGAGCCCTTCACCTATGGCATGCACAGCTTCTGGCTAGAGGACGTAGTGCGGGCGGGCGTTCGCACGCTGGCGACTGGCCACGGCCCGCACACGCTGGTCGTCGTCCGCCACCCCCTGCTCCTCCACGCAGAGCGGCTGGCGTGGCTGCCGGCACCGGTGCGAGGAACGCTGCGTGCAACCGTGCCGGGCCTGCTGCGACTCGCCTCACCGAGGCGCGCGCGGGGCGCCGCGCGTCTCCTGGATCTTGCGGCCGCCTCGGCGGTCGAGCGCTTTCTCGGCCCTCTGGTAACATATGCGTTCACGCCGGAGAGTGTTCGCCGGCAGCTCTATCAGGACCCCGGGCGGTGCGTGACCAGCCGACGTGCCGTCGAGGACCTGTTAGCCAGCAGTGTGCGGTGGATGAACGGCGAAACCGTCCGCGATCAGGTGGACTACCTGGGCCTGACGACCAATGGATCCGAACATGTGTCGCGCTGGTATGCGTGCTGGGCCAGGGAGCACCGACTGCGCGTGGTCCATCCGTATTTTGACAACGATCTCGCAGACTTCAGCGCCCGGCTCAGGCGACAATATGCCGACAAGGACGATCTGCGGCGACTGGCGGCGACGGTGCTCCCGCCATGGGCAGCCTATGCCCCGAAGTATGCCCAATCCATCCCCATAGGGGTCTGGCTCCGGGGGCCGCTGAGGGCGCTGGCGAGCGATTGCCTGGAGCCGGCGCGGCTGGCTCATGTGGCCGGGCTCGATGGGCAGGCCGTCCGTCGGTTGGTGGACAGGCATGCCCTGGGCGAAGACGAGCACGGCTGGACGATTTGGGCGTTGCTGACCTTCGCGGTGTGGTGTGATCTCTTTCTCACAGGCCAGGGAGCCAGCTGCCAGTGAGCCGCGCGTTGCGATTGGCGATTGTGGGTTGCGGAGCCATCGTGGAGTACGGGTACCTGGTGGCCGCTCGGGCAGTCGCCGGGCTCGACGTCACGGCGCTGGTGGACATCGATATGGCCCGCGCCGAGCGCCTGGCGCGACAGTTCGCCGTCCCGACAGTGTTGACCGACCTCCGGCGGCTGCCGCAGGATGTCGGCGGTGTTCTCATCGCGGTGCCTCACCACCTACATGCTCCCATGGCCGTAGAGTGTCTACAACGAGGGCTGGCCGTTCTGGTGGAGAAGCCGCTGGCGCTGACTGCTGCAGGAGCCCAGGAGGTCGTGGAAACGGCCAGGCGCCAGGGGGTCGTCTTGCAGGCGGCGCAGACCTACCGGTTCTGCCGCGGCGCGCAAGCCGTCAAACGAGTGCTGGAGGACGGGTGGCTCGGTTCGCTGCAGTCCGTGCACGTGGAGGGCAACTTCGCCGACACGCTGCCGCTGGCCTCTGGCTTCTGCTGGAACCGTGAACACGCTGGGGGCGGCATCCTGATGGATGTCGGAACGCTGGTGCTCGACTTACTGGCGTGGTGGCTTGGCAAGCTTGACGTTGTGGAGTACTACGATGACTCGTTGGGCGGCGTGGAGGCCGAGTGTGATCTCAGACTCGTCGCCCGAAGACCAGAGGGTTCCGTGCCTGTCCGTGTCAGGATGAGCCGTCTCCGGCCGCTTCACGACTGGGTCGTGCTTCGGGGCCGGCAGTTCTCGTTGCGTTATGGTTTGCAGGCGAAGCAAGGGGAGGTGCAGTTGCAGGTCGGAGATGACGGCGAGTACGCCTTTGCGCTGGACGGCGGACGGCAGTCCACCCTCGACCTGTTTGCCGAGCAGCTCCGCAGCTTCAAGGCGGCAGCTGCGGCGGGCGAGCCGGTCTCAGATGCGGAAGCGGCGGTACGGGTGCTGGAGTTGATTGAGACCTGCTATGGCCGCCGGCGATCACTGGGATACCCGTGGCTGCCCGCAGGCTTGCTGGCGCTAGCGGGTCGGTAGCGGCACATGGGCACTCGAGCGGTTCTCATCACTGGGGCAACGGGCGCCGTCGGCTGCCGCCTGGCCGAGATCGGCACAGCCCGAGGCCTCCGGGTGGTGGGCGTTGTCCGGGCATGGGAGCGAGCCGCGCGGCTCGCCCGGCTGCCAATCCGCATCATGCGGGCGGAGATGGGGGACCTCCGCGCGCTCCGCGCGGCGATGGATGGGGTTGATGTGATTTTCCACTGCGCGCTCGACACACGGGTACCTTGGCGGCAGCACCGCCGAATCAATGCGCACGGCACCAGGGCCGTGATGCAGGCAGCCTTGGACGTCGGCGTGCACCGGGTCGTGCATCTCAGCAGTGTGGCCGTCTACAGCTATCGCCCCGATCCACGCGCGGCGACCGAGGAGGGCCCCTACCGCTACACCGGCCATCCATACTGCGATGGCAAAATCGATGCCGAGAAGATTGTCTTTCGCTATCATCGAAGACACGGCTTGCCCGTGGTCATCTTGCGGCCCACGTGGGTCTACGGGCCGTTTACGAACTTGACCGAGACCTCGGTGGAGTCCATCATCGGTCGCCGCCTGGTGCTCGTGGACGGCGGGCGCGGCATTTGCAACTGCGTGTACATAGACAATCTAGTAGATGCCATGCTCCTGGCGGCTGAAACCGATGATGCTGTGGGTGACGTCTTTCACGTGTCCGACGCCGAGCCGCAGACCTGGGGGGCGTTCCTCGAGGCGCATGCCCGCGCGCTCGGGGAGGGATTCTGGCCGCTCCCCCTGAGGTCCCGGGAGGAGGTTCTCCTCGCCCGGCGTGAGCGGATGTCACGGGTGCTGTGGCGGCTGGAGCAGAGCCCGTGGGCTCGACGGGCGTGGGGCGCAGTGGCGGGTTTTCCGCCTGCGGGCCGCGGATGGCGATGGATCCGGCCGCTGGCATCAGCGAGCGTTCGGCGCCTTCTCGCCAGGCGGCGGGGTGGCGGTGCGGCCGGGCGCGTGGTTGAGCAGGGCCTTGCGCTGTCCCAGACGGACGTGGATGTGTACACGATGCGAGTCGTTTACAGCATCGAGAAGGCTCGTCGCGTGCTGGGCTATACGCCGGGTATGACCTTTTCTGAGGCGATGGAGGTTGTCCGACCGTGGATTCGGTGGTGGGCGGCAGTCAAGCTCCATCCGCGGGTGGAAGCGTCGCATGCCTTGCCGGCGGGACTGCCATACGGCAAAGAAATGTGAGGCGGGCCATGTCCATTGCTGTCTATTCGCCCGAATACCACCCACGCATCTGGTCGCAGCTCCGTGACGCGTTCACGAGGCGGGAGTTGTTGTTCGCCCTCGTTCAACGAGACCTCAAAGTGCGTTACAAGCAGACGGTGCTGGGTGTGTTGTGGGCCGTGCTGCCTCCGCTCTTGCTCATGGTGGTCTTCAATGTGTTCTTGGGCCGGTCGGGCCGGGTGACGAGTCAGGGCCTGCCGTATCCGGTCTTTGCGTACTCGGGGCTGCTGTTGTGGAACTACTTCTCGACGGTTATGAGCCAGGCGACGACCAGCATCGTCAGCCATCAGTCCGTCGTCTCGAAGGTAGCGTTCCCCCGCGAGATTCTGCCCTGGGTGCCTATCCTCGGTTCGGGCGTGGACTTCCTCGTGGCTTCGACAATCTTCGCCGGGCTGCTGGCGTACTATGGCGTCTCCGTCTCCTGGACTGCGCTCCTTGCGGTGCCGCTGCTGGTGATCTTTGTCATTTTCATGGGTGGGCTGGCACTGCTCTTCGCGGCGTTCAATACCTACTTCCGTGATGTTCGGTACTTCGTTCCCCTTATGCTGCAGGTGTGGATGTTTGCCAGCCCGGTCGTCTATTCCACGAGGGACGTTCCTGAGTGGCTGCAGCCGTACTACGTGGTCATCAACCCGGTGGCGATCATCATCGACACGTACCGGCAGGCGGTGCTGTGGCGGACCGTGCCCGACCCGAAGGTGATGGTGGGGCTGCTCGTCGGCGCGATGGCGGTGTTCGTCTTCTGTTACCGTGTGTTCAAGCGGGCGGAGCGGCGGTTTGCCGACGTGATTTGATGTGGGTGAGCGGATGGCGGCCATAGCGTGTCGAGGTTTGTGGAAACACTACAGAGTCCGCACGGCCCGAACCCTTCGGCACGCCGTTGCGGAGTGGGTTCAGCGCACGCCTACCGCCGGCGGGCTCGAGGAGGGGAAGACATTCTGGGCGTTGCGCGATGTAGCGCTGGATGTGACCGAGGGCGAGGCGTTGGGCATTATTGGGAACAACGGCGCCGGCAAGAGCACCCTGTTGAAGATCGTCGCCGGGGTGACGTATCCCACCCGAGGCGAGGTTGTGGTGCGCGGGCGGGTGGGCGCCATGGTGGATGTAGGCGCGGGCATGCACCCGGACCTGACGGGATTCGAGAACATCTTCTTGTATGGCACGATCCTCGGCCTCTCACGCTGGCAGATCAGGCAAAAATTCGACCAGATTGTAGCGTTCTCGGAACTGGAGCCGTTCCTCGACGTGCCCGTGAAACGCTACTCGTCGGGAATGAAGATCCGGCTAGGCTTCTCTGTGGCCGCCCACCTGGATCCAGACATCCTGCTCATTGACGAGGTGCTGGCGGTTGGCGACCTGGCCTTCCAGCGGAAGTGTGTGGACCGAATTCGCGAGCTGCAGCGAGCTGGAACGACGATCGTCTTCGTCTCGCACGACCTCTCGGCTGTCGAGCGGGTCACCCAGCGAACCGTGCTCATCGGCGGCGGACAGATCCAGGATGTCGGGCGCAGCCACGAGGTCATCAGGCGATATCGTGAGGTCGTGGACCGCGCCTTCATAGAGGCTGCGCGCGGCCGGATCGAGGGACGGGGCGCTCTGGACGTGGAGCGGGTCGTGTTGACCGATACCGCCGGTGTTGAGCAATTTGAGTTCAGACCGGGGGATCGCGTCGTCGTCAACCTGTACTACCGCGTGCGCGATGCCCAGTTACCTCTGGAGCTGGCGTTGAAGGTCGTGGACGAATCGTACACGACCATCCTGATGGCGCACTCCAACAGCCATGTGAAGGCGCTGGCCTTGGTCGGGGAGGGCATCATCCGCTGCACGTTTCAGGCACCCCCGCTGGCGCCGAAGACGTACCAGTTGTGGGGACAGGTCCTGCGCCTGCCCGACTATCGGGAAGAAGTTCCCTGGCAGCCCGTCGCGGCCTTTGCCATTGTCCGACCCGAGGGGAGGTCCCAGGCAGGGACGGCCTGGGGATGGGAACAGGACACGCCGGTGCTGGAGGTCCCTGTCCGCTGGGCCCTAAACGGACACGCGCCCGGACGGCGAAAGAAGGTGGTCGCCGCGACCGAGGGAGCACAGGGGCGATCTGGAACGGAGGCTGGCGACTTGGGGCCACCGACGACAGAATCGCAGGCGCAGCATGCCCCGATGCAGGGGGCCTCGGTACAGCCGGTGTCGGCACCTGAGGCTCCGGCGCGGGATGCCCGTACGGTTGTTTACCGGAAGCGTCACGCCGGGCAGCTTGTTCTCGCCGTCGTCATCGCCCTTATGGGTTCGGCCCTGGGCCTGTGGCTCGGCGCCTGGCGATAGAGCGGGCATCCCATTCCTGATAGCCAGACCGCGGCCATGCGAATTCTGATGGTGGCGCATACCGTTCCGTGGCCACAGACCGCAGGGGCGCGCATGAGACTGGCAAACGTCCTGGCAGGTTTGGCGCGCCTGGGCCACGTGGACCTCTTCGTCCTCACCCACGATCGCGAGCACGAATCATTGGTCCCGCCGCCTGGGACGCCGGTTCGCCGTGCCCGTGCAGTGGCCAGGCCCGTCCAACGCTTCACGCTCGCAGCGCGCCTCGCTTGGCTCGTGGGCGGCAGGTTGCCCAGCGCGTTTGCGGGCCGCGACTACCGAGAGGTGCGATCGGGTTTCCGAGGGTGGGCGGCTGGTCACTACGATCTGGCGTGGTTGAGCCGGCTGGAGAGCTACGTGGCGCTGGCTCCGTGTGTGGCGGCGCCGATGATCGTCGACCTGGACGACCTCGAAGATCACAAGCTGTCCGGATTCTTGGGAGTGTCGTCGCTCTCAGGGGGTCGGTCCACGGGAGCACGCATCACGCGGGTCCTGTCTCGGCTTCAAGGATCCAGGAATGTCGCCCGGTGGCGCCATCTACAGGCAGCGGCCGCGCGCTCCGCTGCCGCTGTGGCGGTCTGCAGCGAGCTTGATCGTCAACGTCTCGGCGCTCCCAATGCGGTCGTCGTCCCCAACGGATATGATCCCCAGGATCGGCCCGTGGGGCGGGTCACCGTGGGGGATCCGCCGACACTCACGTTTCCGGGGTACCATCACTATCCTCCGAATGCTGATGCCGCGCGTTATCTCGTGAAGCACATCGGGCCGCTGGTACGGCGCGACGTGCCGGGCACCCAGATTCGCCTGGTGGGACCCGCAGACGCGCGAATCCGGCCATTGCACGACCCCCCGCGCGTAGTCGTGACCGGGTTCGTCGACGACATCCGGTGCGAGCTGGCGCGGGCCGACGTGGTGGCCGTGCCGCTGCGCTACGCGAGCGGCACGCGCATCAAGATCTTGGAGGCGTTTGCGCACCGGATCCCGGTGGTGTCCACCACCATCGGGGCGGAGGGGCTCGAGGTCACACCGGGGCGTCACCTGATCGTGGCGGACGGGGCCGAGAGGTTCGCGGAGGGCTGCGTCACACTCCTGACCCAGCCCGAGGTCCGGCGGGCCGTGGTCGAGGCGGCGGCGGCATTATTTGAGGAGCGGTACCGGTGGGACCACATTCAGGAACTGGTCACGGCGCTTGGCATGCGTGTGGCGGCCGGTTGGGATCCTACGGGACAGCACGTCGGAAGCGAAGCAGCGGTGGTGTAGTGTCGGACATGGGTACGGGGAAACCGATGTTCTCCCACTGGTGGTTCACCCCGATTCAGGTGCAGAACCTGTTCCATCAAGTGGGCTTGTCTGAGACAGACTATACCCTTCGCGCCTTCGGCAACCTGCTGACCCAGGTGGGGACGCTGCTGAACCTTCGGGCGGATGAGTTGACGTGCCGCGAATTGGAGTTCGTCGACCCGTGCCATCCGGTGCTCATCTGCGCCCGGGTGGTGAAGCCGGTCGACCGGCGAACCGCGAAGCCAGAGTACCGGGATCCTTGGGAGCCGGTACGAGAGCCAGCGAAGTGGAATCCGATTTTGGGTCATCACGTCTGGTAGCCGGTTATTGCGAGCTCTGGGAACCAAGTGTCAACACCTCGAGTGAGTGTTATTGTGCCGGTATTTAACGGCCAGAGGTTCTTGGCGGAGACCCTGCAGTCCGTGCTGGCTCAGACGTACCAAGACTGGGAACTTATCCTGGTTGATGACGGCTCCACCGACGCCAGCATGCGCGTCGCGGACACTTTCGGGGCGGCTTGCCCGGGGAAGGTCACGTGCCTCACACATCCGGGACATGCCAACCGCGGGCAGCTGGCGAGCCGGGTGCTGGGCGCCAGGCACGCGCGTGCCGGGGTCGTCGCATTGCTGGACCAGGACGACGTCTGGGAACCAGGGTATCTTGAAGGACATCTACGGTTGTGGGAGGACGCGCGTCCTCGCGGCGCGGCTCTAAGCTACGGGCCGGCCCGGGAGTGGTTTCCGACATCTCGAGGCGGACACTGGGGGACAGTGCAGGACATGCCTTCCGATGCACCCCGCGTCTTCGGTGCTGGAGAACTGCTGGAAGTCTTTCTCGACACTAAGTACCGGACAAGTCCCTGCCCGAGCTGCGCGCTCGTCGCCCGAGAGGTCTTTGACGGCGTTGGTCGCTTTGAGGTTTCCGCCTACCGCACGCCGTTCGAAGACCAGTTCCTCTGGTGGTACGCCGCAGCGCGGTGGCCGGTAGCGGTCCACCCTCACGTGTGGGTACGGTACCGTCGACATCCGCGGTCGGCGTTGACGCGCTGGACGGCCTCCCGCCGGCGAGCTATGCAGAGCGAGCTGGCGTTTCTCCGAATCATCACGGAGTACCTGATCGAGGAACATCCGGGGCATCCCCTTGTACGGGCCGGTCGGCTTCAGGCCCATACCCAGGTCCTGGCGGAGCGCGTTGAGACGTACAGGGCGAACACGGGTGCGCGTCTGCGGGAAGTATTGCGCGATCATCTTCCTGTTGAGGTCTACGGTGGCCTGCGTACGTTCTGGTCCTTCGCCAGAGGGGCATGGCGTCCGCGAAAGAGGACCGGGCGGGGGTAGCCCGTTGACGGTGTTGGAGATGAGGCGAGATGCATGCGGGCGCTGGCACGTACGCTGACTCGTCGCGTTCTAAGGGCGTACAGACGGATTCGCAACCGGCGTCCAGCCGTGGGGCGGGTGGAGTTCGGAGGCCTGCGGCGAACCACACCCGTCAGTCGGGCATTCGGGTTTGACCGGGGTCAGCCTGTCGACCGCTTCTACATAGAGCGCTTTCTAGCCGAGCACGCGGCGGACGTGCGCGGTCGTGTGCTGGAGATCGGCGACAACGCCTACACGGTCCGATTTGGTGGCACCAAGGTACTACACTCAGACGTCCTCACAGCCGATGCCAGTAGTCCAGGAGCAACCCTGGTCGGCGATCTCACGCGCTCCGACGGGCTACCGGTTGCGGTGTACGACTGCATCATCGTGACGCAGACCCTGCAGTTTATCTACGACGTGCATGCAGCGGTCCGGACGCTGGAGCGGTTGCTGAAGCCCGGCGGTGTGGTGTTGGCCACGTTGCCCGGCATCAGTCAGATCAGTCGGTATGACATGGACCGGTGGGGAGAGTACTGGCGCTTCACAAGCCGGTCCGCGCGGAGAGTCTTTGAAGAGGTATTCCCGGCCGAGGCGGTGGTCGTGCGGGCGTACGGCAACGTCCTGGCTGCGACGGGGTTCCTGCACGGCGTCGCGGCGGAGGAGCTGAACGAGGGCGAGTTGCTCGTCGTAGATCCTGACTACGAACTGGTCATATGCGTACGGGCCGAGAAGTCGGGCGGACCGGCGTGACCCTGAAGGTGGGGGAGGCCGCAGGGCGCCTGACCCGGTCGTGGCGGGCGTGGACGGCGCCTGGCGCGCTGATCTTGCTGTACCACCGGGTGGCCGAAACACCTTCACCGTGGTATCAGCTCTCCGTGACTTCAGCGCGGTTTCTGGAGCACCTCGAGGTGCTCCGCCGCCTGGCCTATCCGATTTCGTTGGGGGCGCTGGCCGCCAGACTGCGACAGGGCCGCGTGCCGCGCAAGGCGGTGGCGCTAACCTTCGACGACGGATACGCGGACAATCTCCGGGTCGCGAAGCCGCTGCTCGAAAGGCACGCGGTGCCCGCCACGGTCTTTGTCACGTCCGGGCTTGTGGGGAGCTCAGAAGGCTTCTGGTGGGATGAACTGGAGCGGCACGTGTTCGGCGCACCGCGGCTGCCCGAGCGTGTGCGAGTCGTTACCGACGGGCAGGTGCATGAGTTTGGCCTCCCCACCTACGGCGACGGTGACGCGGGCGGCGCGCGTCGGCATCTGGTAGCCGCACTTGACCGACTTATGCGGCGCGCCTCCCCGGAACGGCGACGCGAGATCCTTGCCCAGCTCCGCGCCCAGGTACCGGCGGACACCACGCTAGGTGCCGATCGGGTGCTCACGGCCGATGAACTCGTGCGGTTGGCTGACGGCGACCTGATTGAAGTCGGCGCACATACTGTCACCCATCCAGTGTTGTCCGGTCTGTCGCCAGCAGTGCAGAGGGCTGAGGTCGCTGGAAGCAAGCGAGCGCTGGAGGCCATGCTAGGCCGACCTGTCGTGGCCTTTTCGTACCCGTTCGGTACGACCGACGACTTTGACGGTGACAGCGTGGCCATCGCGCGGGAGGCCGGGTTTGTGTGTGCGTGTACCGTCCTGCCGCGCGCCGTCCGGAGCGGGGCAGATGCCTACCGGCTTCCCCGCTTTGCTGTGCGGGACTGGGACGGTGACATGCTTGCTCGGCGCTTGCGGGCGTGGTGGGGTTGTTGATTGTGATGGACCGCGCGCTCATTTCTAGCACCTCCGCCGTCTATGGCGAAGCCCTCCGAACAAGGGGAATGGCGGCATGATTAGCGACTCACCGTACTCGACCCGCGGCGTCATTCTACCGCTATGGATAGGTGCCGTGGCTGGCATCGCTGCGGCTATCCTCATGCTGGTCGTGATATCGGTGCTGCGGCCCGACACCTCGTCGGACCTGGGCTGGCTTCTGACCAACTCACTGCTGGGGGCTCGGCACGCGCCTGCTGCGTGGCCGGCTTGGGCATGGTTGTGTGTGCACCTTGCGGCGGGGGCGATCGGTGGCATCCTGCACGCAGCCAGCCAGCTTCGGGCTCCGACGGCGGCCGTACTGGTCACCGGGGTGTTCTACGCGGTTCTGGTGTGGGTCGTCAGCCGGTTCGCCATCGGTAGCGTCATTGGGCCGCCGCTGCGTGACCTGATGCACTCCGCCGCGTGGCTTGGCGCGTGCCTGGCGTATGGACTGGTACTCGCCGGCCTGGCGGCGGTCTGGCAAGTACGGCATCCGCTTGCCGAGGGCGTGCAGAGCGCGAAGGATTGACGGGGCGATGCGCGCCGGGCAGAGCCGGGGTCTCACGTATGTGCGTGTCGGCACATTTTCCGGGTCCGCCCTTTCCCTCAGGGAGGCCCTTAGGGCGAGGGTGGCACTCGTGGACCGCGACCTGCTAAGCCTCATGCGCGGGCCGAGGCGGATGCCGGCCCGCTGGGCCGCCGTGCTGGAGTCGCTCCGAAACGGCGGTGTCCCGTGGACGAAGACCGCTGCCTGGTCGACCGCCTGTCAGCAGGCGTTGACCCGCGGAGGCGCGCTGGCTCTAGGGCAGCCTGTGCTCTTCGCGCAGACGCTGCCGGCGTGCGTCTTGCCAGGGACGCTGCGCTATGGGATCTACACTGACCGCGTGGGTCGCGAGGGCGCTGCAACAGGCGGGCCGTTTGCCTCACGTTTCTCCGCTGCATGGCTGCAGCGTGAGGAGGCGTTCTTGTGCGGCGCGCACCGGATCTACGTGATGGGTCCGACCACCAAGACAGTGCTCATGCGGCAATACGGGATCCCAGAGGGTCGGGTGGTCGTCGTGGGCGCCGGGCCCAACGCGCCGCTCGGCCCAGCCGTAGCACGCTCCTCGTGCCGGCGACTGCTGTTCGTCGGGACGAACTGGGCGCTGAAGGGCGGGCCCGAACTGCTGCGGGCCTTCGCCGGGGTGCGCAGAGATCACCCACAACTCGAGCTGCTCTTGGTTGGTGGCGAACCCTCAGGCCCGTTGCCCCCTCGGGTCCGGGCGGTGGGGCGGGTGCCGCACACGCATATGGACGCCTTGTACGATCAGGCGGATCTGCTCGTCATTCCCACTCACCAAGAGGCGTTTGGCATTGCGCTCGTTGAGGGGCTGATGAAGGGCCTACCCTGCATCGCATCCACCGTGGGTAACCAGCCGTGGATCGTCGGGGACGCCGGCATCTGTGTGGCGCCCGGAGACGTCGCGGCGCTGGAAGAGGCGCTTCGCCGGGTGATCCGGGCGTACGCCATCTATCATGAGCGGGCCCTGGTGCGCGGTCGGCTGCTCCGAGAGAAACTACGGTGGGGGTCAGTGGCCGGCGTCATTGTGCGTGACCTAGTCTGCGGGGATATCGCCTCTACCCAGGATCTCCAGCTGTCGACTGTGTGCTACGTGCAGTTGGATAGCGTTCAGCTCTAGTGGTGTCCTGTTTGGACGTAGTGTTTGCACTTGAGGAGCTGCCCTTGGTGAAGACAGGAGGGCCATCGCCCAGGCTCCAACCGAGGTGTTGCAACCAGCAAGACCTGGGGAGGGGATGGGCAGATGACCCTCGAGGACAGTGTACTGCGCCACCGCCTTGCCGTCATGCACCGCGCGGCCGCCCTGGGGAATGTCAGCCAGGCCTGCCGCGAGTTCGGGATCTCCCGGACGCTGTTCTACCGCTGGCGCCGGCGACTGACCCGCTATGGGCCGGATGGCTTGCGCCCACGCCCGACGCGGCCGACCCGCTGGCCCCGGCAGGCCACGCCAGCCCTGGAGCACCAAGTCGTGGCCTACGCGCTGCTCTGGCCGACGCATGGCCCGGCGCGGATCGCCGCCCAACTGCGCCAGC
>JAVKIJ010000023.1:0-37105 GCA_031459535.1 Candidatus Fervidifonticultor quintus | reverse complement strand
GTAGACTGCCTTCAGGTACATCTCCGTGCGTTCGGTCTTGGCGATGTCGTGGACGCTCATCGTCGGCACTCCCGGCAGTAACCCCTCAGAATCACATCCACGCCCGTGACTCGGAATCCCTGCTGCTCGGCCGCCGACCACGCGATGGTGCCCGGCGGGGCGTGCAGGTCCCAGACGCGGCCGCAGCGCCTGCACACCGCATGCTGGTGCGGCTGCGGGTTGGGGTCGTAGCGCGTGCTGCCGGTGCCGAGGTCGAGTGATCGGATCGCACCGATCATCTCCAGCTCGCGGAGGATGGCGTACACCGTGCGCAGGGACAGCGTGGGCATCTCCTCGCAGGCCCGCCGGTGCAGCACCTCGGCCGAGGGGTGCGCCCTGGTACCTTCCAGCATGCGGCAGATTAACGCCCGCTGGGGTGTGAGGCGCATCCCGTGCCGTCGGAACTGCTCCGCGAGTGCTCCGCCCCGGTGACTCATTTGCTACCTAACAGTAATTGTTGCATAGGCGGCGGCGCGCAGCAACAGGCCGGCAGATGCGGCCACCTGGCGCTCAGAGGGCGTGTGGTCTTCCCCAGGCCTCTGGCAATTGGATTGCCTCAAGTCAAGAATTAGGATAGCCTAAGACAGTGGGTGGGCGCCTCGCCTGGTGCACACATCGGAAGGAGGGTCGCAGTGTGGTCGTCCGCTTCAGCTTCCTGGCCGTAGTGGTTGCGCTCGTGGCGGCCGTGCCGGTGGCGCGGAGTGGGGCCGGACCTGTGCGGGTGCTGAATCTCTACTCCGCTCGGCACTATGACAGCGACGAACTGCTCTACGACGGGTTTGCGAGCAGGACGGGCATCAAAGTCCACCTCGTCGAGGGTGACGCCGACCAGCTCATCGAGCGGATCAAGGCCGAGGGCCGGAACAGCCCGGCCGATGTCCTCCTGACGACCGATGCCGGTCGCCTGTGGCGCGCGCAGGAGGCCGGGCTCTTCCAGCGGGTGACCTCCCGCACCCTGGAAGCCCGAATCCCGGCCAACGTGCGCGAACCGAACGGTCACTGGTACGGGTTCTCGATTCGGGCGCGGGTGCTCGCGTACTCCCGGGCACGGGTGGGACCCACAGATCTCTCCACGTACGAGGCCCTGACGGATGCCAAGTGGCGGGGGAGGTTGCTCGCGCGCAGTTCGAGTCACGTCTACAACCAGTCCCTGGTCGGCGCGCTCATCGCGGCGCATGGTGAAGCCGCGGCTGAGCGCTGGGCGCGAGGGGTCGTGGCGAACTTCGCCCGTCCGCCCCAGGGCGGAGATACCGATCAGATCAAGGCCGTCGCCGCCGGAGGCGGTGATGTGGCTATCGTCAACCACTACTACTACGCGCGCCTGCTCAACTCGGCGCAGCCCGAAGAGCGCGACATCGCCCAGAAGGTGGCGCTCTTCTATCCAAACCAGAGGCCGGGCGAGCGGGGCGTCCACATCAACATCAGCGGCGCCGGGGTTCTGGTTCACGCGCCCAATCGCGAGGCCGCGCTGGCGTTCCTGGAGTACCTCGCCTCGGACGACGCCCAGCGCATCTTCGCGCGGGGCAACTACGAGTACCCGGTGGTGGCAGGCATCCCTCGGGATCCCACGGTGCTCGGGCTGCGGTCGTTTGTGGCCGATGCCGTCAACGCTGCCGTCTACGGCGCCAACCACGCGCTGGCGCTGCGCATCATGATCCAGGCGGGGTGGCGCTAACCACGATGGTGTGGGACCCTGGCGCCGTCACCTCCCGAGGCGTCAGCATCCGGTTCCCACAGGCGGGAGGCCGCTGGGCCCTGGGGGCTGGCAGCGTGACCCTCGCCGTGCTGCTGGCGTTGCCGGTGCTGACAGTGGCCGCGAGCCTGCTGGCGCCCACGGACGGGGCATGGGCGCGGCTGGTTGCCCTGACCCTGCCGCAGTACGTGATCAGCACCGTGGCGCTGCTGCTGGGGGCCGGCCTTGGCGTGCTCGTCATCGGGGTGGGAACGGCGTGGCTGGTTACCGCCTACCGGTTTCCGGGCAGGGCCCTGTGCACGTGGCTGCTGGTCCTCCCGCTGTCGGTGCCAGCGTACTTGCTGGCGTACGTGTATGCTGACCTGCTGCAGTTCACCGGGCCGGTCCAGACCGCCCTGCGGGACTGGTTTGGGTGGGGGCGCGGTGACTACTGGTTTCCCGAGATCCGTTCTCTGGGCGGCGCCGTGGGCGTCATGACGTTCGCCTTCTACCCCTACGTCTACATGCTGGCGCGGGCGGCGTTTCTCGAACAGTCGGCCTCCGCCGTCGAAGTGAGTCGAACCCTTGGCTTGGGCCCATGGCTCACCTTCGTCCGGGTGGCGGTGCCGCTGGCACGGCCTGGAATCGTGGCCGGGCTGACGCTCGCGCTCATGGAGGTGCTGGCAGATTTCGGCGCCGTCCGGCACTTCGAGGTGCCGACGTTCACCACCGGCATCTACCTCGCGTGGTTCGGTCTGGGCTCGCCCCTGGGCGCGGCCAAGCTGGCCTCGGGCCTGTTGATGTTCGTGGTGGTGCTCCTGGTCGCCGAACGGGCGCTGCGGGGCGGGCGACGGTTCCACCAGACCGCGGTGCGTGCCCCCCAGGCAGCCGACATCCCGCTCGTGGGTGCCCGCGGCCTGGCGGCGCTTGCCTGCTGTCTTGCGCCCTCCGTCGTCGGATTCCTCATCCCCGCAGCCGCCTTGCTCCGCATGGCCACCACGGCTGGCGATCCGGTCTTGGGCCAGCGCTTCGTGGCACTGGCCGGCCGCAGCCTCGGACTCGCAGCCCTGGCCGCGCTGGTCACCGTGGCCGCCGCAGCGGTGCTGGCCTACGGCGTCCGGCTGGCTGCAGGCCCGGCCGTGCGCGCCGCCGCGCGCCTCGCGACGCTGGGCTACGCGCTGCCGGGATCGCTGATCGCGGTGGGCGTGATGCTGCCGGCTGCTGGCCTGGACAACGCCGTCGATGCGTGGGCGCGCGGGGCCTTCGGCCGGCCCACCGGGCTGCTCTTGAGCGGCACGATCGTGGTGCTGATCTTCGCATATCTGGTCCGATTCCTCGCGGTCTCGTTCAACACCGTGGAGGCCGCCCTGTCGCGGATCCGGCCGGCGATGGACGAGGCGGCCCGCACGCTCGGCCACGGCCCCGGCAGCACGCTCCTGCGGGTGCACGCGCCCCTGATGAGCGGCAGCCTGCTGGCCGCCGCGCTGCTGGTCTTCGTGGACACGCTGAAGGAACTGCCGGCCACCTTGATCCTGCGGCCGTTCAACTTCGACACGCTGGCGATCCGGGTCTACCAACTGGCGTCGGATGAGCGACTGGCGCAGGCTTCGACCGCCGCGCTGGCCATCGTGGGGATCGGGCTGTTGCCCGTTTTCGTGATGATCCGGGCCTCGGCGCGCGTGCGCGATCGGGGCCGTCCCGTCGCCTTGTGATGAATACCCCCCTCTGGTACGCTTCCTGTACGGACGAGGTCGGCGCCGGTGGCGGCTCAAAGCCCCTGCAGCCACGTCCGGCGGCTGCCGCGCCCGTGATCAGCCTGCGCCAGGTGTGGCGACACTTCGCGGGGGGTGAGGCGCCGGCGGTCGCAGACCTCTCACTGGACGTTGGGCGCGGCGAGGTCCTGTCGTTGGTGGGTCCCAGCGGGAGCGGCAAGACCACGGTGCTTCGGCTGATCGCTGGCTTCGAGCGACCGGATGCCGGCGAGGTGTGGATCGCGGGCCGCCAGGTCGCGGGTCCCGCCGCGTGGGTGCCGCCCGAGGCCCGCGGGGTCGGCATGGTCTTTCAAGACTACACGCTCTTCCCGCATCTGACCGTGGCGGAGAACGTGGCGTTCGGGCTCCATTGTGTGCTGGCGGCCGAGCGCAGGCCTCGCACGGCTGAGGTGCTGCGTCTCGTGGGCATGGAGGGCTACGCCTCACGATACCCGCACGAGTTGTCCGGCGGGCAACAGCAGCGGGTAGCGCTGGCTCGGGCGCTGGCGCCTCGGCCGTTTGCGGTGTTGCTGGACGAGCCCTTCTCCAACCTCGACGCCGACCTGCGTGCGCAGGTGCGCGAAGATGTTCGCGCCATCCTGGGGGCCACGGGGACCAGTGCCGTCTTCGTCACCCACGATCAGGAGGAGGCCCTGCTATTGGGAGACCGGGTGGCCTTGATCCGCCAGGGCCGGCTCGAGCAGATCGACACGCCCGAGGCGATCTTCCACGCGCCGAAGACGCAGGCCATAGCGGCCTTCTTCGGCCGGGCCGACTTCCTGGCGGCGGCGGCCACAGCCGACGGCTTGCTCACCGAAGCCGGGCTACTGCCTCAACGCGTGGCTGCCCCGCAAGGCGGCGGGCCAGACGGCCGGCTGGAGATCCTGGTGCGGCCGGATGATCTCCACATCAGCCCTTCGCCAGACGGCCAGGGGACGGTTGTAGACCGGCTGTTCGTCGGCGCCGACATCATCTACCGGGTTCGGATGCCCTCGGGCCGCGTGGTGCACTGCCGACAGCCCCACACGGCCCGACTGGAGCGCGGCGCCCGGGTAGCGGTGCGCCTGGCCCCCGGGCACCTGCTCGCCTGTTTCAAGGATGGCGAAGCGGTCGAGACCTGGGACGGAATGTCGGCCGGGCCGCCGCGGTTTCATCGAATACCCGATGAACAGAATACCCGATGAACACGACCGTTGAGCCCGCGGACGGCTGGTTGCTCGATCTTGAGCGCGGGCCGGTGGCGTACGCTGAGATCTGGGCGCTGCAGCGGGAGTTGCTGCGGGCCCGGCAGGAAGGCCTGATCCCGGACGTGCTGCTGCTGCTCGAACACCGGCCGGTGGTGACGCTCGGCCGCAGCGCGGCTCGCGAACATCTGCTGGTCTCCCGTGCAGATCTTGCTGCCCGGGGGATCGAGGTCTTCGAAGTCGAGCGCGGAGGCAGCGCGACGTATCACGGTCCGGGTCAGCTCGTGGGCTATCCCATCTTCGACCTGCGCCGGTTCGGCGACGATGCGGGCGCCTATGTCCGCACCCTTGAGGCGGTGGTCATCGACACGCTGGCGGCGTTTGGGCTGCAGGCGAGCCGTCGGCCGGGGTATCCAGGGGTCTGGGTGGGCGAGGCCAAGATTGCTGCGTTAGGGGTCGCCATCAAGCGACACGTCACCATGCATGGGTTCGCGCTCAACGTCAGCACCGATCTCGACGGCTTCGCGCTCATCAACCCCTGCGGGCTGGGCCGGCCGGTCACGTCCATGGTGCACCTGCTCGGCCGGCACGTGGACCTGCGTGCCGTACGCCGGGTCTGTGCCGACCGGGCCGCGGCACACTTCCGTCTCCGACTGGAGCGGACGAGCCTCGAGGCGGTGCGGCGCATGTTGGCCGCTGCGCCCGCAGGAGCGTGATCGGTTGTGGCGATCGTCTTGATTCCCTCACCGCTGCGCCGTCTCACAGGCGGACAGGCTCGGGTCGAGATCGGCGCCTCCACGGTAGGCGAGTTGCTCCACCGGCTGGACGCGCAGCACCCGGGTCTGCGCAGCTACCTCTTCGACGAGGCGGGCGCCCTGCGAGCATATGTGACGGTCTTTGTCAACCAGATCGAGATCCGCGACTCTGGTGGGTTACAGACCCCGGTGGGGCCGATGGACGAAGTCGCGATCATCCCCGCCATGGCCGGAGGCGCCCTTCGATCGGCGTTCCGGTGACGGTTGGCTCTCGGGCGATGACGGGATCACGGGTGCCCGCGGCCGGCCGGTTGCCAGACCTGCGGGTGATCCCCTCCGCGGCCCTGTTGCCCCATGAGGCGTCGGATCCCGCCAGGGTGGAGCGCCTGCTCCGCTCGTTTGCCGACGAAGGCGTCCTTCGAAACCCTCCGGTCGCAGCCCCGCTCGACGGCGGGTCCTACGTGGTGCTCGACGGCGCCAACCGCGTCACCGCGCTGGCCCAGGCGGGCTATCCCGATCAGGTCGTGCAGGTGGTCGATGCCGATCAGCCCTGGGTAATCCTGGAGGTCTGGGCCCACCTGCTGGTCGAGGACGTGCTACCCACGCCGGGCCCGCTGTGGCGGCGGCTTTCGGCCGAGGCCGTGCGCGCCGGGCTCGACGACGGGACCCTCGCCTGCGGCGTGGTCACCGATGCCGACGCGCGCGGCCTCGCCGCGCCTCCGGACCTGGCGGGGCGCGTGGCGGCCATCGCCGGCGTGGTCTCGGCCTACCAGCGGCGCGCGCCGTTCTATCGTGTCCAACCCAACGGGCTCGACGTGCTGCGCCGCGAGTACGGCCGCGTCGGCGCCCTGGTGCTGTTTCCCAGGCTGCGGAAGGCCGAGATCCGCGCCATCGCGCACCTGCCCGTCAAGCTGCCCAGCGGCATCAGCCGGTTCATCGTGCACAACCGGGCCCTGCGCATCAATGTGGATCTGGCGCTGCTCCAAAGCCGCGTCTCCCTGGGCGCCAAACAGGCCCAACTCGACGACTTGATCCGGTCGCGCCTGGCAGCCCACCGCGTCCGGGCCTATCCCGAGTCCACGGTCCTGTTCGACGATTGATGGCCTACCGGTTCGCACCGCCATCACCCAGGCCGATCGGCGAGAGCCTGCTCGACCGCGTGGGGCACACGCCCCTGGTACGCCTCCGCCGGGTCGCCTCCGGTCTGAGCCCATCGGTCGAGGTCTACGCGAAGCTCGAAGGGTTCAACCCGGGTGGGTCGGTGAAGGATCGACCGGTGCTGCGGATGATCGAGGATGCCGAGCGCGCCGGCCTGCTGCCGGGGTCCGGTGGCGCGCCGCCCGTCCTGTTGGACTCCTCCAGCGGAAACGCAGGGATCGCCTATGCGATGATCGGCGCGGTCCGGGGCTACCGCGTGACACTCGTCGTGCCTGCCAACGCCAGTGAAGAGCGCAAGAGCACCATGCGCGCGTACGGCGCCCGGCTCATCCTGTCCGATCCCCTGGAGGGCTCCGACGGGGCCATGCGGATGGCGCAAGCCCTGGCCGAGGCGCACCCCGGCCAGTACCTCTATCTCAACCAGTACAACAACCCGAGCAACTGGCGCGCCCACTACGACGGGACGGGGCCCGAGATCCTGGCGCAGACGCACGGGCGACTCACCCATGTGGTGATCGGAGTGGGCACGACTGGGACGCTGGTGGGGGTGGGACGGCGGCTGCGCGAGGCCGACGCTGCCATCCAGATCGTCGCCGTCGAGCCCGATGACGCGTTTCACGGCATCGAGGGTTTGAAGCATCTCCCCACGGCGGTCACACCCGGCATCTACGATCCTTCGGTCGCCCACCACACGGTCAGGGTACGTACCGACGACGCCTATGCCACCGCCCGGCGGCTGGCGGTCGAGGAAGGGATCTTTGCCGGCACGTCGTCGGGCGCCGCCACGGCCGCGGCCCTGGCCGTGGCGCGCGATCTGCGCGAGGGGGTCGTGGTCGTGATCTTCCCGGACTCGGGCGAGCGATACCTCTCAACCCCCCTGTGGCGGGCAATCCCGGAGGCCGGGTGACCCACCCGGCCGCGTGGCCCGTCCGGCATGCCGGCTCCCGCCCTCTTTGGCCAGTCCGCCCGACGTGCTATTATTGAGTAAATGAGTCTAGAATTGCCCAGGGCACTGGCAGAGGCCATGGTGGAACACGCGCGCGAGGAGTTTCCCAACGAGTGCTGCGGCCTGCTGGCCGGCCGGGGCAGGCGGGTGGAGCGATTGTTCCGGGGCCACAACGTTGATCGGAGCCCGTACACGTACCGGCTCGACCCCCAGGAGCAGCTGGCGTTCTTCAAGGCCATGGACGCCGAGGGGTTGGACCTGCTCGGCATCTATCATTCGCACACCCAGTCGCCGGCGTTCCCGTCGCGGACCGACGTGGCGCGGGCGCTGTACCCGGATGCCGCGTACGTGATCGTGTCGCTGCGCGATGCGCAGGCGCCGGCGCAAGACGCCCAGATCCGGGCATTCCGGATCAGGGACGGCCAGATCACCGAGGAGGAGCTGGTGGTGGAGGGATGAAGGTCTCCACGCGGGCCGAATACGGGATTCGCGCTCTGATCGAACTGGCCGTCCACTACGGGCAGGGGCCGGTACAGACCCACGCTATTGCCCAGCGCCAGGGCCTGCCCGAACCATATCTCAACCAGTTGATGGCCACACTCCGGCAGGCTGGTCTGGTCACCAGCAAACGTGGCCCGACCGGAGGACATGCGCTGGCCCGGCCGCCGGCGGAGATCCGCCTGCGCGAGGCCTTCGCTGTGCTGGAAGGTACCACGTCGCCATGGTGGTGCGTCGAGACCGACGACCCGGACTGCCAGCACGTCCACGGCTGTGGGTTGCGTCCGGTCTGGCACGCGCTCCACGCCGCCGCAGCCGGGGTGCTGGACCGGCTGACGCTGGCCGATCTGTACCCACAGCGAGAGCGACAGCCCGCGGCCCGCCGGTAGCGGGCAGGAACGAGGCGGATCATGGGAATCAGCAGGCTCATCGTGGCGTTACAGCGGGCGTGCCCATGGGTGTCTGCGCGGTGAGCGCCAATCATTCCGGGTTGATGGTGACCAACGAGGAGCGCGAGCGCTTCGAGGCCCTGGTCAGCGAGCACCTGGACGGCCTCTACGGAAGCGCGCTGCGCCTGACCCGCAACCGGACGACCGCCGAAGACCTGGTGCAGGACACGTTCCTCAAGGCGTGGCGGTCGTTCCGCACCTTCCAGGCCGGGACCAACGCCAGGGCCTGGCTCTACAAGATCCTCATGAATGCCTATATCGACAGCTACCGCCGGTCTGCCCGCGCGCCCGAGCTGGTGGATCACGACGATGTGGGTGAGTTCTACCTCTACGCCAAGGCGCAGGAGAGCGAGGAACTGCGCCGCGCCGGCGATCCCGAGGAGATCCTGCTGGCGCGGATCATGGACGCCGACGTCAAGGCCGCCCTGGACCAGGTGCCCGAGCCGTTCCGCGCCGCGGTGATCCTGGCCGACCTGCAGGATTTCTCCTACCGTGAGATCGCCGAGATCCTCGATGTCCCTATCGGCACGGTTATGTCTCGTCTGTACCGAGGCCGCCGGCATCTGCAGCGGCTGCTCTGGGACTACGCCAAGCGGGCCGGCTACGCCAACGGTGAGGCCGGATCCCGGAAAGAGAGCCCTCCACCGCAGCCATCTGGGGCATGAGCGGGTTGGACTGCAACGAAGTGCTGCAGCGCCTCTGGGGCTATCTGGACGGGGAGCTGGACGAGGCGGCCTGTCAGGAGCTCGAGGCTCACATCGCCCGCTGCCTGGGGTGCCGCCATCAGGTGGACTTCGAGGTCCGGCTGCGCGGGATCATCCAGACCAAGTGCGGCGCCGAGCGAGCCCCCTACAGACTCCGCGAGGAGTTGCGCCGGATCCTGGGAAACACTCCATAGGTGCGCGGGCGCGGCGGACCGCGTCCGTGCCACGCTCAGCTTAGGGGAGGGATCCATGTCCAAGGATGTCGTACGCAGCGACCGCGCGCCGCTGCCGATCGGTCCGTATTCCCAGGCCATCCGCGCCGGCGGTCTGCTGTTCCTCTCAGGGCAGGTGGCGCTGGATCCGGCCACGGGTCAGATGGTCGGTGCCGACATCAAGACGCAGACACGCCAGGTCCTGACCAACCTCGCCGCGGTCCTTGAGGCCGCCGGCTCGTCCATGGATCGGGTGTTGAAGACCACGGTCTTCCTGAAGGACCTCAACGATTTCGGCGCGATGAACGAGGAGTACCAGAGCGTCTTCCGGGAACTGCCGCCGGCGCGCTCGACGGTGCAGGTGTCGCGCCTGCCCCGGGACGCGCTGGTGGAGATCGAGTGCATCGCGCTGGCATAGGCCGAGCCGCGACCTCGTAGGCTCCAACAGGCACTGCCCATCCCCTGCAGGACCCCAGGGGCAGCCGATTCACGTAATGGGCGCCGTGCGTGCGCCCACGGTTGGCAGATGGGCAAGCCGCTGCAGAGGCTCAAGGCCGTGGACCTCCGCAGGCAGGTCTGTCATAGCAATACGGACCCGCATATGCTCCTGGACTTTCGAAACTGGCTCCGTTGCTGCTGCGGAGTAAACGAGTCTGATATCACGTACGCGCTCTACATCCACCGGAGTGCCAGGCCAGAGGTCGCTTGCGGGTTCTGGGGACGGCACCTCGACCTGACCCCTGGTCGCCTACGACTCTGCTTCAAGAGGCACAATCCTTCGCCAAAGCGGAAGAACACCGGTGAGGCCTACTTATGGTACTATCAAGATGCTTGTCCGCCGTAGCACGGCGTTGAACCACCGCATCGCCGGGTGGGTTCAGGGCTTCGTGGATTGTTGCGGGGTGGGCTAAGGGGATGCCGGGAGGCTTTGAACCTCCAAATCCAGGTTCGAGTCCTGGCCCCGCAGCCACCGTAGCTCGTCCTCACTTCCCTGTACCGCGTACCGTGATGGACCTGACCCTCACTCGACGGCGGGTTGCACGGATGCGAACCGGCGCGCCCGCGTCGCTGACATGGAGGTTTGCACAGCGACGGGGTCTTGTTCCAGCGTGGCGAGGAACGCTTCGACCACACGGGGATCGAATTGGCTGCCGCAATGGCGCCGCAGTTCGGCGACGGCCGCCGCCACATCCAGGGCCGTGCGATAAGGACGGTCCGAGGTCATGGCTTCGAAAGTATCGGCCACCATGAGGATGCGCGCGTGGACCGGGATGGCCTCGCCACGCAGGCCGTCGGGATAGCCTGCGCCGTCCCAGCGCTCGTGGGTGTGCCGCACGGCGAGCTTGACGCGTTCATCGATGGGCACCGGCCGCAGGATCTCGTAACCGATCAGTGAGTGCCCGCGCACCGCGACCCAGTCCCGCTCGTCGAGCACGCCGGTCTTGAGCAGCACACGGTCCGGTATGCCGATCTTGCCCAGGTCGTGGAGGTAGCTCGCCAGGCGGACCACCTCGATGTCCTCCTGGGGGAGCCCCAGGGCGCAAGCGATGGCCTCCGCGTAGCGGGAGACCCGCGATGAGTGGTCGCCCGTGTACGCATCCTTCGCATCCACAGCGGCGGCCAGGGACTGCACGGTACCCTCGAAGGCCTGCCGCAGCGCCTGCTGCTGCGCCAGCAAGGTGTCGGACGCGCGACGCACGAGGCCAAACAGGGAGCCGTACAAAACGGCGGTGCCCACCAGCACCAGGACCCACACGCGGAGCCGTATGGCGCGCACGTGCGCCAGCAGCGGAGCGGGGTCGCGGTGCACCTCGTAGACGCCCTCGGGCTGCGTCATGCCCGCCAGACGCACCGGGGCGAACACTGCCAGCACGTCCCCCGACCCACCGCCCTCTCCCTGAATGCCAGCCGGCGATGGGCCGATGCGGGCCAGAATGCGGCCAGCGAGCGTTGCGGCCAGCTCCGGGGCTCCCGCAGATCGCAGTCCGACGCTGCGACGATCGGTGGAGTAGACGACGGTGCCGATCCGGTTCCACAGCCGCACGTGCATGATGCCCTGACCCCTCAGATGGCGGCCGATCAATCGGTCGAGATCGTCGAGGCGCGCGGCCCAGAGGGGGTAGATGAAGTCGCCTTTGACCAGGTAGGGCCCAAGCAGCATGTCCGCGGCCAGCGCGGTTGATGCGACCGCCTCTCGCTCTGCGGCGGCAGTGACCTGCCGGCTGGTGAGCCACCCGAGGGCCAGCGCGAAGGCGACCGCAATGAGGGCGCTGGCGGCCGTGACGCGGCCGAGCAGGGTCGGGTGTGCACGGAGACGGGGCACCATGCGGGCCTGTGAGTGATGTTCCCATGAGGGGAGGCCGGTAGACCGGGCGATCTTCGGAGGGAATCCCTCATACCGGACAGAAATCCCCAGGCTGGAACGCTGGGGGAGCCCGTCGATGCATGAGATCGAAGCGGTCGTGCTGGCCGCTGGCAAGGGCAAGCGGATGGCGTCTGCGCTGCCCAAAGTCCTCCACAAGATCTGTGGCCGGCCGATGATCGCCTATGTATTGGACACCCTGGCGCAGGTCGGGATCGCGTCGCCCGTGGTCGTGGTGGGCCACGGCGCGGAGCAGGTGCGCGTCGTCCTGGGCGATGGCGTTCGCTACGCCGTCCAGGCCGAACAGCTGGGGACGGGCCATGCCGTCGCCCAGGCGCTGCCGCTGCTGGAGGACCATGCTGGCACGGTGCTCATCGTCTACGGCGACGTGCCCTTCCTGCGGGCGCAGACCATTGAGACCCTGCTGGCCCATCACCGCGCGCAGGGTGCCGCGGCCACGATCCTCACCGGCCTGCGCGATGACCCCACCGGGTACGGCCGCGTCGTGCGCGATGGACGCGGCAATGTCCGGCGCATCGTGGAGGAGACCGATGCGTCTCCGGCGGAGCGCGAGATCCGTGAGGTCAACGTGGGCATGTACGCCATCGAGGCCGGTGCGCTGCGGGACGCACTGCGGACCCTGGAACCGGCCAATGCCCAGGGCGAGTACTATCTTACCGATGCGATCCACGCCCTGCTGCAGCAAGAGCACACCGTGGCCGCGGTGGTCGTCTCCTCCAGCG
The DNA here is from genome assembly GCA_031459535.1 of Candidatus Fervidifonticultor quintus. Classification (GTDB taxonomy): domain Bacteria; phylum Sysuimicrobiota; class Sysuimicrobiia; order Sysuimicrobiales; family Humicultoraceae; genus Fervidifonticultor_A; species Fervidifonticultor_A quintus. The sequence goes on along the minus strand of JAVKIJ010000023.1, from coordinate 24,632 downwards.
GGGAGGCCACCGGGATCAACAGCCGGGCCGAGCTGGCCCGCGCCGAGGCCGCCATGCGCGCCATGCTGCTGGACGAGCTCATGCGGGCCGGCGTGACCGTGATCGATCCGCAGGCGACGTACGTGCACGCCGGCGTCCGCGTCGGCCGCGACACCGTGCTCCATCCCGGCACCGCGCTGGAGGGACAGACGACCATCGGGGCGGAGTGCACCATCGGGCCGCACGCCCGGCTCATCGACGCCGAGGTGGGCGATCGGGTCACCATCGTGGCCTCCACCATCGAACGCAGCACCGTCGCCGAAGGCTCGACCATCGGCCCCTACAGCCACCTGCGGCCCGGCGCGCGCATCGGCCGGTTCGTGGAGATCGGGAACTACGCGGAGATCAAGAACTCCACCATCGGCGACCGCACCAAGGTGCACCACGTGAGCTACATTGGAGACGCCACCGTGGGCGCCGACGTCAACATCGGGGCAGGAACCATTACCTGCAACTACGACGGCCGCGCCAAGCATCGGACGGTCATCGGAGACCGGGCGTTCATCGGCAGCGACACCATGCTCATCGCGCCCGTGGTGGTCGGCGAGGGCGCCTACACCGGAGCCGGATCAGTCGTCAAGCGCGACGTGCCGCCGGGCGGCGTGGCGGTGGGCATGCCGGCCCGGGTGATCCGGCGCCAGCACGCACCGGAGTCGCCGGCCTCCAAGCCGACCCCCTGAGCGTGCGCCGATGTCGCCCCGCTTGAAGATCTTCAGCGGTTCCGCCAACCCGGAACTAGCCGAGGAAGTGGCGGAGCTGGTGGGTATCCCGCTCGGCGAGATGGAGACGTATCGCTTCGCGGACGGCGAGGTCAGCGTGCGGATCGCCGAGAGCGTGCGGGGGGAGGACGTCTTCGTCATCCAGCCCACGAGCCCGCCGGTCAACGAACACTTGGTGGAACTCCTGGTGATCCTGGACGCCCTGCGGCGCGCGTCCGCCGGCCGGATCACCGCCGTCATTCCCTACTTCGGCTACGCGCGCCAGGACCGTAAGACGCAGCCGCGGGAACCCATCACGTCCAAGCTGGTGGCGAATCTGCTCACCGCGGCTGGCGCCACCCGGATCCTCACCGTTGACCTCCACGCGGGCCAGATCTGGGGGTTCTTCGATATCCCCCTGGACCATCTGCCGTCGCGGCCCATGCTCTCCGCCTACTTCCGCGACAAGGGCCTGCGGAATCTGGTGGTGGTGTCGCCCGACATCGGGGGGACCGCCAGGGCGCGGGAATTCGCCGCCGAACTTGGCGCGCCCATTGCCATCATCGACAAGCGGCGGGACCGCCCCAACCACGTCAAGGAGGTCACCCACGTGATCGGCAAGGTCTACCGCCGCACCGCCATCCTCGTCGATGACATCGTGGACACGGCGGGCACGCTCACGGCGGCGGCCGCGGCGCTGGCCGCACGCGGTGTGGAAGCGGTCTACGCGTGCTGCTCCCACGCCGTGCTCTCGGGGCCGGCCATTGACCGCATCGCCGCCAGCGCCATCCGGGAGCTGGTCACCACCAATACGGTGCCGGTCTCCCAGGCCAAGCGCATCGACAAGATCCATGTGGTTTCCATCGCGCCGATGCTGGCAGAGGCGATCCGCCGAATCCATGAAGATCGGTCGGTGAGCACCCTGTTCGCGGTGCCGACGACGCCGTAGCCGGGTTGGACGCCCCGGAGGCCGGCTGATGTCCTTCCCTGGCCCGCTGGTGGCTGCCCTGGTGGCTGCGCTGGTGACCAACGCGCTCACGCCCGCGGTGCGGCGGATGGCCCGGCGCCTGGGCGCGATCGACTACCCTGGGGGCCGGCGCGTGAACACCCGGCCCACGCCCCGGTTGGGCGGGGTCGCAATCTACCTGGGGTTCCTGGCGGCCGCGGTGGTCGCGATGGTGGTCACGAGGCCGATCGATCTGGTGCGCACTCCCACCGAGACCTTCATCCGGATCCCCATCGCGCCCAGGACCGACCAGGCCATCCTGGGGATCATGCTGGGCGGAACCTTCCTGCTCCTGGTCGGCGTCTACGATGACCTCAGGCCGATGCCGCCCGGGCTCAAGTTCCTGGCCATGACCGCCGCTGCCGCGGCGCTGATCCCCTTCGGCTTGACCACGCGGTTCATCACGCACCCGCTCACAGGGAAGACCATCTTCCTGGGACCCTGGGGCGTGGGGCTCACCATGCTCTGGGTCGTGGCGGTGGTGAACGTCATCAATTTCATTGACGGCCTCGACGGGCTCGCCGCCGGGATTGTCGCCATCGCTGGGACCACCCTGCTGCTCACCGCCGGCGCCAAAGGCGATGTGGTGTCCGTGACGCTGGCTGCGGCGCTGGTGGGCAGCGCCCTGGGATTCCTGCGCCACAACTTCAGCCCGGCTCGCATCTTCATGGGCGACTCGGGCTCGATGTTCCTAGGCTACGTCCTCGGTGGCCTGTCGGTCATGGGGCTGTACAAGTCCTACACTGCGATCTCGTTGATCGTGCCTATCCTGGCCCTGGGTGTGCCGATCGCGGATACCGCCTTCGCCATTTTCCGCCGCGCGCGCAGCGGCCGGCCGATCTACCTGCCCGACCGCGGGCACCTGCACCACCGGCTGCTGGACCGCGGCCTGTCGCAACGCCAGACGGTCTTCCTGCTCTATCTGGTCAGCGCCCTGCTCGGCCTGGGTGCCCTGGCGCTGGCCGGCGTGAATCGCCCGGCTGCGATCATCACACTCGGGGCCATTGCCGCCGCGTTGATCGTGGGCGCGCAGCGCATGGGGTTGCTGGTTCGGTGAGCGCCGACCGCCTGCCGATCATGGTCATCTTCGGCACCCGGCCCGAGGCCGTGAAGATGGCGCCGGTCGTCGCGCGGCTGCGCGAGAGCCCGGACCTGCGGCCGGTCGTGGTCGTCACCGCCCAGCACCGCCAGATGCTCGACCAGGTGCTCCGCCTGTTTGCGATCACCCCTGACCGCGACCTGGACATCATGCTGCCCGAGCAGTCGCTGTTCGACATCGCGACACGGGCCCTGGCGCGGCTGGACCCCGTGCTGGCCGAGTTGCGGCCTGCGATGGTCCTGGTCCAGGGCGACGCCGCGTCGACGATGCTGGGGGCGCTGGCAGCCTTCTACCACAAGATACCCGTCGGTCACGTGGAGGCGGGCCTGCGCACCCACGACAAGTACCGGCCCTTTCCTGAGGAGATGAACCGGCGTCTCACCTCGGTGCTGACCGACCTCCACTTTGCGCCCACGCCGCAGGCCAGGGCCAATCTGCTGGCCGAGGGCACGCCGCCGGACCGGATCTTCGTGACCGGCAACACCGTGATCGACGCCCTCCAGGATGTGGTGGCGCGGCCCGACCTGGCCCTCCCGCCCGGCATCCCGCCCCTGCGCGGCGCCCGCATGCTGCTGGTGACCACACACCGGCGGGAGAACTGGGGCGAGCCGCTGCGCGAGATCTACCAGGCGCTGCTCGATCTCCTCGAGCGCTTCGCCGACGTGGTGGTGGTGTTCTCGGTGCATCCCAACCCCACGGTGCGTCGGGTGGCCACCGACGTGCTGGGCGGCCATCCTCGGGCCCATCTGATCGAACCTCCTGACTACGGGCCGTTCGTTCGCTTGATGGGTGCGGCCTACCTGATCCTGTCGGACTCCGGCGGGGTGCAGGAGGAGGCGCCGGCGCTGGGCACTCCAGTCCTGGTGCTGCGCGAGGTGACCGAACGCCCGGAGGGGGTAGTCGCTGGTTCGGTGGAGCTGGTGGGCACATCACGTCGGAAGATCTTCGAGCGGGCGGCTCGCCTGCTCGCCGATCCCGCTGCGCGAGCGGCGATGGCCTCGGTCCGCAACCCGTATGGCGATGGGCGCGCCGCGCGGCGCATCGTCGAGGCCATTCGACTGTGGTTCGGCCGCGCCGCGGCCCGACCGGACGAGTTCCAGCCGTGAACGCGGGCGGCGCAATGGCCGTATGTTATAATGAGGTGACGTGCCATGCGTGCGCGCGTCGTCGCTGGCCTGGGGGTCGCGATCGCTGTCATCCTGACGGCGACGGTGATTGGCGCCCCGCGGCCGCCGATCGATGTCAAGGCGACGCTGCGGGGCGAGGTGCTCGCCGACGGTCTTGCCACCCCGGGGGACGAAGTACGAGAGGGCGCTCCGTTGGTCTATGTGAAGACGCAGACCGGCCGCGGTGTGGCGGCCCGCGCGCCGGCGGACGGCCGCGTGATCGAGGTGCTGGTCAAACCCGGAGTGGTGATTCGCGAGCTTGGCACAGTGGTGGCCCGCCTCGAACCCAGGTAAGCGCCCAGCCGAGTCAGTCTTTCCCATAGACGCCCGCGCTACGGGGATGTCCCGCACCGTGCGGGTTCGAGCGGCGGCCCGGTCCATGCGAAAGGGGGACGCAGTGTGACGCGTACGCTTGCAGTGCTCATCTTGACCCTGGCTCTGACGGCCCCGGTCGCCGGCCAGCCAGCGCAGGCCCCGGCGATCCTGCCGCTTGAGAGGGTCCAGCCGGGCATGCGCGGGATCGGAAAGACCGTCATCTCCGGTCAGAGGATCGACGAGTTCGGATTCGAGGTGCTCGACATCCTGCAGTCGGGCGGTGGATCGATCGGGGCGGACCGGCTGGTCCTCTTTCGAATGTTCGGGCCCCTGCCGGAGCGGACTGGCGGCACGGCGGCCGGGATGAGCGGCAGCCCTCTCTATATCAACGGAAGACTGATCGGCGCCCTCAGCGCGGCGTTCACGTGGCAGTCCCCGCAGCGCGATATCGCCCTGGCCACGCCCATTGCCGACATGTTGAAGGTCCTGGACCGGCGATCCGGCGCAGCGCTCCCGGTCTACCGGGCCAGCCGGCCGCACCTCATCGGCGGTCGCCTGGTCGAGCGCGTGGTCGTCGCGTCCGATCTCCGGCAGGCACGCCGTCTGCAGGCCGTCGGGCTCGCGGGTGTGGCCGTGGCCGCCCCCGCGGTCGCCACCTTCTCACGCGGCCTGAGCCCACGCGCCGAGCGGGTTCTGACCGAGGTGCTCAAGCCGATGGGCTATGAGATCCTGCAGGGGCACGGCGGCCGGGCAGACTTCGCCGCCCGCCCCGTGGAGCCCGGAAGTTCGGTCGGCATCCAGGAGGTGCGCGGCGATGTAGACTTCGGCGGCATCTGCACCGTCACAGCCCGCATCGGCAACCGCGTCTTGATCTGCGGCCACCCATGGGAGAACCTGGGCGATGTGGAGTACGTCCTGGCCGCCTCGGAGGTCATCACGGTGGTCCGCGCCCTTCCCCGACCCTTCAAGGTGGGCAACCTCGGGCAGATCATCGGCATCGTGGACCAGGATCGCGGCGCCGCCGTGGCCGGCACGCTGGGGCGTCTGCCGCGGCTCTTCAACGTGCGTGTGGTCGTGACGGATCAGGACACGGGCACCCGGGTCGATCTGGGCGCTCAGATGGCCCGCCGGCGCGACATGGTCCGCCTGTTCGCGCCGCTGGTGGCGCTGTCGGCGATTGAGCGAGCACGCAATCAGTCGGGCGGCGAGGGAACGGCGATCACGAAACTCACCCTGCGGGCACGGGGGCTGCCGTCGCCCATCGTCCGGGAGAACACCTTCTACAGCACCCGGGACGTGGCGACTGCCGCGGTGCTCGACGTCGTGGACGCCATGGAGCTGGCCTTCTACAATGACCTGAAGCAGCTCGAGCCCTTTGATCTCACCGTGGAAACCGTGATCACCCGGCGACGGCAGACAGCCTCGATCGTGGACGCGGAGGTGTCTTCACGCGAGATCTCACCGGGCGCGACGCTGGGCGTGCGCGTGCTGCTCCGGCCGTATCTGTCGGAGAGCACGGTGACCCGGATCGTCGAGGTCCCGGTGCCCCCGGACTTCCCGCGGGGCCCGGCTTTCGTGATCGTGCGGTCGGCAGGGATCGACCAGCCCGGCGTGCCGGTGGAATCCCAGCTGGGCCAGGCCCTGAGCGGCGAGCCGATTCCCTGGGGGGTGGACAGCCTGGAGACCGCACTGCGGCTGTTCGAGAACTTCGGGAAGAACACCGATATCTTCGTGCGGGTCCTGCCGTTCGGACTGCCGACGACGGCCCAGGACTTCACCCGGTTCGACGTGCCGGCCGGTCGGACTGTGCGGACCGACTGGGTGATTCAGGGCGCGGAGCGGATCCCCGTTGTGGTCCGATGAACGCGGCGACACGTGGGCACAGGCGAGTCACCGGCCCGGCCCTGTTGCTGCTGATCGCGGGGTTGTTGCTGGCTCAGCTTCCCCGGGGGCTGGGCGCGGCGCCAGCGTCCTGGATGCCGTTGTCGGAGGTCCGGCCCGGGATGCGAGGCCGGGCGCTCACGGTCGTCCGGGGCACTACCGTCGAGCCGTTCGATATCGAGGTGCTCTCGATCGTACCCGGGTCCGGGCCGGCGGGCGATCTCATCCTCGTCCGGGCATCGGGCCCGCTGATCCAGCGTAGCGGGGGCATCGCCGCTGGTATGAGCGGGAGCCCGGTCTTCATCGGCGGCCGCCTGGTGGGCGCTATCGGGTTCGGCTGGGCGTTCTCCGATCACTCGATTGGGTTGGTGACACCCATCGCAGACATGCTTCGGGCCCTGCCGGGCCGTCGGGCGGGGGATCGCGTCATCCCGCCGATCGCGCATCGGCCCCTGCCACGCCCGGTGGATGTCGACGGACACATCCTGACCCATGTGGCCCTAGCGCCGACGCGGGAAGCGGCCGCGCGGCGTGAGGCGGAAGCGCCGCGCACCGCGGTCATGGTCCCGCTGGCCAGGCCCCTGCTGCTGTCGGGCGCCGGTCCTCGCGCAAGGCAGGTGTTGCAGCACCAGTTCGATGCCATGGGGCTGGTGCTCGTCGAGGGCGCGACCGGCTCATCCACGGAAGACCGGCCGGCGCTCGTCCCGGGCAGTGCCATCGGCGTGCAGGTGATGCGGGGTGATCTGAACGCGGTCGCCATCGGTACGCTGACCTACCGGCAGGGCGATCTCATCCTAGGCTTTGGCCATCCCTTCCTGAATCGGGGGCCAGCAGCGTTCCTGCTGACGCCGGCCGTGATCCATGGGGTCGTGCGCAGTGCGGCTTTCCCCTTCAAGATCGGGTCGGCAGGCGGACCGGTGGGGATCATCACCGAGGACCGCCGTGCAGCGATCGGGGGTCGAGTGGGGGTCCTCCCACCGCTGGTCGCCGTGCGGGCATCCGTGACGGATCGAGATCGCGGTCGCACGGCCATCATGGGCATCCGCGTGGCCAGCGATCGCCAGCTCGGCCCGGCGCTGGCGCTGGCGTCGGCCGTCGAGGCCACGGACCGGGCACTCGACCGGATCGGGGAAGGCACGGCCCGCGTGAGGCTGACTCTGCGCGGCCGCGGTCTGGACCGACCGCTGGTGCGCGAGAACGTGTTCTATCACAGTCGCGACATCGGATCCGCGGCCCTGCTGGAGCTCCCCGAGGCGCTGCGGCTGCTGTTTGCCAACGAGTTTGTGCCGGTCGGGCCCGTGGACGTCCAGATCGAGGCGGAGGTCGAAGCGAGCCGCCAGACCGCCGTGATCACCGAGGCGACGCTTCACACCCGACGGGTGCGCCGCGGCGATGTCCTCGTGGTGAAGATCGCGCTGCGGCCGTTCCAAGGAGCGTCCACCACGCGCAGCATTGAGCTGGCTGTGCCCGAGGCGTTCCCGCTCGGGGCCGCCACGGTGCTGGTGCGGGCCGGTGGACGGGCGATGCCCGAGCAAGGACTGGCCGCGCTGCTGGCCTCCGAGCCCGTCGAGGCGCCGGCGGCGTCTGCAGCCGCGCAGCTCGCCAGCTTCGCCGACCGCGACCGCAACACCGATCTTGTGGTCGAACTGATCCCCGGTGCCGCTCGTATCCCGGATGGGACGGGCGACTCGCCGGTGCAGACCGTGCGGACCCGCGCGGCCACCTCGTGGGTGGTGCGGGGGCGCGTACAGCTTCCGGTCGCGGTCGACTCGCAATAGATCACCGCAGGGAGGCCCGCTGGTGGCCGGACGCTCGACCGCCGCGACGACGGCCGTCATCGCCTTCATAGTCGCCCTGGCCGCCACGGGCGCCGCCGCATCGTGGCTCGTCGGTGCGCTCTCGCTTCGCTCGCGCGCGATGGCCACGGTTGCCCTCTCCGCGGTGCTGCGCCGCGAGATCGAGATCGGCCAGGTCTCTGGCGACGCGTGGCGCGGCATACTCTTCGAGCACATCCGAATCCCCTCGACCCGAGCCGGGGAGCCGCCGCTCTTGGCGGCGCGCCGCATCACCATCCATCTGGACGTCCGGGCGATGCTCCGTGACCTGCTGGGCCGGCGCGGCCTGGCTCCCAGTATTGCAGGGAACATCACCGAGATGCTCGTTGACGATCCGGTCCTGCGCGTGACGCGGGACGCTGCGGGCCGCTGGAGCGTGGCGGACTTGTTGCCCTCGCACCAGCGCGCCGGCGCGGCGTCGGGGTTCACCGGCCGGCTGAGGGTGATGAACGGCGTCGTCCTCCTCGTCGATCGCGCCCGTCTGGCCCCCCGGGGGTTCGATGCCCGTTTCGCGGACGTGAACGGGACGGCGGACTTCGCCAGCAGCCCGCGGCTGATGTTTCGAGCGTCCTTCGTCGAGGAACGCGCAGGCCGGCGCGCTCCTGGCCGGCTACGAGGCGCCTACCACCTCGACGGCCACCTCCTCGATCTCGACCTGGACGCCTCCGGCGTCGAGGCGGCGCCGTGGGCGCGGTACATCCTCAGCACGCCAGGCTTCCGCGTCACCCGGGGCCAGGTGGATCCCAGGTTGCATGTGCTGAGGACGCGAACGGATGCTGGCGTCCGCTTCGACGTCTCCGGACGCCTGGCGATCCACGGCGGGGCCGCCGCCTTCCCGGCACGCGGCGCCGTGCTCTGGGCCGTCGAGGGCGAGGTGCACGTGGCTGACGGCACGCTGACCACGCCGGGCGTGCGCGGCATCCTCAACGGGTCGCGCGTGGAGGTGCGCGGCGAAGCGGCCTTCTACGGTGAGCCGCGGCTCGATCTGGCCGTCCGTTCCGATGCCGCGGACCTCGCGGCCCTGGGACGCCTGTTCTTCCCGGGACTGGCGTCACGGTTGTCAGGGGTGGCGCGGGGAGAGGTCCGGGTCACCGGGCCCATGGGCGCGCCGCGATTGGAAGGGCGGATCGCCGCGGCCCGTGGACGCTTCGATCGGCTGCCCTTTGAGCAGGCCTCAGCGGACATCACGCTCTACGGCGGCCTGCTGAGCCTGACGCAGGGACGCGGTCGCGTAGCCGGCGCTGCAGTGAGCGGCGGCGGCCTCCTCACGCTGGGCTCACCGCGGTTCTTCCTCTCGCTGGACGTCGACGGCGCGGACGCGTCACTTGTGCGGCGATGGGCGCCGATCGCCGTTCCGACGTTCGACGGCCCGGTGCGGGGTACGTTGACCGCCGCGCGCGGCGGAGGTGCGCTCGAAGTCACCGGGCAGGTGCGAGCAGCGAGTGCGCGCCTGCGCGGGATTCCGCTCGACGAACTCGAGGCGTCGTTTCGCTCCGATCCTACGGGCCTGACGATCGATCACCTGCGGGCCCGCGGTCACTCCTTTCGGGTGTCGGCCAGCGGCACCATCTCCGCCGGCGGCGCCCTGGACCTGCGGGCGCTGGCCGGTGCCGCTGACGCATCAGCCCTGCCGGTCCCGTCGGTGGCAACGCGCCTGGACGGCCAGATGGATTTTGCCGGCACGATCGATGGTACAGTCCGGGCGCCCCAGATCAGCGGCCTCGTGCAGATGGGCCGCGGGCACATCGCCGGGCTCCCTGTGGACTCGGCGTGGGGTCGGATCGTCTACCAGGCCGACCGGCTGCGTCTGGAGGACGCCTCCGCGAGATCAGGTTGGGCTCGCTATCGGGCTTCGGGCACGGTGGGCAGGCAAATCGCCGTGGACCTCGAGGCCGAGCGCGCCGCCGCCGGCGATCTGAGGCGTCTGGGCGGGTTCGAGCTGCCGGTGGGTGGCATTGTCACGGGCCGCGCTCGGGTCGAGGGGGCGGCCACCCGACCCCGGGTGAGCGGCGCGGTAACGCTGCGCGAAGCCGAGGTGCTCGGCCAGAAGATCGATGAGGCCTCGGCGGAATTCCAGTGGGACGGCCGGCGTCTGACCCTGGCCAACGCCCGGGCGCGGCGGAATCGTTCGGAGGTCCACCTGGCCGGATCGGTAGATCGGCTCACCGGTCTGGCGCTGGACCTGACGGCAGCGGGACTCGACCTGCGCGACGTCGCGCACCCTGTCATCGGGCCCACGCGAATCGAGGGCCAACTGGACGCGAGAGGGCGGATCACAGGCAGGATCAATTCGCCGGTGCTGGCTGTTGAGGCCACCTCCGCGAACCTGACGGCAGGGGGCCTGCGCTTCACGCAGGCCATGGGTGTGCTGCGATGGGCGGACCGCACGCTGAGCGTCGAACCGCTGGCGCTGCGCGTCAACGGTGAACAGTACGAGTTGCGCGGCAGCCTCACCCTGGCGTCGGTGCCGGGCATCTCCCTGACCTCGACGGTGACCGATGGCCGGCTGTCCACCTTGCTCGGGCTCGCCGGGGTCCGATTGACGATGCCGCTGGACGGCACCATTACCGGTGTCGCCTCGCTGGAAGGACCGCTCGCGAATCCGGCCGCGCGGCTGGACCTAAAACTCGCTTCCGGGTATCTGGGGGACCACCCGCTCAGCGGGCGTGCGGATCTCGTCCTCGAGCACGGAAGCGTGACGATCCAGGACCTTGAGTTCGTGTTGCGCCGGGGCCGGATCGCCGCCACCGGCCGGTACGACCTCCGCGGAGCCAGCCAGATCGAGGTCAGCGGGTCGGATCTCGAACTGGACGTCCTGCGCCCGGTGTTCCGGTTCCGTCGGCCGTTGCTGGGCCGCCTGGACTTCACGGTGCAGCTCGGCGGCACGCTGGCGAGCCCGGAGCTGGGCCTGGACCTGGAGATCACCAGGGGCGGGCTCGAGGGTGCGACCTTCGATTCCCTCGTGGCCGCTGGATTCTACCGGGACGGCGTCCTGCAGCTCGTGCAGGGCCTGCTGGTGCAGAACGGCCACAAGCTGCGGGCGTCTGGCAGCGTGCCGTTCAACCCCAAGAGTTTTCGGGTCGATCCGCAGGCGCCGCTGGACCTGCGGCTGACGCTGGCGGACGTGGACCTGAGCCTGCTGCGACTCCTCACCGATCGGGTGGACGCAGCCAGGGGACCGGTCGAGGGGGCGCTGTCGGTGACCGGAACGATCGCGTCGCCGCGCCTTGCCGGGCAGATCCGCGCCCGCGGCGGATCGGTGCGGTTCCGGGGCATGGGGACCGACATCGAAGCGCTCGACCTCGGGCTGCACGTCGACGAGGGTACGGTCCGCGTGACCCAGGGCACGGCGCGAGTCGGCGGTGGGCAGGCGCGGTTGGACGGGACCATGCGCCTGTCGCTGTCGCCTTCCAATGGCATGTTGTTGGAGGCCGCACCGGAGGCGCCGCTTTCGCTGCAGGCTGCAGGGATACGCATGGTCGTGCCACCGATCGTCGATGCGCGCCTCGACGGTACCCTCCGGCTCTGGGGGACGCTGGGCGACCGCCGTCGGCCGCCGACGCTCGGCGGGCACCTCGTCGCGTCAGAGGGGACGGTGGCGGTGACGGCTCCCGCGCCGTCAGGGAGCGGCCAGGGGCCGGGCCACGGCGTACCCCTGGCCTTCCAGGGGCTGCAGGTGGATGCCGGCCGCGATCTGGCGGTGCGTGTCGGTGATCTGCGGTTCGTCCTGAAGCCCGAGGGTGCTCTGACGCTGAGCGGTACCCCGCAGGCTCCGAGACTGGAAGGCACCGTGGAAGCCCAGCGCGGCACAGTGGTGGCGCTGGGCAACGCGTTCGACTTGCAGGAAGGCGAAGCCACGTTCCGCCCGGTGCTGGGTATCCGGCCGCAAGTGCTCGCGCGCGCCGCGACCCGCGTGGGATCCACCGCGATCATGCTCACCGTACGCGGGGTCGCCCCCGATGCGCTAACCCTGGACCTGGAATCCGACCCGCCGCTGCCGCGCTCGGAGATCGTTGGGCTGCTGGGCCGGCAGGCCGGGATCTCCCAGTTGCTCACCGGGGATGTCACGGGGCTACTGCGCGCGGAGATCAGTCGCCGCCTCTTCGCGCCCGCGACCATGGCCCTGGGCCGCGCGCTCGGACTGTCGGAGTTGACCATAGAGTACGAGTTCGATCGCCCGCTGCGGCTGACCATCGGCAAGGCGTTGCTGCCGAACCTGTATCTCACTGCGTTCAAGATCTTCGACGACACGCCGAACTGGCTGTGGGCGATGGAGTACCGGTTCGCGCGCGGCTGGCAGGCGGCACTGCGGCTGGGGCCCGAGGGTCAGCGCGCTGCCGTGGTCTGGTACACGACGCGTTTCTGACGTTCTGACAGGACTCGAGGCCGCCAGGTCGAAGGCTCCCAGAACGGAGCCCGAGTCTCGCCGGAGGCATGCCCGGGCATGTTTGACGACTACGTGCGTGAACTGCAGAAGGTGGTGCTGCTGGATCCGCCCCAAGAGGCCGCGCTGTGGCAGGCGTATCGGCGCGCTGGCGATCTCGACAGCCGGCGACGGCTCATCGAGGCCTACCAGCCGCTGGTCTTCAAGCTCGTGATGGGCCTGCGTCCGCCAGAGCCCCTCCTGATGGACCTGATTCAGGAGGGGGCCGTGGGGCTGATCGAATCCGTCGAGCGGTTCGACCCGAACCGGGGGGTGCGGTTCTCGACGTTTGCGTCCTACCGCATCCGGGGCCGGGTTCTCAACGCGCTGGATCGCATCAGGGCAGATGTTTCGCTGGATCAGGCGCTCGACTCCGGTGACGAGGGCGCGCCGTTCCACGCGCTGGCCGATTCCGGGACCGCCGCGGAGCTGGCCCGCATCGAGGACCGCGCGGTGGTCGCGCGGGTCCTGGACGTCATAGACCGGCTCCCGCCCCGCGAGCGGGCGGTGCTGCGCGCGGTGGTGGGCGCCACGCCGCCGCGGCGCGCGGCCAGTGAGCTGCGTATCAGCCTGTCACATTTCTACCGGCTCCAGAAGCAGGCCGTAGATCACCTGCGGGCACTGCTTGGGTTCGAGCACGTGCACCGGCCGCAGCGCGCCTCCGGATACTAGAGGTGGAGCCGCGGCTGGGAGGAGAGACGATGGACAAGCACACGATCACCCTGACCGAGCGCATCGTCTTCGCCGAGGACTGGCTCGATCGGGCCCGTCGGCAGCTGCAACAGGGGGAGGTTGCCGGCGGCACCCTGGCCATGCTCCTGGCTGAGGCCGAACTCTACCGTGCTCGCGAGACCGGGCTTGCGGCCGCGCGGTCCGAGGCCCAGGCGCGGTGCTGGCTGCCGTGGGCCGCCCTGGCCGCACTGGCCCTTGGCGGCGTCGTGCTTGTCCTCTCGCTGGTGGCGGCGTTGCCGCCCGACCCCGCTGCTCTCGCGCAGCCGGTTGCGCCGACCCTGAGGCTTGCATCGGGCACCGGAGATCTCTTGCGGATGGTGACTGCACCACAGCCTCCCACCGAGCGCACAATCGTCCAGTCGAGAGTCATCCGGATTCCCGTGCCTGTGCCCGCCCACGCGCGCCGCGCCGCGCCGCCCGCGCCTGTTGCGCCGCCCGCACCCAGCGCGCCGGCCGCGCTGCCCGAGTGGCGGTCGCCACCGGTCGTCCAACCGGTGCCCGCCCCGCCGGCGGTCTCTGTGGCGCCGCCCGTTCCCGCGGCGCAGCCAGCGCCAGCTGCGGCCGTGCTGAGCGAGGCCGAAGTGATCGACATGGTCCTGGCGGCGGAGCGCTCGCTTCGCCGGGCGGGCAATCAATAGCACCGCGTCCATCCGCGGTGGTCTTCTGCTGAAGGAGGAAACGCTTGCCGCACTGCGCGTGTTCGCGACGGAGCACCATTGCCGCCGCGGTGGCGATTCTCGTGCTGGCTGTGGCATCGGGCGCGCTGGCGCAGCCGGCGCCTGCCCCCCAGCCGGCGCCCAGCTCCCAGCCATCGCCTCTACCATCCCCCACGCCCGGTCCCCCGCCCAAGGTCGTGGAGGTGACCGTCCGAGGGCTCGAGCACGTACCCCAGTCCGTGGTGCTGGACTCGGTCGGCGTGCGCGTGGGTGAGTTGCTGTCCGAGGAGCGCCTGCGCGCTGACGTAGCCAACATTGTGGCCACGGGCTGGTTCGCCGACGCCAACGTCCGCGTGGACCCGGCCCGCGAGGGCGTCCGCGTGACGTTCCTCGTGGTGGAGAATCCTCTGATCCACGAGATCGTCCTCGAGGGCAACACGAGGATCGCCACCGCTGAACTCCTGCGGGCACTGAACGTGCCCACCGGGCAGGTGCTCAACGTCGTCAGGCTCCGCGACGGCGCCCGTGCCGTGGAGAAGCTCTACGAGGAGCGGGGCTACGTGCTCGCTCGCGTGGCGGATGTGGGCGTGGTCGCCAACGGCGTCACGCGGCTGCGGATGCGCGTCGCTGAAGGACGCATCGAGGCCATCGAGTATAAGGGGCTGACCAAGACGCAGCCCTTCGTGGTGGCACGCCGACGCAAGACCCAGGTCGGCGGCATCTTCAACGTCAATGAGCTGAACCAGGATCTGCAACAGCTCGTCAACCTGGATCTGTTCGAATCGGTGCAGGCGCGGCCGCGGCCGGGCTCCACGCCCGACGCCGTGGTGGTGGAGATCGAAGTCAAAGAGCAGCGAACCCAGCAGGCGCGATTCGGCCTGGGCTACAGCGAACAGACCGGTCTGGTCGGTCTCCTGGAGTACACCGAGAAGAACTGGAAGGGCCGCAACCAGGCCCTCACCGTCCGCTTCGAGCGAGGGCTCAGCAACCTGACCGGTACCGGGATCGGCGGGGCCGTGACCACCAACTACGTCCTCAGCTTCCGGGAGCCGTACCTCGACGCGCGAGGGACTTCGATGGAGGTAGCGCTCTACCAGTTGGTCACCGCCGAGGCCGAGTATCAAGGCGCCGAGCTCTTCTCCCGGTTCACGCTGGATCGCCTGGGGAGCTCGATCGCGTTCACGCGGCCGGTGGACCCGCAGACCGCGCTCACGCTGCGCCTGCGGTCCGAACGCGCGACCATCGCGGCGCTGCCCCTCAGCCCCACGACGCCGCCCTGCGACACCAATCCGGACGACCCGGCCTGCCTCAAGCGGCTGCCGAGCTTCTTCACGCCTGGCCGGACGATCGCCTTGAGCCTGACCGGGGTCAAAGATAGCCGGGACGACCGCCTCGCGCCCACCAAGGGGCAGCGGCTCAGCCTGACCAACGATTTCGGCCTCCCGGTCCTGGGCGGGGAGTTCGGGTTTGGCAAGCACAGCGTCGAGTACGCGCGCTACTTCCCCGCCGGGTCCGGCGTCATCGTGGGCCGCGGGCTACTGGGCTTCAGCTACGGCACGCTACCCCTGCAGGAGCAGTTCACCCTCGGCGGCCCCTCCACGCTACGGGCCCTGCCGGGCGGCCGCCTGCGCGGGTCCAGCGTGGCCCTGTTGAACGTCGAGTACCGCGTCCCATTGGGATTCATCGCCCGCCAGCTCCGCGACTTCACCGGCATCGCCTACGTGGACGTGGGCAACGCACCGGTGTCGGCGAGCGGCGTCCAGGTCGGGTACGGTCTGGGCGTCACCGTCAAGACCGTCGTCGGCGCCATCCGCATCGACTACGCCGTGGGATCCGGAGGGACCCAGACCTGGGTGACCATCGGCCATCCGTTCTGACCGGTCTCACCGGACGGCCGCGACGGCGCCTGTGGGGGAGGCTAGGCCTGCTCCTGCTGTTCGTCGGCGCCGCCGTCTCTCCAGTCCGCGCCGCCGATCCCGTCCAGCGGGTCGAAACGCGGGTGGTCATCGAGGACGGGGAGCCCCACCCGCTGATCGTGCGCCGGATCACCGAGTCCGTCGGCTCCGCCGCGGCCCGCCTGCTGGTCGGCCGCGACAGCGACCTCGTCGCGCGTCAGGAGGCGGCGCTGGTGGCCGTCCTGCGCGAGGTCGTCGATCGCGTGGTCGGCGGCTACCGGGTAGCCGAGGTCGCGCTGCAGGCCGGCGTGGTCACCGGAGTGGTTCTGCGGATGCAGCCCCGGCCGCCGGTGCTTGGGGAGCTTCCGACGGAGTTCGTGATGCCGGCCGTCCACGCCGAGGTGCAGCCGCTGGTGCGCGCTGCTCTCGACCGCCAGACGCCGGAGCTGCGACGGCTGGCGGATCGCCTTCCGCTGGCGGCGCTGGAGTGGGCCGCCCCGATCCTGGAGCAACGGGCGGCGGAGATCGTTGCGGCCGCGGCGCCGGGGTTCGGTGGTGCGGCGCGCATCCAGGTGGCCCCGGCGCGTCTCGCCATCACTGTGACCGCGCGGGATGACCGCGTCGTCCGCGACATCGGCGTCCGCTTCCGCTCCACGTCCATACCGTATGTCCTGCTGTCCGGGCATGCGCCGCAGGTCGCCTCCATGGCCGAACCGCTGCGCGGGCTCCCCGTCGTGTTCGCCTCCGCCCACCGCGCCGACCTGGAAGCGCTGATCAAGCGTCATCTCGACACCTATCCCCCGGTTAGGGAGTACGCCGTGGTGGCCAGGCCGCTGCTCCAGGTGGCCGAGGTCACCTTCATCACGGTCCTGGCTGAGTCCACGCTCTACCGCGGCAGGCTCGAGGCCCGGCTGAACTTCGGGACCACAGCACCTCCGCCTGACGTGCGGGCCACACTAGGCCGGGCCTTCGGCTCGCTGGAACCCTTCGCGGAGTTCACCGTGGTCCCGTCGAATCTTGCCTTCCGTACAGTCCTCGGGATGCGGTTCGAGCTGGGGACGCGCCTGAGCGTGGGTGCCACCACGGGCTTCGACGGTGAAGGGCTGGCGCCGTTCCTCACCTATCGGCTGTCGCCCGACTTTACGCTCCACGGTCGCTACGCGTCACGCCCCACGGCCTTCGAAGGTACCATCTCGTACCGGCTCAACGAGTTTCTGTCTTGGGAAGGGGTAGCGACCTCCAACGGATTCGTGTGGTTGCGCCTCGTCAGCAATCTCTAGCGCGGCCACCGGTCTCCGTTGACACGGTACGATACAATGAGCCATGGCTGATGAAGGCGCAAAGGAGGTGAGGGCATGGGATTTGACGCACGGAAGGTGATCATCGCCGCCGGCGTCATCGTGATCGTGGCCGTCGCCGCCGTACTGCTCCTGCGGCAGGCGCCCGCGCTCGGCCAGTCGTTCTCGGTGGGCTATGTGGACATGCAGCGGGCCCTCGACAGCCATCCCCGCAGGGCCAGCTCTGAGCGAGCGCTGCAGGAGTTCTTCCAGGCCAAGCAGCGCGAGTTCCAGGAGCGCAGCAAGGGTATGACGGCGTTCCAGCGCCAGGAGCTCGATCGCCGACTCCAACAGCAGATCCTGGACAAGCGGAATGAGCTGCTCGGCGGACTCGACAAGGAGATCCGTGCGGCGGTCGAGGATGCCGCCAAGCAGGCGGGTGTGTCGGTGGTGCTGGAGCGGTCGGTCGTCCTCTACGGCGGGAACGACCTGACCGAGGCCGTCATCAAACAGATCAAGGGCAAGTAGCCGTGCGGCGCATCGGGGGAACCGGCCTCCTGCTGCTGGTGGTCGCCACCCTGGTGGGGTGTCGACCGTCGGGAGGAGGCGCGCCGGCCCCGACGCCGCGACCAGCCCCGGCGGGGTCTCCACGTCCTGCGGCATACCGGGTGGCGGTGGTCGATCTGGGGGCGCTGCTGCGTGCGCACCGGCGGTGGGGCGAACTCGAGGCGCTCCACCGGCGGATCGGTGCACTGCAGGTGCGGCTGGCGAGTCCGCCGCCGGCACCCGAGCCCCCCAAGACCGAGGTCGGTCCGGACCTGCAGGCCGAAGCGGACCGGCTGCAGGCGTCGTTGAAGGCCGAACTGGAGGAGTTGCGCCAGCAGCTCCAGCGCCGGGTCGAAGCGTATGCCAATGACGTGAAGGCTGAACAGGAGGCCAAGCTGGCGGACCGACAGCGCGAGCTGAACGTGGCCCTGAGCAAGACCGTGGAGGCCAAGCGCGACGAGCTGCAGCGCGAGCTGGAGAGGTTCGAGCTCGCCACGATGGCCGAGTACCGGATCCCCCTGCTGAACCTGCGCGTGAAGGCCGACGTGGTGGGTATCGCCAACGAAGAAGAAGTCAAGCGTATCCAGGCCGAGAGCGACCGTCTTCACAAGGAGCGCGACGAGAAGGTGCGCGCCCACGCCCAGGCCCTCGACCGGCAGATGCAGGAGTTCGTGCGGACGAGCACCGCCGAGGCGGAAGCGACGTTCAATGCCTACGTCGCTTCCCTGGAAGATGAAGCCAGGGTCAAGATCGAAGCCAAGGAGCGCGAGGCGAGAGCAGAGTTCGACAGTGCGGTGCGCCAGCGCGAGGAGACATTCCGCACAGCGATGGAGAGCCGCCGCAAGCTGGTGATGGACACCGCGCAGACCCAGCTGCGGGCCGCCCAGGAGCAGTACGCGCGTCAGGTGGAGGCCGAAGCGGCGCGCCTGCGGGCGGAACTGCAGGCTCTGGACGGTCAGCGCGTGCGCCTGGAGGACAGCATGCTGGCCGAGATCAAGATCGAGGTGGCGACGGTGGCACAGGAGCGGCGCATCGATGTGGTGGTCACGCAGACCATCGCCCATCGGGGCGTGATCGACATCACGCCGGCGGTCATCGCGCGCCTGCGGCGATCGTAGGTGACGGAGAGTCGAGCATGAGGAACGGAACGGGATTGTTGGCCATCACGGGCCTCGTGCTGGCGGTGGTGCTGGCTTCGGGGTGCGTGGGCGGCCGGGTCGGTCTCGTTGACAACCGCCGCATCCTGACCGAAAGTGCCAAGGCCCTGCGCTATCAGAAGGAACTGGATGATCGGGAGCGCGCGATGACCGCGGATCTCCAGCTCCTCGCCGGTCAACTGTCCAAGGAGGACCTGGAGGCCCGCCGGCTCCAGTACCTGAGGGAACTGCAGGGGCTGCGCGCGGAACTGGAACAGACGCTGAACCGCGAAGTTCAACAGGCGCTCCAACAGGTGGTGCGCGAAAAGCGCCTGCGGGGCGTCCTCGCCAAGGGGCCGGTGGTCTACAGCCGGCCCGGCACAACGGTCGATATCACCCAGGAGATCATCGACCGACTCAAGTAACCAGCTCACGGGGGTTGCGATGAAGCTGGCGGAACTCGCGCGGCACGCGCGGGCCGAGCTGGCCGGCGAGGGTGAACTGGAGATCGAGGCCGTCACCGAGCTGGCCCAGGCCCACCCTCGAGCCCTGGTGCTGGTCGCCGACCCACGACGCCTCCCCGAGGCCGAAGCATCGCCCGCGGGCGCCCTGCTGGTCGGCACGCAGGTTCCGCACACGCGCAAGCCGGCCCTGCGGGCCCGCAATCCCAGGGCGGCGTTCGCCCGGGTGCTCGCCGTGCTGGCGCCGCCCCGGCGTCCTGCGCCCGGCATCCACCCCACCGCGGTGGTGGCCAGCGACACCGAGGTGCACCCAGAGGCCACCGTGGAGCCGCACGCCGTGCTGGCCGGTGGCGTGGTGGTCGGCGCGAGGAGCGTGATCGGCGCCGGCACCGTGATCGGCGCCCGCACCCGCATCGGCGTCGAGTGCGTGCTCCACCCGCTGGTGACGGTGTATGCCGACTGCGCGCTCGGCGACCGCGTGATCGTGCACAGCGGCGCCGTCATCGGCAGCGACGGGTTCGGATACGCGACCGAGGACGGCGTGCATCTGAAGATTCCGCATCTCGGCCGGGTCGTGATCGAAGACGACGTGGAGATCGGGGCGAATGCGACCATTGACCGGGCCACGCTCGGCGAGACCCGTATCGGCCGCGGCAGCAAGATCGACAACCTGGTGCAGATCGCCCACAACGTCGTGCTGGGGCCGGGGACCATTATTGCGGCGCTGACCGGGATTTCCGGGAGCGTCACCATCGGTGAAGGTGCGGTGCTTGCCGGGCAGGTCGGCGTGCGCGACCACGTGACCATCGGGGCCGGCGCCACGGTGCTGGGCCGGGCCGGCGTGACCAAGGATGTGGCCCCCGGGCTGGTGGTCTCCGGATTCCCGGCGCGGCCGCACCGCGATGAGCTCCGCATCGAGGCCGCCGGTGCGCTGCTGCCCGAGGCCCTAGAACGGCTCCGGGCGCTTGAGGCCAGGGTGGACGCCCTCGATCGCAGGCGACGGGAGTGACGCGGCACGGCGCCATGGGTCTCCTCCTGGCCGGGATGTGGCTGGCCGCGCTGTCCGATCCCGCGGCCTGTGGCCCGGCCTCCGCGGGCGAGATCGCTGTGAGGGGATGGGCGGGCCCGGACGCCGGAGCGGAGCTGTGGGTGCGCGGCAGGCCGGTGATCCGACTGCTCGGACGAGGCGCCCTGGCGCGACTCCGTGGCGTCGCGGCCCGTCTCGACCCGCTCCTCCCACCGCCGACAGTGGTAAGGACGCGGGCCACCGGCAGGGTGGCCACACTCATCGTGGACGGCCAGCCCGTGCTCACCGTGACGCGGCGGGAGGTCCGCCGACACGGCCTGCCCGGCCCGCTGGTCGAACAGTGGGCGCGCGCACTTGAAGAGGCCCTCGCCGTCCGACCCCTGGTGCTGTCGCGCAGGGAACTGGTGCTCTCCCCGGGGCGCGTCGAATCCGTGTCCATCGTGGCTGCCGGCGCGGCGCCGGTGATGGCAACGGCTCGCGACCCCCGCATCGTGAGCGTGCGGCTCACCGACGGTCAGGCCGAGGTGGAGGCCCGGACGGTAGGCAGCACGACGGTAACCTTCCGTCTCGGCCCGTACCGCACCGATCTGCCGGTCTCGGTGCGACCGCCGGCCGGCCGTATCCCTGCCGGCGCCGAGGTCTTCCTCACCGGCAATCCCGCGACCCCGGAGCTGGTGCGCGAAGCCGTGGCACGACGGCTCCAGGAAGTGGTGTGGCGGCAACCGGGCGCCACGATGGAATCGGTGGCCGCAGCGGTTCTCGCGCCGCTACCGGTGGGTCAGTCTGTGACGCTCCCGGTGACGGTGCGGCTCCGCAGCCCGTACGCCGGCCCGGTGGATGGCGTGATCCAGATGCGGGTCATCAACATGCCGGTGCAGCTCGCCGATCCCGAGGTCCTGCTGGTCAGCAACCGGCCGGAGAAGATCACCGACAACGGGCTGCTCTTCGAAGAGCGCCTGGCGCCAGGGAGGCCCGCGCGCCTGCTCTATCACCACCTTAACGGCACGGCACACCAGGCCCGCGTCCTCAAGATCACGCTATGCAACCCCGGGTCCGGACGCGCGCGCGTGCACTACATGGGCGGGCACGCCGGTCCTTCGGGCGATCCTCTCTTTATCGGCTTCGCAGCCACGCAGCGCTTCCTCCAGGCGCTGGTGGCCGGTCGGGGCTATATCGTCGAGGTTCCGCCCGGCGGCACCACCACGTTCACCGCCTACGCCCTGCCGCCGCTGGCGCTGGTGTCGGGTTTGATGCAGTTTCAGGTCATCGAGGGTGGTCCGGTGGAGCTCATGGTGCACGTGCGCGTGCCGTGGCTGCTCGACCGCACGGTGACCGCCGACCTGGGCCCCTATGCTTTCCCGCACCCCCGGGGAACCTTTCCTGGATCCGTGGTCGAGATCACCGCCGAGTACCTGGCTCACCGCGCTGCGGCAGTGGCCGAGCTGGGCGTGATGTCTGGCCTGCGCGACGTCCGCACCGGCGAGCCGCTGGTAGGTGACTACGGGGTGCTGTATCGCTTCCGGCTTCGACTGGTCAACCCCACAGAGCGCCAGGTCACGACGGCGCTGGTGGCGAACGCTGCAGGTGGGCCGGCGCGGGGACTCTTCTTCATCAATGGCGCGCCGGTGGACGTGGGGGTGTTGCGGCCAAACGAAGATCGCGAGATCGTCGCGCTTCCCGTGGAGCCGGGCGGCGCCAGGGACGTCTCCATCCTCACCATGCCTGTGGCCGGCTCGTTCTACCCTGTTCGCCTGGGGTGGCAGCCGCGGTGACGCCCGACGCTGCTCAGCGGACCATCGCGCGGCCCGTGGTGGTGTCCGGCGTGGGGCTCCATACCGGCGGCGCGGCCGTGGCCCGGCTGGTGCCCGCGGCCCAGGACGAAGGGGTCACGTTCTGCCGGATAGACGTGCCGGGCGCACCGACCGTGCGCGCCGCGCTGGGGGAGGTGGTGGCGACCGCGCGCGGCGTGGTGCTGGGCCATACCGCGCGGGTAGCGACCGTCGAGCACCTGCTGTCTGCGGCCAGGGGCCTGGGCATTGACAATCTCCGAGTCGAACTCGACGGCGAAGAGCTCCCGTGCGGAGATGGGAGCGCCCGCATCTACGTGGATGCGCTGGAACACGCGGGGCTGGCCCCGCAGCCTGCCCCGCGGCGGCCCATCGTCCTGGATGCGCCAGTCTGGGCCAGCAATGGCGGGAGCATGATCGTGGCGGTGCCGGCCCGTCGGCTGCAGATCACCTACGTGGTGACCGCCGACGGCGCCACCCTCGAGCCGCAGATCGCGGAGTTCCACGAAGATGTCGACGAGTACGCCCGCGCCATTGCCCCGGCGCGCACCTGGGGGCTGGCCGCGGAGGTAGAGGCGCTGCGTGCCAGAGGGCTCGCCCGGGGCGCGTCGCTGGCCACCACGCTCGTCATCGGGCCCGAGGGGTTCGTCAACGAGCCGCGGTTCCCCAACGAACTGGCGCGGCACAAGATCCTCGACGCCATCGGCGACCTGTCGCTGCTGGGCCGTCCCCTGCACGCCCACGTGATCGCCGTGCGCGCCGGGCACGGCTTGCACATCGCCCTGGCCCGACAGATCGCCTGGCGACTTGGGGGCGCGGGCGATGGGTGATGGAGACGGGCGGAGGACGCCGGTGAACGCTGATCGACAACGCCGCAGCCCCCGGGTGCACCAGACCGCGGTGGTGCATCCAGACGCCGTCTTGGGTGAAGGTGTGGAGGTGGGCCCCTACGCCGTGGTCGAGGAGGACGTGGTCATCGGGGACGATACGGTGGTGGGGCCGCACTCGGTGGTGCACGCTCACGTCACCATCGGCCGGCGGAACCGGCTGGCGGCCCACGTGGTGATCGGCGGCCGCCCGCAGGACCGCGCCTACCGGGGCGAGCCCACGCGCATCGTCATCGGCGACGACAACCTGTTCAGCGAGTTTTGCAGCGTGGACCGCGCCACCGGGGAAGGCCTGGAGACCCGTATCGGCAACGGTGCCTATGTCATGTCGTTCGCCAAGGTCAGCCACAACTGCGAGATCGGCGACGGCGCCATTATCGTCAGCGGGGTGCAGCTCGGCGGTTGGGTGCATGTGGGTGAGCACGCCTACGTGGGTGGTGTCAGCGGGGTGCACCAGTTCGTGCACATCGGGCGCCTGGCGATGATCGCCGGGCTCAGCGCGGTGCGGCAGGATGTCCCCCCCTACGTGATGGTCGCCGGCCCTCGCGGCCGCGCGGTCGGCCTGAACCGGGTCGGGCTGCGGCGGCACGGGGTGTCGCCGGCAGACCGGGCCGCCCTGGACCGTGCCTTCCGCCTCTTCTTCATGTCCGGGCTTCCGCCGGCGGAGGCGGCCGAGGCCGTGGAAAGGGAGGTCGGGGACAGCCTGCCCGTGCAGCACTTCGTGTCGTTCATCCGCGCTGCCAGGCAGCGCAACCGGGGGATCGTGCGGTGGCGGAGCGAGACGGAGCCATAGGACTCGTCGCCGGGGTCGGCGCGTTCCCGGAGGTCATCGCCAGAGCCGTCAAGTCCAGGGGCCGCGGTCTGGTCTGCGTGCAGGTGTCGGGCGAATCTCCGGCCCTGGCCGCGCTCGCGGACCACTACCAGCGGTGCGCGCCGGGCGCGTTGAGCCAGCTGCTGGGCGTGCTGCGGACGCACCGCGTCGTCCAGGTGCTGGTCGCCGGGCGGTTCCTGCGCACCGACTTGCTGGGTGAGGGGGATGCGTTGCGGGACGCGGTCATGCGGGTGCAACGAGACCGCCGAGACGTGCCGCTGCTGGAACGCCTGGCGGCCCTGCTGGCCGAGATGGGCATGGTCCTGCTGGATCAGACGAGCTTCGTCGGCGACCTCCTGGCGCCGCCGGGTGTGCTGACCGACCGGGCGCCGACCCCCGACGAGGAAGCCGACGTGGAGTTCGGCCGGGCGGTCGCGCGCCGGATCGCCGACCTCGACGTCGGGCAGACGGTCGTCGTGCGCCGCGGCATCATCCTGGCCGTCGAGGCTGCGGAAGGCACGGACGCCACCATCCGGCGCGGCGGCGCCATGGCACCCGGCGCCGTGGTCGTGAAGGCCAGCCGCAACCATCAGGATCCCCGTTTCGACATCCCGGCCGTGGGCCCGGATACCGTGGAGGCCATGCGCGATGTTGCGGCCCGCGTCCTGGGGATCGACGCCCGACGCACCGTGCTGATCCACCGGGACCGGATGATCGCCGAGGCGAACGCGGCCGACATCACCGTGGTCGCCGCCGACGTCCCGCCGCTGGGCAGCCCGGTTCATGGCGCGGCCTGACCGCGTCCGGCGCGTCTTCTTCGTTGCCGGAGAGGTCTCGGGAGATCTCCATGGCGCGGAGGTGGCGCGCCACCTCCGCGCCATGGATCCCGGCGTCAGGCTCGAGGGGATTGGGGGCCGCCAGATGGCGGCGGCCGGCGTGGTCCTCCTGGAAGACA
>JAVKIJ010000022.1:0-37437 GCA_031459535.1 Candidatus Fervidifonticultor quintus | reverse complement strand
CTCCGGCGGTTCGGGGTGATGACGATCAGCGTGACCCATTCGGGCCGCGACGTTCTCGAAGAGATCCTGCTGCTGCGGCCCGATGACGTGGTGCTGGCTGCGGGCTTCCAGCGAGCCACGGCGGAACTGGCGGCCGTCTTGGGCCATGCGCGGTCCATCGGGTGCAAGACCGTGCTCATCACCGATACGCTGGGGCTGGCCTTTCGCAACAAGGCCGACGTCATCCTGGCCGCTCGCCGGGGCCCCGTTTCAACCTTCCACTCGCTGACGGTTCCCATGGCAGTCCTGAACGCACTGCTGCTGGGGTTGGCCAGCGCGCGCCCGAGGCGGAGCCTGGCCGGGGTCCGCCAGCTGGAGGCACTTCGGGCAGCCTACGGGCTGGACATCCTGGCAGACCACCGCAGGGATGCAAGAAGGATGCGGCCCCGCCTGCTCGACCGTCGTCAGTAGGACCACGCAGATAAAGCGCATCGAGCTCCGCCGCGTAACCAAGCGCTTTGGCTCGGTAACGGCGGTTGACGACTTCAGTCTCACCGTCGAGCCCGGCAGCTTCCTGACCATCCTGGGCCCCTCGGGCTGCGGGAAGACGACAATTCTCCGCATGATCGCCGGGCTCGAAGAACCCGATTCCGGCGAGATCCTGATCGATGGCCGTCCGGTCTTCTCCTACCAGCAGGGCATCTTCGTCCCCCCCGCCCGGCGCGGCGTAGGGATGGTCTTCCAGACCTACGCCCTCTGGCCGCACATGACGGTCTTCGAGAACGTGGCCTTCGGCCTGGAACTGGCCCGGTGGGGGCGAGAGGACATCAGGGCGCGGACCCACAAGGTGCTCGCCGACCTGCAGCTAGCGGGTCTCGAAGACCGCTATCCGCAGGAGATGAGTGGCGGCCAGCAGCAGCGCGTTGCCCTGGCCCGGATGCTGGCGCCCGGCCCGGGAATTTTCCTGCTGGACGAACCCCTGTCCAACCTGGACGCGCGCCTGCGCATGGAGATGCGCTCGGAACTCAAGCGACTGCACCGGGAATCGCTCGCGACCGTCGTCTACGTCACCCACGACCAGCTCGAAGCCCTCACGATGTCCACACATGTGGCGGTGGTCAGACAGGGTCGCCTGGAGCAGCTCGCTCCGCCCGACGAGCTCTACCGGCGCCCGGCGACCCTGTTCGTCGCCGACTTCGTGGGTACGCCGAGGATGAACCTCCTCCGCGCCACCGTCCGCCAGGAGGCAGGGCACCACCTGCTCGACTTCCAGGGGTTCAGCCTCCCCTACCCGAACGCGGTGCCGTGCAGGGACGTGGTCGTGGGGATACGCCCGGAACACATTGGCCTGTCCCTGCAGCCCGCGTCCGGCGCGATCGCCTTCAAGGTCTACTCCGTACTGCCGTCAGGGTCGGAGTTGATCGTTAACGTCCGCCGCGAGGGCACGGCTTTGACGATCAGGGAGGTACGCCCGCTACACCTCGAAATCGACAGTCCGGTCTGGCTCTCCTTCGACCCGACGACCTTGACCCTGTATGACCCGGACACATCGCGGCTGCTCGACCACGCAGCAGGCGGATGATGGAGCCCGGCGATGGTGGAGGGATGACCTGATGGCCGCCGTCGCATCCGTTCGGCCCTTACAGGTCGTGTGGCACACGCGCCGCCTGTGGCGGACCCTCACGACGCCCCGCATGCTGATCACCATCGTCCTGGGCACTCTGCTTGCCTACCTGGTCGTGATGCCGCTCGCGCGCATCGCCTGGGCCACGGTGACGTGGCAACCCGAGGACGCGCGGCTGGCTGACAGCTTCGAAGAAGGCGCCTTCACCCTCTTCCACTGGAAGCGCACGTTCCTAGGAACGGTTAGCCGCGAACTGGTCTACATGCCGTTCATCAACACCCTGGTGACGGCCTCCGGCACCACGCTCCTGGCGCTGGCGATCGGCTGCCCGCTGGCTTGGGTGCTGACCCGTACAGACCTACCGGGGCGCCGTGTGCTACGCAGCCTGGTGACCATTCCATACATCCTGCCCTCGTGGGTGATCGCGCTGGCGTGGCTCGGTGTCTTCAGGAATCCCCGGATTGGTGGGTCGGTGGGGCTGTTCCAATATCTCACCGGCATCGCGCCTCCGAACTGGCTGGCATACGGACCAATCCCGATCATCGTGTGTCTCGGGCTGCACTACTACGCCTTCGCATACGTGTTGACGGCCGGCGCGCTGGCGTCAGTGGATCGACACCTGGAGGAGTCGGGGGAGATCCTGGGGGCCAGCCACTGGAAGGTCTTGCGGCGCATCACGCTCCCACTGGTCCTGCCGGCGGTCCTATCGGCATTCATCCTGACGTTCTCGCGGGCGCTGGGCACGTTTGGCACGCCGATTTTCCTGGGACGACCAGTGCGATACTACACACTGGCGACCTCGCTGTATGGCAACCTGCGCCTGGGCTTCGCCGCCGATGCCTACATCCTGGCGCTGGGCCTTATCGCCCTTTCGGCGGTGACCGTCTACGCGAACCAGCGGCTGATCGGGACGCGGAAGGGGTTCGTCACCATCGCGGGACGAGGCCTGCACATCCGGCCGACGCCGCTGCGCCGGTGGAAGGTGCCGCTCCTCGTTGCGGTGGTGACGTTCGTCGCGGTATGCGTGCTGGCGCCCCTGCTGTTCCTGGTCTGGCAGTCGCTGATGCTGGAGGAGAACGACTACAGCCTCGGCAACCTCTCGCTGCACTACTGGACCACGCCGGGCGGGAACCGCCGCTATGCCGAAGGGGAAGTGGGCCTGTTGCGGAACTTCCTGGTCCTGGGCGCCGCGAAGAACAGCGTCCTTTTGGCATCGCTGGCCTCCGCGATCGTGGCGGTTGTCGGGCTCTTTCTGGGCTACGCCATCGTGAAGGGACGCGGCACGCGGGCCTCGCGGCTCCTGGAGCAGGTTGCCTTTCTCCCCTACCTGATCCCCAGCATCGCCTTTGGAGCCGCCTACATCGCCATGTTCGCCGCCCCATTGGGTCCCATCCCGGCACTGTACGGAACGTTTGCGCTGCTGGTGCTGGTCTCGGTGGCCAAGAACCTGCCGTTCTCGTCGCGGGCGGGGGTGGCAGCGATGCTGCAGATCGGAGGCGAGCTGGAAGAGGCCGCAGTGGTGGCAGGCGCGTCGTGGACCACGCGCTTCCGCCGCGTCATCGTGCCGCTGGCCGCAGGCGGCCTCTTCTCAGGATTCCTGCTGACCTTCATCAGCACCATACGGGAACTGTCCCTGATCATCCTCCTGGTGACGCCGGCCACCCGCGTGCTGCCCAGCGTGCTCTTCCGGTACACGGAACAGGGTTACACACAGTTTGCGGACGGGATCGTGGTGATCCTGGTCGTCCTGAGCCTGGCCGGCCAGTGGGCGATCGGTCGGGTGAGGGGCGCCGATCTGTCAAGGGGACTCCAGACATAGAGGAGGGAGACCATGTCCAGACAGGTTCTGTGCGCGTTGGCCCTGGGGGTGGTGGTCAGCCTGGCCGGGAGCGTGTGGTGGGCTCCCGCCGCAACGCTCGCCGGTCCAGTGCTCACGCCATCCCGCGAGAGGTGGCTGAAGGACGCCCAGCTGGGCCCCTACGCCGGGAGAAACCAAGACTGGAAAGCCATCGAAGATGCGGCCAGGAGAGAAGGCAAAGTTGTCGTCTACTCCTCCTCGTCGCGCATCCCAGACGCCGCCAAGACCTTCGAGGCGGCATATCCCGGCATCAAAGTGGAAGCCTTCGACATCGGCACGGTGACGACGATCACCAAGATCAAAGAGGAAGCCCGGGCCGGAGTGCACGTGGGCGACGTCTTTTTCGCAGGTGATCCGCCCACAGTGGTCAAAGAGTTGATCCCCAAGGGCCTGCTCTGGAACTTCGTCCCCAGCAACCTGGCCGCGGTCGTCCCCCGGGAGTTCCAGGAGCCCTTGCTGGTCCACCGCCTGGGTACCCGGGTCATCATTTACAACTCCGAGGTTTACAAGAAGTCGCCCATCACCAACTGGTGGGATCTGACACGGCCGCAGTGGAAGGGCAAGATCCTCATGAAAGACATCTTCGAATCGGGTGAGAACCTCAGTGTTCTCACCACTTTCGTCCAGCACGCCGACGACTTCGCGAAGGCTTACAGAGAGGCGTTCGGTAAGGACATCGTGCTCGACAGAGACGTCCCCAACGCCGCCTACCAGTGGATCAGAGAGTTTCTAAGGAATGATCCCGTTTTTGCCGGGAGCGACGGCGACGTCTCGAAGTTTGTCGGCACGAAGGGCCAGAAGGACCCGCCGCTGGGATGGGTGGACTACGCGAAGTACCGCGACGTGCTGGCCGGCCGATTCGCCTTCGAGCCCGTCCTGGATGCCAGGCCGGTTTGCTGCGTCTTCTATCAGTCGTACATCGGGATCATCGATCAGGCACCGCATCCCAACGCGGCAAAGCTCATGATCCGCTGGCTGATGGGCGACAGCAAGGGCGGGTTGGGATTCGCCCCGTGGTTCGTGCCCGGCGACTACGCACCGCGCACAGGTATGATCGTGGTGCCGCCGGGCGCCGTGCCGTTCGCGGTGCTGCGGACCAGGTCGTGGGTCATCGATCCCGTCTTCGCGTATCAGCACGGACCGAAGGTGCTGGACTTCTGGGTGGCCAACCAGCGGAGGAGGTGAGCGCCGCCTCCATGTCAAGCATCGGGGCGGTCGTCTTCGACCTGGGCGGCACGCTCGAAGACGTCTATTACGACGAGGCCATCAGGCAGGACGCGGCGCGAGGCCTGCACGCGCTACTCGTGCAGCGGGGGCTCGAACCCGGCCTCGCGCCGCCGGATCTGTACGGCGCCGTTGAGTCGGGCATGGCCGCCTACCAACGCTGGCGGGAGCAGACGAACGTCGAACTGCCGCCCGCCAGGGTCTGGACCGAGTACGTCTTCCCAGACCACCGCTTCGCTGCAGGGCTTGCGGCCGCGGCCGAGGAGCTGACCTTCTACTATGAGAACACCTTCTACCGGAGGGCTCTACGTCCGGAGGCGCCCGGCGCCCTGGAGGCTCTCCACCGCCGCGGCCTCCGTCTCGCCGTGGTCTCCAATATCATCAGCCGGGAGCTGGTCCCACGCAACCTGGCCTCGTACGGCGTCGCTCACTACTTCAACCCCATCCTCACCAGCGCGGAACTGGGCATCCGCAAGCCCGATCCTCGCATCTTTCTGGAAGCGGCTCGCCGGATGGGTCTGTCACCGGGAGCCTGCGCCTACGTGGGCGACACGGTCTCGCGCGACATCGCCGGCGCGCGCCGGGCCGGCTACGGCCGGGCCATCCAGATCCGCTCGTTTCTGACCGGCAAGGCTGACAGGGAAACCGATACCGAGATCCCCGACGCGGTCGTCCGCGACCTTATGGAAGTGGTGCCGCTCGTCACAGGGGCCGGCGTCGCCGAAACGAGGGGCGACACCGGGCGCATCGGCCCCGGGCGCGCGCTGTGATCAAAGGCGTCTTCTTCGACGCGCACGGAGTCCTCTACGACCGCCGCGAGCCGACCGAGCGCTATGCGCTCAGGCTCCTGACGGAGCGGGGCTACTCTGCCGAACTCTCCGCGGTCGATCGGACGCGACTGCGCGCCCTCCGGGATCAGGCTACCATCGGCCGCCGTAGTCCCTACGACTACTGGGACGCCCACCTGGCCGCGCACGGGGTTCCGAAAGGTGAGCGAGCCCCGATGGTCTCCCAAATCCTGCGGCACGCTGACGAAGTAATCGCCATGCCCGAAGCGGCAGCGACGCTGGCGGCGCTGAAAGTGCGGGGCTTCCTCCTGGGGGTGATCACGGACACCATGTACCCACTGCCGGTGAAGATGGGGTGGCTCGCACGCGCAGGCCTGGCCGACTACTTCCACGTGATCTCCTGCTCCACGGCGTTGGGCGCGCGCAAGCCCGATCCCCGCATCTACCTGGACGCTTTGGCCAGGGCCCGCCTGACCGCAGCCGAGGCCGCCTTTGTGGGCCACGAAGCCCGCGAACTGGAGGGTGCCCGCCGCGTGGGGATGGTCACGGTGGCCGCATTCTGCGGTCCGAACGCGACGGCCGACTACCGTGTTGCCGCCCTTCCGAATCTACTGGACCTGCCGATCTTCCGGCCAAGTCCCAACGAGAATCACCCGACGCGACGCCCGACGGCGGATCAGCAACCCGGTACCGAAGCGACGAAATGAAATAGAGGAAACTGTCGGCCTCCCGTGAAACAAAAAGAGTTTTGACACGGATGTCAATCCTGGAGGACGCGAATGCGCATTCGCTCTCTGCTTCCCTTGCCTGCCGTCGTCGCGCTGGTCACGCTGCTGGTGGCGGTCGCTCTGGCCCAGCAGCAGGAGGTCCGGCCCCCGATCGCCCGGGTCTGGATGGATGTGGCCACGAACATCTTTGCCGCGCCGCGCATCCCCGGCGCGCCCCCGCTCCCCCCGATGTTCGTGCCGCCGCGGGAGAACCAGTTCGGCTATACGCGTCACATGTTCGGCCGGTACCTCGACACGGCCCTGTTTGTTCGCACGCGCCCGCAGGGCATCCAGGCCACCCACGGCATCCCGCAGGGCCTCCGCCTGGGCGCAAGCCTGCCGTTGGAGCCGGTGAGGCCTGCGGCTGCCTCGCCCGGTGCCCCGAGCGGCGAGCGCGACCCGGGCACGGCAGAGCAGCCCAAGGGCCGCGTCCTGTTCTACTGGGGGTGCAGCGCGGACGTGCGGCCCGGACAGCCCAGGACCGTGGACTTCGCCCGGGCGTCTGCGCAGGAGTGGGCCACCGTCTGGCAGGGACGTTTTGTGCCTGAGCGGGGCGCACAGGCCGAACCCGGGCATTCGATCTGGCCCAACGAGCGCGACAAGCGCATCCTCCCCGACGGCGCATCGCTGCAGGGCGAGCACACCATCACGGGCGACGGGGTGCCGCCTGGGCTGCGCTTCGCCATCGGCGCGGCCCAAGACTTGATGCCCGCCATTGAGCCCGCGGTCGAGGGCGAACCGCAGGCGAGCCTATCGCTGCGCTGGCGCGCGCTCCCCACTGCCCGAGCGTACTTTCTGGGCGCGTTCGGCGCCAAGGGCAACGACCTCATCATCTGGAGCTCGTCTGACGTGCCGGAGGCCGGCATGGGGCTGTTCGAGTATCTGCCGAATGCGAACATCGAGCGCTGGACGGCGGAGCGGGTGTTGCTGGCGGCGTCGACGACGCAGTGCGCCATCCCCCGCGGTATCTTTGCAGACACCGAGGGCGCCCTGTTGCGGATGATCGCGTACGGAGAGGAGCTGAACCTCGTGGCGCCGCCGAGGCCGTCGGATCCCCGGGTGGTGTGGGAACAGCAGTGGGCCCTGCGGGTGCGGGTGAAGAGCACTCTGATGATGCCCCTCACGCTGGGGCGCTGATCGAGCGGAGACTACAACCAAGCGACGATGTGCGCCGGGCGCCCCTGAGGCGCCCGGCGCTACTGTGGCCATCTCTTGACATAACCATATCCTCCATTTCACCCAGGTTTGACCTCCGGCAGGTACCCTGGCCCTCAGATGTACCGGTACATCCAGGGATGCCGGTCGCATCACACAACCCGGTGTTAAGTAAGGAGGTATGACATGCGGATTCCCGGTGTCGGGATGGCTGTGGTCATCCTGACCGTGGTGGCTGCGCTCATGGGCGTGGCGGTCGCGCCTAGCGGCGCTCAAGTCCGGCTGGACTCTCGGCTGGTCACCTATCGCGCGGTGAGTGGTATCAGCGGCAACCTGAACAGCGTGGGGTCGGACACGCTCAACAATCTCATGACGCTGTGGGCTGAGGGGTTCCAGAAGTTCTACCCAAACGTGCGGATTCAGATCGAGGGCAAGGGATCGAGCACTGCGCCGCCGGCGCTGATCGCCGGGACGGCACAACTCGGTCCAATGTCGCGCGAGATGCGAGGGACCGAGATCGACGCCTTCGAGCGCAAGTACGGCTACAAACCCACGGCGATCCGCGTCGCCGTGGATGCGCTGGCCGTGTTCGTCAACAAGGACAACCCCATCCGCTGTCTCACCATCGAGCAGGTTGATGCGGTCTTCTCGAAGACC
The DNA here is from genome assembly GCA_031459535.1 of Candidatus Fervidifonticultor quintus. Taxonomy (GTDB): domain Bacteria; phylum Sysuimicrobiota; class Sysuimicrobiia; order Sysuimicrobiales; family Humicultoraceae; genus Fervidifonticultor_A; species Fervidifonticultor_A quintus. The sequence goes on along the minus strand of JAVKIJ010000022.1, from coordinate 29,385 downwards.
CGCCGCTGGGGCTACCGGGAAGACATCCGGACCTGGGGCCAGCTCGGGCTGACCGGCGAGTGGGCCAGTCGGCCGATCAGCCTCTTCGGCCGGAACTCAGCCTCGGGCACCTATGGCTTTTTCAAGGAGCACGCGCTGCGCAACGGTGACTTCAAGGACGAGGTGAAAGAACAGCCCGGATCGGCATCGGTGGTCCAGGGCGTCACGGTCGACCGCTTCGCGATAGGCTACAGCGGCATCGGATACGCAACGGTGGGAGTCCGGGCGGTGCCGCTGGCCGAGCGGGCCGGGGCGACGTGCTACGAGGCCACGGCGCAGAACGCCTACGACGCCAAGTATCCGCTGGCGCGTTTCCTGCTGGTCTATGTGAATCGAAGCCCCAACCAGCCGGCCGACCCGCTGGTGCGCGAGTTCGTCCGCTATGTCTTCTCGCGCCAGGGTCAGGAGGTCGTGATCAAAGACGGCTACTTCCCGATTCCCGCGGTCATCGCGTTCGAGGATCTCAAGAAGGTGCAATAGGCGGAGCCCGACGCGATGGCCAACGCCCAGGAAGACATCCTGCGACCAAGGGGATCGCCACCGGCGGTCCCCTTGGTCGGGTTCCCGGCCGGTTCACTGGCCAGACGACGCGCCTTCGCCGACCGCCTCGCCCGCCGGTTCGTGACGCTCGGCGGGATTCTCGTCATCGCGTCCATTCTGGCCATTTTTGCGGTCATCGTCAGCCAGGTGCTGCCCCTGTTCCGCTCGCCGCGGGCCACGCCGGCGCGGTCGGTACAGGTGGCCGGGGGTGAGGCCGCGCTTGCTGTGGGCGTTGACGAGCACCGTCAGGTCATCTACCTCGTCACCCCGAGCGGCGTCCAGTTCGTATCGGCCGAGGACGGCTCGACGCTGACGGTCGCCAGGCCCGAGGAATTGGGACGGGCGCGCATCACAGCCACCTCGGCGCTCGGCCGCGGACAGTTCGGCCTGGGGCTCTCCGACGGCCGCATGATCCCCGCCACCGTCCAGTTCGATGTGAGCTTCCCCGACGGCCGGCGGCACGTCACCGCCCGCCTGGTGGCGGGTGCGCCGATCGTCGCCGACGAGGCCGGCCGGCAGATCAGCCGCCTGGCATTTGCGGCGACACCGAAGGGCATGCTGGCGGCGGTGGTGTCGGGGCCACGCGAGCTCACCATCGTCGGCGTCGTGGAGCGGAAGGCGCTCATCGGCACCGCCACACGGGAACAGACGCGGCGCGCAGTCGCCATCCCGGTCGCGGGTGAGATCACCCAGCTCGCCGCGGACAGCCGGGGAGACCACGTCTACGTCGGCACATCCACCGGGCAGGTGGCGAGCGTGGCCGTGGGCGAGCCGGACTCGCCGAGGGTCGACGGTGTCATCGAGGCAGCCAGTGCGCCCGGGGTCGGCATCAGCGCCCTCGCCCTGCTGCTCGGCGACCGGACCTTGCTGGTCGGCGACGAGCGTGGCGCAGTGAGCTCGTGGCTGATCCTGCCCGACGTGCCACCCGCCGGCTTGAAGAAGGCCCACGACTACCGCGCCCACGCCCGGCCCGTTGTGGCGCTGGCACCATCGCGTCGCGACAAGGGCTTCCTCTCCCTCGACGCCGGAGGCGCCATCCACCTCAACTACGCAACGACCGGCAGGACCCTGCTGGCATTTTCCGCAGGCACGGCGGGTACCCATGCGCTGACGTTCGCGCCCAAAGCCGACGGCCTGGTCGTCGCAGGCGCAGACGGGACGCTGGCCGAGTGGGAGCTCGCGAATCCCCATCCCCAGATCACGTGGCAAACACTGTTCGGGCGCGTGTTGTACGAAGGCTACAAGGAACCAGACTTCGTCTGGCAGTCCACCGGCGCGACCGACGACTTCGAGGAGAAGTTCAGCCTCACCCCGCTCGTCTACGGGACCCTGAAGGGTACATTCTACGCCATGCTGGTCGCCGTGCCGCTGGCCGTGCTCGGGGCCCTCTACGCGTCGCAGTTCATGCATCCCACGCTTCGGGGGGTCGTCAAGCCAGTGGTTGAGATCATGGCGGCGTTGCCCAGCGTGGTGCTGGGCTTCCTGGCCGGGCTGTGGCTGGCGCCGACCATCGAGAGGATCGCCCCCGGCGTCTTTCTGATCCCGGTCGTCGTCCCGCTCGCCATCATCGCCGCCGTCGTGGCCTGGCGGCAGCTACCACCGGGCGTCCGGCAGCGCGTCCGACCGGGCAGCGAGGTCGTGCTCATCGTCCCCACGGTGCTGCTGGCAATTTGGGCGGCGCTGCGGTTGGGCGTCGTGGTCGAACACGGACTCTTGGGCGGAGATTACCGCGCCTGGCTGCTGGGGACGCTGGGCGTGACCTACGACCAGCGCAACTCGCTCGTCGTCGGGTTCGCCATGGGGTTCGCTGTCATTCCCATCATCTTCACGATCGCTGAAGACGCGCTGTCCAACGTCCCGCCGTATCTGGCGGCCGGCTCATTGGCGTTAGGCGCAACACGCTGGCAGACCGCGCTACGGGTGGTGCTGCCCACGGCGAGCCCGGGGATCTTCTCGGCCATCATGATCGGGTTCGGTCGCGCCGTCGGGGAGACGATGATCGTGGTCATGGCCACCGGTAACACACCGGTCATGGACTGGTCGATCTTCAACGGCTTCCGGGCGCTGTCGGCCAACATCGCCGTCGAGTTGCCCGAGGCGCCCCAGGGCGGCACGCTCTACCGGGTGCTGTTCCTGGCAGCCCTGCTCCTGTTCGTTATGACGTTCCTGGTCAACACGGCAGCCGAGATGGTCCGGCTGCGCCTGCGCAAGAGGTATCAGGCCATATGAAGGGCCTGTGGCGCACGGGTGACTCGTTCATCTGGCTGGCCGGAGGCGCGCTGGTGTTCGCCCTGCTCATGGTCTTCGGCCTGGTGACACTGGTGCTGGTCAACGGGTTGGGGTTCTTCTGGCCGCGGGACGTCCACCGGCTGACGCTTGCGGATGGATCGGTCGTGATCGGCGAGATCGTGGCCCGCGAGCCGGTGCCGACAGGTCAGGCTCGAGCCGCCGGGCCGCGGCCGCAGCGGCTCAAGGTCAAGCAGGGCAACCGCGATCTCTACGGCCAGGACTTCCTGTGGATCGACGAGGCCCGCATTGCCGCGCGGGAACGTCCTGATCAATTGGTCGTGATCGAACGCCGGGAATGGGGCAATCTGTACGGCACGATCAAGGAGGTCAGGGACGGCGGTCTCGCCGTCGCCGCGGGCCCCGATGCCGGATGGACGGCACTGATCCAGCGCCTGCCGGCAGCGACAGCGTTGCACGACCGGATCCGCAGGATCGAGACGGACGACATCGGCGCGCTCAACTATCAGCAGGAGCGCATTCGGCTCCGGCTCCGCCGCCTGGAGCTGAGCGGTGTGCGCGCGGGCCCCGAGGTTGACCGGCTCCAGCAGCAGCGTGCGCACCTGCAGGCCCAGTACGACCGGCGCCTAGCGGAGTTGAACACGCTGCGGGCCCAGATGACCTCCAGCGTGGTGGTCGTCACGGCAGACGGTCGTGAGAAGGACCTACCGATCTCCCAGGTCGTGCGGGCCTTTCGCCCCAATGCCATGACCACGGCGGAGAAGCTCGCCTTCTACGCGGGACGGGTTTGGGAGTTTGTGGCCGGGGAGCCCCGTGAGGCGAATACCGAGGGCGGCGTGCTCCCGGCCATCTTCGGAACGGTCATGATGGTGCTCATCATGAGCATCGTCGTCACGCCGTTCGGCGTGCTGGCCGCGTTCTACCTGCGGGAGTACGCGAAGCAAGGGCCGCTGGTCAGCGCGGTGCGGATCGCCGTCAACAACCTGGCCGGCGTGCCCTCCATCGTCTTCGGCGTCTTCGGCCTCGGGTTCTTCGTCTACACTGTCGGCGGCTCGATCGACCGACTCTTCTTCCCCGAAGCGCTGCCCACGCCCACGTTCGGCACTGGTGGGATCTTGTGGGCGTCGCTGACCCTGGCCCTGCTCACCGTCCCCGTGGTCATCGTGGCCACCGAGGAGGGGCTGGCGGCCATCCCGCGGACACTGCGCGAGGGCTCGTTGGCCCTGGGGGCCAGCAAGCTGGAAACCACCGTCCGCGTCGTACTGCCGGCGGTCCTCCCGTCGATCCTGACCGGCCTGATCCTGGCCATGGCGCGTGCGGCCGGCGAGGTGGCGCCACTCATGATCACCGGCGTCGTCAAGCTGGCGCCGGCGCTCCCCATTGACGGGTTCCCGCCCTTCATCCACCTGGAGCGCAAGTTCATGCATCTGGGGTTTCACATCTACGACGTGGGGTTCCAGTCGCCCAACGTGGACGCCGCGCGGCCGATGGTGTTTGCCACGACGCTGCTGCTGTTGGCCGTAGTGCTCGTGCTCAACCTGTTCGCCATCGCCCTGCGCAACCGCCTGCGGCGCAAGTACGCCACGGCGGCCGTGTAATTATGCAAAGTGTAACCCGCAGGAGGAAAGGCATGCTGGTCAATATGGCGGTCCAGATCCCCACCGACGGCCAAAGACCGGCCGCCGACGCCGTGTTCCAACCGGTGGTCGAGGTGGATCGCCTCTCACTGTGGTACGGTCAGAAACAAGCCCTGCGCCAGGTTACCATGTCGGTGGCCAGGCACCACATCACGGCGCTCATCGGCCCCTCGGGGTGCGGCAAGAGCACCCTGCTGCGGTGCATCAACCGCCTCAACGACCTCATCGACGACGTGAAGACGGAGGGCACGATCCGCGTGGCCGGGACCGACATCTACGGTGCGGCGACCGACGTGGTGGTCCTGCGCAGACGGGTCGGCATGGTCTTCCAGAAGTCGAACCCGTTCCCCAAGTCCGTCTACGAGAACGTGGCCTATGGGCCGCGGATCCACGGGATCAAGCGCCGCTCCCAGCTCGACGACATCGTAGAGCGCAGCCTGAAGCGTGCCGCCCTCTGGGACGAGGTCTCCGACCGCCTCCACGACAGTGCGCTGGGGCTGTCCGGAGGACAGCAGCAGCGGCTGTGCATCGCCCGCGCCATCGCGGTCGAGCCCGATGTGCTGCTGATGGACGAACCGTGCTCCGCCCTCGATCCCGTCGCGACGGCAAAGATCGAGGACCTCATGGTCAGCCTCAAAGAACGCTACACCATCATCATCGTGACCCACAACATGCAACAGGCCGCCCGTGTGTCGGATTTCACCGGCTTCATGCTGATGGGTGAGCTGGTGGAATTCGGCCTCACCCGCGACCTGTTCACCAACCCGAAGGACAGGCGCACGGAAGACTACATCACGGGACGATTCGGGTGACCGTCTCATGTTGACCGGCGACCGGCACATCCGCGCGGCATTCGATCAAGAACTGCACCGGGTGGAGGATGACGTCCTCCGCATGGGCAGCCTGGTCGGCGAGCTACTGCACAGGGCCGTCGAGGCCCTCAAGAATCAGGACAGCGGCGCAGCGGCCGCGGTCACCGAGGCAGACGCCCAGGTCGACCAGATGCACGTGGAGATCGAGCAGCGCATCATCACGTTGATGGCGACCCAGCAGCCGATGGCCGGTGACCTCAGGGCACTGACAGCCGCACTGGCGATTGCCATCGACCTGGAGCGCATGGCCGACCACGCGGACGGCATCGCCCGGACCGCCCGTCGGCTCCGTGACAGCACGCTGCTGCGGCCCATGGTGGACATCCCCTACATGGCACACGTGGTGCGGGGCATGCTGCACGACGTCCTGGAAGCATTCGCGCGCCGCGACCCGGTGCTGGCCGAGGCGGTAGCAGCCAAAGACGAGACCGTGGACGCCCTGCACCATCAGGTCTTCCGGGTGCTGCTGACGTACATGGCCGAGAGCCCACGCCGTCTCTCCGAGGCGCTGGACCTGATCATGGTGGCCATGCGCCTGGAACGAGCTGCAGACCACGTGACCAATATCGCGGAGCGTGTGGTCTTCATGGCCACGGGGCGGATGAAGGTGCTCAATGGCGAGGGAGTGCACGGCTGATCCCGAGGGGTGGGGCACAATGGCTGCAGGGTCGGAGCGGAAGAAGTCGGGGAACGGCGAAGGGTCCGACCGACGGGCGGTGCTCCAACTATGCGGTATCGGCGAGGACGCCTCGGCCGAGCTCGTGCTGGAGATCGCTGAACAGGTCAGGCGGGCTGTGACGCGACTGGGCATCAGGGATCTGCGCATCGAGGTCCGAAGCCACGAGGAAATGGTAGGCTAATACCACCCAGCGAGCCTCCGAGGCGCATGGGTCAGGGCCCCGGCGCCGTGGCCATCGTTCCACCCAGGGCCTCGGGGCGTTCGGGCTCGCTCAGAGCGGGCTCGCCGCCTTGCGGCCGGTCCTGGATCAGCAGCACCATTCCCGTCGCCGCAAACGCCAGCAGGGCCGCCGTGTGGAACGCCAGGGTGTAGTCTCCAAACGCCCGGTAGAAGTACCCGCCGACCAGCGAACCGGCCGCCGCGCCGATCTGGTGCGAGAAAAAGATCCAGCCCGACAGCTCGCCCACCGAGTAGCGGCCGTAGATGCGCGCGGTCAGCGCCGTCGTCGCCGGCACGGTCGAGATGTAGTTGAGGCCGAAGATCGCCGCAAACCCGAACAGGCCCAGTGCGGACCCCACGAACGGCAGGAAGACCAGCGAGACGCCGCGCAGCAGGTAGTATGCGGCCAGGGGGCCGCGGGGGCCGAGGCGGTCGCAGATCCAACCCGAGGCGATGGTGCCGACAATGTTGAGTGCGCCCATCACGCCCAGGGCCTGCGCGGCCATCGCCGCATGGAACCCACCCTCGGCCGCATGGGGAATCAGGTGCGTGAGCACCAGCCCCGACGTGGTGTACCCGCACACCCAGAAGCTGCCGGCCAGCAACCAGAACGGGAGCGTGCGCGCCGCGGCGGCTGCGCCCACGCGCTGGCTGGCGCGCTGCTCGGCGGTGGCAGCCACGGTGCCCGGCGCCGCGCCATAGGGTGCCAGGCCCACCTCGCGCGGGTCGTTGCGGATCAGCAGCACCACCAGCGGCAGGATCACCGCGACGAAGACGACGCCCGACCCGAGGAAACTCGCCCTCCAGCCCCAGGTCGTGGTGACCGCCATCAGCGCCGGGACCACGAGCAACTGGCCGGCCGCCATGCCCGCGCCTGCGATGCCGAGCACCAGCCCGCGTTGCCGGTCGAACCAGCGGGCCGCCAGCGAGGCAGCCACCGACATGGCCGCGCTGCCAGCGCCCATGGCCGTGATCACACCGGCCGCAAGATATAGGTGCCAGAGGCTGGTCACCCTCGACGTCGCCATGGTCCCGGCCCCGAGTAGCAGCGCTGCGGCCATCAGCACGCCCCGCGGCCCGAAGCGATCGGCGATCCTTCCCACCAGAGGTCCCATCGCGCCATACAGCAGCAGCGACAGCGAGGCGACCACCGAGAGGGCGACCCGGCTCCAGCCGAACTCGGCCTCCAGCGGCTTAATGAACACGCCGAACGACGAGCGCAAACCGGACGACGCCAGCAGGATGAGCGTCACGCCCCCCAGCACGACCCAGGCGCGGTGGACCCTGATCTGCGGCACCATGCCAGAGATGATATCATGAAACGCGTCGTATGCCTGCATCGGTCGAAGGCCCATGAAGAGCTATCGCAAAGAGCTGTGGTTCCACACCCCCCAACGCGTCGCGCTCATCAACATCACGCCCCAGGTCGAGGCCGCGCTGCGCGAGAGCGGCATCAAGGAGGGCCTGGTGCTCGTCAACGCCATGCACATTACCGCATCGGTGTTCATCAACGATGACGAGCCCGGGTTGCACCACGACTTCCAGCAGTGGCTGGAGTCCCTGGCGCCGCACGCGCCAGTCAGCCGCTACCAGCACAACGCCACCGGCGAGGACAACGCCGACGCCCATCTCAAGCGGCAGCTGATGGGCCGCGAGGTAGTCGTGGCGGTCACCGGCGGCCGGCTCGACTTTGGGCCGTGGGAGCAGATCTTCTACGGTGAGTTCGACGGGCGGCGGCGCAAACGGGTGCTGATCAAGATCATCGGGGAATGACGGGTATTCACCTGGACGATGTGCGCATGGGAGCCCGCCTCTTGCTGGCGCTCCCGGGCCACCTTCGCACGTCCATGACGCCGCAGCAGGCCCGCGAGATTCTCCGCCGGCGCTTCGCGCGACGCGAGGCCGACTTCCTGACCCTGATCCGCCAGGCGGTGTTCGACCACCCGAGCAGCCCCTACCACCGGCTGATGCGACTCGCCGGATGCGAGTACGGCGACCTGGAGCGCCTGGTGGCCGCAGACGGGATCGAGGGCGCGCTCGCCGCGCTGTTCCGCAGCGGCGTCTACCTGACCGGCGACGAGTACAAGGGACGCCAACCGATCAGGCGCGGTGGCTCCACGTTCGAAGTGGAGCCCACCCAGTTCTGGAATCCCCTGGCGCGCGTGCACTTCCGGGTGCACAGTGGCGGCAGCCGTGGGACCCCCACGCCCGTGGGCCTCGACCTGACCCATGTGCGCGAAGGCGCCGCAGACACTGGGCTGTTCTTCGACGCACGGGGAGGCCTGCAGTGGATCCACGGGTTCTGGGGGATCCCCGGGAGTTCGACGCTGACGTCAATGCTGAGGCTAGCAATCTTCGGCGTTAGGCCGGCCCGCTGGTTCTCACAGGTCAACCCCAGCGCCCCAGGGCTCCACCCGCGGTACCGGTGGAGCGTGCGGGTCGCGCGCCTGGGAGCGGCACTGGCCGGCGTGCGGTTGCCCGCACCCAAGTACGTCCGTCCGCAGGACGCGCATCTGGTCGCCCGCTGGATGGCCGGCGTCATCCGCCGGGGCGCGGTGCCCCACCTCACCACGTTCGCCAGTGCCGCCGTGCGCGTCTGTCTGGCCGCCCTCGATGAGGGCCTCGACCTCCGCGGCGCCCAGTTCACGCTGGGGGGCGAGCCCACCACCGAGGCGCGCCTGGCGGTCATCCGCCGCGCGGGTGCACACGGCGTCCCACGCTACGCGTGCAGCGAGTTCGGCCAGATGGCGTACGGCTGTCTTGCGCCCGAGGCCCCGGACGATCTGCACCTCGCCAGCGACCTGCACGCGTTCATCCTGGTCGAGCGGCCCGACGGCGCATCCGGCCCGCCGCCCGGCGCGCTGCTGGTGACCTGCCTGCGGCCGACCGCCCCGCTGTTCCTGATGAACCTAGCCCTCGGCGATCGTGCCACCATGGGACCGCGCGCCTGCGGCTGTCCGCTGGAGGCGCTGGGGTGGACGACACACCTGCAGGCAATCCGCAGCTACGAGAAGCTGACCGCCGGAGGCATGACATTCAGGGACACCGACGTCATCCGGGCGCTGGAAGACGTCTTGCCTGCCCGGTTTGGCGGGGCGCCGACGGACTATCAGCTCGTCGAAGAGGAAGGCGCCGATGGCAAGCCCAGGCTCCGCCTGCTCGTCCATCCCTCTGTCGGGCCGGTGGACCTGCGCGCGGTCGCCGATGCGTTCCTCGAGGCCATCGGTGCCGGATCGGGCGCGGAGCGGGTCATGCAGCACGTGTGGCGCGACGCGGGCATGCTCCTGGTAGAACGGACGCCCCCTCGCGCCACGACGACGGGAAAGATCCTCCACCTGCACCAGCAGCGCCGGGATCTGCTGCCCTGCCTGCGAGAGCACGTAGTCCACGAATGCCTGTGCCGCCCGGACGTTGGCCGTGCCCTTTGTGATGGTGATCATGCTCTGGACGCTCACCACGCCGTCCTCCGGCCAGATGACCGCCAGCGGCGCCCCATCGCGGATCACGCCGTAGATGGAGTAGTCAATGGCCGCGCCCACCCCGAACTCCCGCGACGCCAACCCCCTCGCCACGTCCGAGGTGCTCCGGAGCACGGTCATACCCTCCCGGCGCGCGCGCTCGAACCATTCCCAGCCGTACGCGCGCACGATGGCGGCCACCACGACCTGCATCGAGCCCGCGAACGCTGGGTTCGGGATGGCGGCTGTCCGGCCGAACCGCGGGAAATCGGCCCACCGCTTCGGCCCCACGGCCACCGGTATGAGCGACGGGTTGACGACAAAGACGTAGTTGACCAGGTTCGTGGTGGTGAGGAAGCCGGATGGATCGCGCCAGGCGCGTGGCAGGTGTGCCGCCTCGGGCGACCGGTAGGGCTGGAGCTGACCGCGTTCACGGAGCGCCATCAGCGCCGGCGGATCGAGCAGCCACAAGAGGTCGGCCCTGATCCCACCCGCGGCCAGCTCGGCCTGGACGCGGCGATCCAGCTCGGCCGACCCGGCCCGCAGGAACTCCAGTTTGACGTGCGGGTGCCTCTCCATGAAGCCCCGGGCCAGGGCCGCGGCCACGTCGGGGACGACCGACGTGTAGAGGACGAGCGATCCGCTGACGTCTGGCCGCGCCGGAGTTGCGCTGGCGCCGCACGCCAGGGCGACCGCGATCAGAATCATGACGAGCGGGATGACGAGCCCCAAGCGGGCACCCAGACGGCGTGACACCGAGCACCTCCTCGCAGGCGGATTCGGCCACATCGTTTCGTGGCATCCACCGGGTCTCCTCCGCGACCGCTACCGCTGGAGGGGTGCTTGCGCGGGTCCTCGAACCCCGTCTCACGGGACACACCCAAGTACAGCAGTGGGAGGATGCCGCGTGGACGCCGATGCACTGTGCTGGACTCCGGCGATCGAGCTTGCACGCATGGTGCGCACCAGGCAGGTCTCGCCGCTCGAGCTCACGGACGCCGTGCTCGAGCGCATTGCCCGCCTCAACCCCCGCCTCAACGCCTACTGCACCATCGTCGCCGACCAGGCACGGCAGGCAGCGAGGGAGGCCGAAGCGGCAGTCATGCGCAAAGACGCCCTGGGACCGCTCCACGGCGTGCCGTACTCGCTCAAGGATCTCACGCCGACGCGCGGGATCCGCACGACGATGGGATCCCGGATCTTCGAGCACCACGTGCCCGAGGAGGACGCCGCGCTGGTGGAGCGGCTGCGGGCCGCCGGCGGCATTCTGCTGGGCAAGACCAACACGCCGGAGTTCGGGTGCAAACCGTTCACCGACAACCGCATCTTCGGGGCGACGCGCAACCCGTGGGCGCTCGACCGGTCGTGCGGCGGATCCAGCGGCGGCGCCGCTGCGGCCGTGGCCGCCGGGCTCGGCCCGCTGGCGGAAGGCAGCGACCTAGCCGGGTCTATCCGGCATCCTGCGGCGTGGTGCGGGGTCGTGGGGTTCAAACCCTCGCAGGGCCGCGTGCCCCGTTATCCCAGCTCGGCCGCCTGGAACCCCATGTCTGCGCACGGCCCGATCGCGCGCACGGTGGCCGACGCCGCGCTGATGTTCTCGGTCATGGTCGGCCCGGATGCCCGCGATCCGCTGGCGCTGCCCCACACGGGTGAAGACTGGGCCCGCTGCGTCAGCGATCCCGATGTGAAGGGGTTGCGAGTCGCATGGACACCCGACCTCGGCGGCGCGGCGCCCGTGGACCCGACGGTCGCGGCCCTCTGCGAGCGGGCCGCGGTGGGCACGTTCGAGCGCCTCGGCTGCCCTGTCGAGCCCGCCTCACCCGAAATCGGGAACATCCTGGAACCGTTCCTTGCCCTCAACGCAGCCGTCCGCATTGCCGCGGTCGGCAGGTATCTCAACGAATGGCGCAACGAAATGGATCCGATCCTCGTCCGCCGGCTGGACGTGGGGTACAGCCTGACGCCGGCGCAGATCGGTCAGGCGGAGGTCGAGCGCTCCACCTATCATCAGCGGCTGCGCCGCTTCTTCGAGCGCTACGATCTGCTCCTCTGCCCGACCACCGCCACGGCGGCCACCCCGCTCGGCGAGCCGCTGCCCCGCGAGATCGGCGGCCGGCCGATCAGCCAGCACCTGGAGGCGCTGATCCTCACCTTCGCGTTCAACTTCAGCCCCCACCCCGCGATCACGGTGCCCTGCGGGCAGACGTCAGACGGACTGCCGGTCGGCTTGCAGATCGTCGGAGGGTGGCGGCAGGATGCGACAGTGTTGCGGGCCGCAGCGGCATACGAGGCTGCCGCACCGTGGGCCGACCGGCGACCTCCGCTGCGATAATTCAAGCCCCAGGAAAGCGAATCCCCCGCAGCAGCCTAGGAACATCCGCTGCGATCAGGCGCTTGGACCCCGAAATGTCCGTCAGGGGAATCCCGCGGGCGAGCTTCTCCTTGGTCTCCTTCTCCCTCGCCTCCGCCTCCTGAGCCATCTTCAGCAGCGACGGTGCCTCCTCCGGTGGGAGGACCAGGACCCCATTGTCATCGCCCACGACGAGATCGCCGGGGCGCACGACCACGCCTCCAACCGTCACTGGTACATTAATGTCTCCGCCCGTCCCATACATCTTCGTCGTACGGGCCGTGAGACCGACGGCAAAGACCGGCAGGCGATATTCCTCGATCTCGCGGATGTCCGTTGCCAGCCCGTCAATGACCACACCCGCAACCTGCCGCACCTTGGCCGCGTAGGCCGTCACGCCGCCGAACCCGGCGTGCGCGCGGTCGCCGCATCGGTCGATGACCAGGACGTCACCAGGTTCCAGCATCTCGTAGCAGCGGTGCAGCATGGTGGTGTCCATGGCCGGCGTGCGCACCGTGAACGCAGGACCTGCAATCTTCACGGGACGCCACAGCGGTTTGATGTGATAGTCGAGGAAGCCGAAGTGGATGAAGTGCCCAATGGTGGCGGGATCCACGGTGAGAAAGGCTTCCACGAGCTCCCTGGACAGGGTGTTCACACGGGGGTTGATCGTCATCGGCGTCGGGGTGGCCCTACTGATCTTCCCACCGACAGTTGAAGGTCACAAACCGGAGCAGGCCGGGCCCGGGATTGCGGTGCCCGTGCGGCATGCCCGGGCGGATGTACACGAAGGTGCCCGGACCGATCCGGCGACGTTCCGCGCCCAGCTCCAGTTCCATCTCGCCCTCCAGAATGTAATACGCCTGCTCCATGCTGGGATGGACGCCGTGTTCCGCGGCGACGGTATACGCGCCCGCGGGGTATTCCTGGACCAGCAACCGCAGGCGCCGGCTGTCGACGGTATCCTTGGTGAATACGTAGCGGATCTGCCCACCGTGATGGCCCTCGCGCAGCGGCGCTTCAGTCAACGGCACGTCTCGCTCGTGCACAATCTCTCGCATCGCTGTCCTCCTCGAGCCGGTGATCCGGTCCGGGTCACGACGACGCCGTCGCCTCCAGGAGCACGCAATGTTCCGGCGTCACCACGACCCAGACGGCATCGCCTTTCCGAATGGCTGTCGCGGGGATATTCAAGTCGTCAACCAAGAGACCCTCGCCCGACTCCAAAGCCACGTGGTACCTGATCGTCGTCCCCAGATACACGACCTCGGTCACCTTGGCCGGAAACGCGTTGGGCTCTGCGGGCTGTTGGCGCGTCACGCGGCACTTCTCAGGCCGGATGGCCACGAGCAGCCTGCTGGCCGCAACCGGCTGCGCCGGCAGCCGGAGAGGGAGACCTCCGGACGTCATCACCTCGAGCCAGCCGTCGGCCGTGCCGGTGATGCGCACCGGCAACGAATTCATCGTGCCAATGAAGTCCGCCACAAAGGGGCTGGCCGGCCGTTCGTAGATCTCCAGGGATGTCCCGGTCTGTTCCACGCGCCCCTGGTTCATGACCACAATTCGGTCCGACATGACCAGCGCCTCGGTCTGGTCGTGGGTGACATAGATGGTGGTGATGCCCAGCCGGTGCTGCAGCGCCTTGAGTTCCAGGCGCATGGCCTCCCGCAGCTTCAGGTCCAGGTTGCTGAGCGGCTCATCGAGGAGCAGCACCGTCGGCTCGGTGACAATCGCCCGGGCCAGAGCGACCCGTTGCTGCTGCCCGCCAGAGAGCTGGCGCGGATAGCGGTCGCCCAATCCCTGGAGCTGGACCTGGTCCAGCGCCTGCAGTACCCGACGCTTGATCTCGGCTTCCGCCACCGACCGCATCCGCAATCCAAAGGCCACGTTGTCATAGACGCTCATGTGGGGAAACAGCGCGTAGTTCTGGAACACCATGCTCGTATCCCGCTGGAAGGGAGGCAGGAAGTTGACCTGACGACCGCGGAGGTGAATCGTGCCTTCATCGGGGTCCAGGAACCCGGCCACCATGTTCAACGTGGTGGTCTTGCCACAGCCGCTAGGTCCCAGGATCGTGAGGAACTCGCCGTGCTGGACCTCCAGGGAGATCCGGTCCACGGCGGTGATGCGGCCGAATCGCTTGGTGACACCCCGAAGCTCGACGTCCGCTCTGGCAGTGGTCATCGCGCGTAGACGAATCTGGTGAACCCGGCCGTCCGCTCTGCCGCAGCGACGATGACGAGAACGACCAGCAACGACAGCATGTTCACCGCCGCCAGAGACGGGTCGAAGCGATACTCCAGGTAGTTGAGGATCCGAATGGGGAGGGTCACCATGCCCGGGCGGACCAGGAACAGCGAGACCGGAACATTGTTGAATGACACGATGAAGGCAAACACCATCCCCGCGAACAGGCCCGGTTTGATCAACGGCAGGGTGACATACCGGAAGGTCCGCCAGGGGGTCGCCCCCAGGTTCATGGCGGCCAGCTCCAGGGAGCGGTCGAACCCGTGGAGGCTGATGGCGATGGTCCGAATCGCATAAGGCACGGTCAGCGCTGTATGCGCCAGCAACAGGGCGGGAAATCCAATCAGCCCCCGCAGTCCCATCAAGGACAGGAACTGCAGAATGGCCACACCGCTGACGATGGCCGGCAGCGAGAGCGGCGACAGCAACAGCGCGTTGAGGGCCTCGCGGCCGGGGAACCGATGGCGCACCAGGGCCAAGGCCGCCGGCAGTCCCAGCAGCGACGCCGCCACGGCCGTGGTCGCGGCGAGCACCAAGCTGATGCGGAACGGCTCCAGCCACTCGGGAGCGAGAGCGGCCGCGTACCACCGCAGCGAGAGCCCCGGCGGCGGCAGCCGCAGATACTGTCCGGGATTCAGCGAGGTCAGCACCACGACGGCGATGGGCAGGAACATGTACAGATAGATGGCCGCCACCAACGCCAGGAATCCCCACCGGGGAAGATCGCGCCTCCAGAGCCGCACCATCACCGGCGAGCCCACCTCACGCGACCGATACCCCATGGGCGCATACCCTCACTGGAGCCCCGCGCTCAGCCGGCCCACGAACCGGGCGGACAGGATCATGGCCATCAGCACCACCGTCATGAGCACGACCGACATGGCCGCCGCGAATGGCCAGTTGAGGATGTAGAGCAGCTGGGTGTAGATCATCGTCGCCATCACCTCGAGCCCCTTGCCGCCGAGGATCGCCGGGGTTGCGTAGGCGCCGGCCGAGATGCTGAACGTCAGGAAGAACGCCCCCAGCACACCGGGCACGGACAGCGGCAGGGTGACCCGCAGGAAGGTGCGCAACCTGTTGGCACCCAGGTTCATGGCCGCCTGTTCCAGCGTTGGATCGATGCCCTGGATGGACGCCATGAGCGCCAGGATGGCGAAGGGCATCAACACATGGGTCAGGCCGATGATCACCCCGGTGGTGTTGTGAACCAGTCTGATGGGCGCGTCAATGATCCCCCATCTGACCAACAACGTGTTCACGAGCCCTCGATCCTCGAGGATCACCAGCCAGCCATAGGTGCGCAGCACCACGCCGGACAGCTCGGGGGCCAGGGCGAGCGCGAGGTAGAACCCCTTCCAGCGTGAACGCGTCCGGGCCAGGAAGTAGGCCACCGGATAGCCAAGGGCGGTGGTAACCGCCGCCACCGTGACCGCGATCTGCAGCGTGCGCACCAGGATGCTCAGGTAGAATGGGTCGGTCAGCAGCTTGGCGTAGTGGCCGAGGGTGAACGCGTGGACAATGAGTCCGCCCTCGTACTTGAGCACGCTGACGCCGGCCAGAATCCCCAGCGGGATGAAGAACAACAGGAGCAGGTACGCCACCGCCGGTGCCAGCAGCACCAGCGCAGGCGGGAGACGGCGGCGGGGGCCGACCGCGGTCTCGGGCGGGCCGACCGCTGGCCTGACCGTGACTTCTGCCGTGCCTACCGGGTGGCCATGATGCGCTTCCACGTCTCGGTCCACTCAGGCCACTTCTCCCCCAGATAGACCGGATCGACGCTCTTGAACTTACGGACCTGTGCCACGGAGCTGATGTGGGCCTGACGGTGCTCGGTGGGGAAGGAGATCCCGCCCCGTGCGCTCCCGACGGTGTAGGCCAGGGCCCAACGGCGCTGGGTTTCCGCGTTCAACCACCAGTTGATGAATTTGTACGCCAGTGGCTTGTTCCGGGCGCCGATTGGCACGCTAGTGGTCACCAGGAGGAAGATGCTGCCTTCCTTGGGAACCACGAAGTCCACCGGCAACCCCCGGCGCCGGTAGTAGTGGGCGCGGCCGTCCCAGTACGGCAGCAGCCACGCCTCCTCGCGCTCCACATAGGGGACCATGGCGGCGGACGACTGGATCACGGCCAGGGCATTGGGCCGCAACCGCGCGATGGCGTCGAACCCAGGGGTGATGTTGCGCTCGTCGCCGCCGTGGATGTAGCTGGCCATGACCAGGAAGTAGACCGCGAGGATGCTGCCGATGTCGACAATGATGTAGTGTCCCTTGTACCTGGGGTCCCAGAAGACTTTCCACGAGTCCGGTGCCGGGCGCACATGGTTCGTGTTGTACATCAGGCTCATGTACTGGATCTCGTGAACGGCCCCGCACGGCGCCACGACGCTCTGCACCTCAGGATACAGGGCCTTCAGGTTGGGGACAGCGGCCTCGGTCAGGGGCTCCAGCAGCTTCTCCCTGCAGCCTCGAATAGCCTCAGGGGCGGTCATGACGACGACGTCCCAGCCGGGGTCACCCCGCGTGGCCCGGATCTTGGCGTAGTCCTCAGACGCACTCCCGGTGCCATCGTAGATGATCCGCGCACCGAACTCGCGCTCGAACGGTTCCTTGATGTTCTTCTTGAAAATGTCTTCGTACTCGCCACCGTACCCGTTTACGACCAGTTGATTGGGCTGGGCCCGCACCGCGATCGGGCCGACACCCCCGAGCAAGGCGACCGTCAGCAGCGCCGCGAGCCAACGGACGACGATCACACGCATTCGCCTCACCTCCCGTCGCGTCTATGGAACCGGACGCCCCAACGCACGTAGCAGTAGAAGCCTTCAGACCCGCACAGCCAGCTCCTCGGCTGCCCAGCCGATGCCCAGCTCACGAAGCTTGCCACGGGTCGGTATCCCGGTCTCCTCATCCCAACCCATCATGGCGTAGAACGCGCGGACGGCGCGCCCGAACTTCTGCGGGTCGATGCCACCCCGCTTCAGCGCGCCAGCACGGGTGGGACCGAACATCCGTTTGGGCAGGGTGTCCTGAGCCGCCGTGATCCCTTCGCGGAGATTGAAGATGCGGCCGAGGGTGGCGATGCGCTCGCCTAACTTGACGGCTTCATACGTGGTGTATGACCACCCGGTCACGGCGCGTACGGCCTCCACGAGCTGGTCAACGCTCCAGGGCACGAACTGGCAGCAGACCAGCGAGTCCAGGAAGAGATTCCACATGTGGGAGGCCTTCTCCGAGGCGATCTTCTCGTCGGACAGGTCGTCGGCCGGCAGGGGCCGGGTGGCGCCCATGCCACGCAGGTGCTCGAACGAGGGCGAGTCCTGAGTGTAGGCGGTGTCGTGCATGCCGGCGCAGTGGTCGGCGCCCTGGGCCTCAACGGCGTAGATGACGCCCAGGCCCTGCTTGACCCGCGGCTCGTGCATGGGGATCTCCAGGCCCTTGACGTGCATGGCGAAGGCCTCGGCGCCGCGGCCCAGGCGCCGGGCCGCCCGCCGCGACCCTTCCGCCAGGAGGTCGCCGATGCCCCGCCGGCGCGCGATCCACTCTACCATCTGCAGCATGGCCTCCGCGTTCCCGAATCGGAGCTCGATGCCGTCGGTGTCGGCGAGCGTGAGGATTCCCTTCTCGAAGCACTCCATGGCGAAGCCGATCGTGACACCCAGGGAGATCGTGTCCATGCCGTACAGGTTGGCCAGATCGCAGGCCTTGAGGATGCGCGCCAGGTCGTCCACCCCGCAGGTCGCGCCCAACGACCCCAGGGACTCATACTCGGAGCCGCCACTGTGTCGGTGGACGTTCCAGGGTTCGCCGATCTCCACCACCCGCTTGCAGCGCACCCCGCAGGCGGCGCAGGCCTCCATGCCCTTGCCGTAGGCCTCCATTACGGCGTCGGCGGTGATCTTGGGCGTGCCCTCGAAGTAGTTGACGTCGAAGTTGTACGAGGGCAGGTTGCCAATTTCGTTCCCCGGGATCATCATGGAGGCCCCGCCGGTCCCGATGTCGTGATAGCGCTTGACGAACAGCGGGTTGTCGTAGAACCCCCTGTTCATCATCAGAATGAGCTCGCGGATCCTGGCGGGATCGGCTACGTCGGGATTCCAGTTGCCGCTGGCGGCGATCGCCTTGAGGTTCTTGGAGCCCATGACCGCCCCTAGCCCGCCGCGGCCGTTAGCATCCTTCACGTCGTTCATGATGGCGGCGAAGCGAACCAGGTTCTCACCCGCGGGGCCGATGGCGGCCGTACGGATCGTCTTCTGGCCCGTCTCGGCCGCGATGGCATTCCGGGTGTCCAGGACCGTCTTGCCCCACAGGTGGGACGCGTCCCGGATCTCCACCGCCCGGTCGGTCACCAGCAGGTAGACGGGCCGCTCCGCCTTCCCCTCGACAATGATCGCATCGTAACCCGTCTTTTTGAGGGTCAGAGGGAAGAAGCCCCCGCACTCGCTCTTGGAGTAGCCGCCAGTCAGAGGCGACTTGGCGCCCACGCAGTCCCGGGTCGCCCCCGGCATGGGCAGCCCGGTGATGGGGCCAAGGGCGAAGATCAGTTTGTTCCGCGGGTCGAAGGCGTCGATCCCCGGAGGCACTTCCTTAAGGAGGAAATACGACACGAAGCCGGCGCCACCGAGATAGGTACGGTAGAAGCGCTCGTCGGGCTGCTCCGTGGTGAAGGTCTGGGAGGTGAGATCCACCCTGAGAATCTTGCCGGCCACGCCGCGCATCTGTCGGGACCTCCTTGAGCGACTACCGAGTGAGTTGACGGCACCCCCCGGCGATTGGAGCGAAGACCAGCAGACGATCGCCGTCTCGCAGGGGGTGCGTGGCGTCGACGAGCTGGCCTTCCACGCTGGCATTCCACCGTTCGTCCTCGGGCACCCCCACGGCGCGCAGCGCGTCGGCCACCGTGGCGTCCGGAGGCAGGCTCACCACCGCGGTCCGGCGCTGGGGCAGGTGGCTACGGATGGGACCCATGACCTCCACCGTGACCTGCATAGACCCACGTGTCGTAGCGGCCGCAGAGCGATCGCGGAGCGTCAACGATCGCCTGCGGAGGAAGCGCCGAGTAGGAAACCCTGCTTGTTCTGCCTTCGGCCGCCACCGACAGAATCCTCCTGTCTGCGGTCACCCTCAATCTGGATGTTCTCGTTTGTCCGCCGACACAGGCGCCGGGCGTGGCAGGGCGGTCGCAGGACAAAACTACATCGCTACTGCTCGATTCCCGTTCTGGACAGGCTTGCGACCTCCTGAACTTGCCTGGAGGTTCCAAAGGATGGGAGCAGGGAACCTGGTGATGAAGCGCGGCCCCCCGGCTGGCAGCGGCCAGGGAGCGCCGTTTGCCTCGCACGCGGATCTTGGTGGGCCCTGAGGGACTCGAACCCCCGACGCGCGGGTTAAAAGCCCGCCGCTCTGCCCGCTGAGCTAAGGGCCCCCGAGGCGGCGCCGATCCGGGTGACAGTATAGCACGCCGCGGCCCGGCTGCCGCGCACCGACGCGCCTGTGCCTGCGCCTCGGCGTGCGCTACCCCGCAGCCGCCGTGATGGACTCGCGGAGGACCTCCACGATCCGGTCTACCTGCGCCTCGGTGACCACGAGCGGCGGTGCCACGCAGATCGTGTCGCCGATGGGATAGTCGCCGGCCGCGCCGGTCCGGATCCGCACCAGCAGGCCGCGCTGCCTCGCCTCGGCCACCACGCGGCCGCCGAGACCCAACGCCGGCGCCTTCGTGGCCCGGTCCTGCACCAACTCGATACCCGCAATCAGGCCCAGCCCGCGCACGTCGCCCACGACCGGCAAGTCGCGCAGGGTCTGCAGCCCGGCCTGCAGCCGCGTCCCCACGGCCTGCGCCCGCTCGACCAGGCCCTCGCGCTCCATGATCTCCAGGTTGCGCAGCCCCACCGCGCAGCAGGTGGCGTGCCCGGAGTAGGTAGCGGCGTGCATGAAGCGCTCGGCCGGCGGTGCCTCGAGGACGGCCTGGTGGATCTCCCTGGACACGATCGCGCCGCCCAGCGGCAGGTAGGCGCTGGTCACACCCTTGGCAAACGTCATGATGTCGGGCTGGACGTTCCAGTGCTCGAGCGCGAACCACCGCCCCGTGCGCCCAAAGCCCGTGATGACCTCGTCGGCGATGAACAGCACTTGGTAGCGATCGCAGATCGCTCTGACCTTCGGGAAGTAGTCGGGCGTTGGTGGAATGACGCCGCCGGCGCCGATCACCGGTTCGGCGATGAACGCCGCTACGGTATCCGGACCTTCGCGCTGGATGGCTTCTTCCAGGGCCTCGGCGCCCGAGCCGGGATACCGGTACGGATACGAAGGCACGATGTGGACGAATCCCGGCACCGTGGGCTGGAACATCCTGTGAAAGACCGGAATGCCGGTGGCGCTCATGGCCGCCATGGTGACGCCGTGGTAGGCGTGGTGGCGCGCGATGATCTTGGTCTTGGCGGGCATCCCTCGCCGCTTCCAGTAGTAGCGGGCGATCTTGAACGCCGACTCGTTGGACTCGGCGCCCGCGGTCGTGAAGTAGACACCCGAGAGGTTGCGGTACGCCAGTCCAAGCAGGCGCTCGGCCAGCCGCACGGCCGGCTCATTGGTAAACCCCACATAGGCCGACGTGAAGGCCAGTCGCCTCATCTGGGCGGCGGCGGTCTCGGCCAGCTCCACCCGGCCATGGCCGGCGTTGACGTTCCAGAGTGAGGCTAAGCCGTCTATGTACTCACGGCCGTCGGCATCCCGCAGGACCGCGCCCCGGCCTTCGACGATCACCAGGGGCTGCGCGTGATCGCTGGGGTGGTGGAGCGGATGGATCAGGTGGGCCCGATCGGACTCGATGACAGCGGCCGACGTCAGGTGGGTGTCCATGAGTACTCCTCACACCGAAATGGACGTGCGCGTTGAGAGCTTCCCGAGCCTGCGTGCAGCCCGGGAATCAGCCCTCGAAACATTACGCCGCGGCGCTGCCCCTCGCCTGCCTACGTGCCCGCTGCCCTCTCCCGCCACCAGGCGAGGACCTCGCGAATCACCACGACGACCGGCACCGCGAAGAACATCCCCAGGACGCCGAAGAGCTGCCCCAGCGCCAGCAGCGCCGCGATGATCGCCAGGGGGTGCGTTTGCGTCATGCGCCCGAGTACGAGCGGCACCAAGACGTTCGACAGGAGCTTCACCGCCGTCACTACCAGCATCGCCCAGACCCAGGTGGCGCCACCCATCGGTGCCGCGGCCAGCAGCGCCACGCCATAGGTCGCGAAGCCTCCCAGGTACGGAATGGCTTCGGCGATGCCCCCGAAGATGCCGATCGCGATGTAGCCGGGCACTCCCAGCACCGCCAGGCCCGCGGCGGTCAGCACGCCCACGATGGCACTGACAACCACCTGGGCCCCCAGGCCCCAACGCAGCGTCCCGTTGAGCTTCTCCAGCAGGCCGGCCACGTGCGCGCGGGCCGGCTCGCGGAGCAGGGAGAGTGCAGCCCCCCGAATCGCCCGGTAGTCCAGCAGGATGAAGTAGACAATGAACGGGACGAGCAGCAACAGATACAGTCGGCCAAACCAGTTGAGCAGGGCCCGCACCAGCCGCTGCGCCGTCGCGTTGGCGGCGCCGACCGCCGCCTCGCCGGCCTGCTCCCAGACGGTCCGCAGGAACTGAGGGAAGGTGGGCTCGGCGACCCGCATCTGCCAGTGGGTCAGCAGATCTCTCACCGCGACAATGCCCCGCGGCGCGATGGCCAGCAACAGCTGGGCCTGAGCGACGACCCAGGGGATGACGCTGACCACGCCCAGGGCGATCACCACCAGCACGCCCGCGAGCACCAGCGCGGCGGCCAGGCCGCGGGGTAGGCGCCAGCGTCGCTCGAGCCAGTCCACCACAGGATAGATCGGGAAGGTGACGATGCCGCAGACGACGGCCACGACGACCAGGGTACTGAACCGGCCGAGGATCCAGGCCGCGGCCAGCAGGCCGGCGCCCCACAGCGCGACGCGCACCCACACGCGGTCCATACGCCTTCTGTTCAGCGGGGCCCGGTAGTTTCCCCCTGGGCGCCGTGATATCATGTGAAATATAATGCTGCCGCGCCCGGGAACTCCGCATACTCGACTGGTGCCGCGCCCGCGCGACTGCATCTGTCCTCGGGCGGAGGTCTAGCGACCTCCGCCTCACGCTTCAGCTTCGCTGGCAATTCACACAGTCCGCACTGCCGCGATTGACAGTGCCCAAGACCGTATCGGTCAACGCGCAAGGGGGGTGCGCTATGGGATACGCGAAGCCGCAAGTCCTCGTGGAGACGGCGTGGGTGGCGGAGCAGCTTGGAGACCCGTCGCTGCGCATCGTCGAGGTCGACGTGGACACGACCGCCTACGACCAGGGCCACGTGCCCGGCGCGATCGGGCTCAACTGGAAGAGTGATATCCAGAATCCGGTCCGCCGCGACTTCCTCGGCAAGACCGACTTCGAGACGCTGCTCGGCCGACTCGGGATCGGCAACAACCACACGGTCATCTTCTATGGGGACAACAACAACTGGTTCGCCACCTGGGCCTACTGGGTGTTCACGTACTACGGGCACGCCGCCGCCCGGGTTATGAACGGCGGCCGCAAGAAGTGGGTCGACGAGGGACGTCCGTTGTCGACGGCCATACCCTCCTATCCGCCGACGCGCTACGTGGCCCGTGAGCCCGACGCCGACATCCGGGCGTTTCGCCAGCACGTGTACGATCGGCTCGGCCAGCCCTCGGTGGGTCTGGTCGACGTCCGTTCGCCGAAGGAGTACTCGGGCGAGCTGCTGGCACCTGAGCACCTGCCACAGGAAGGCGCGCAGCGCGGCGGGCACATACCCGGGGCGGTCAACATCCCGTGGGGGATGGCGGTGCGCGAGGACGGGACGTTCAGGTCGCCGGAAGAGCTGCGGGCCCTCTACGAGGGTCAAGGCATCACGCCCGAGCGGGAGATCATCACGTACTGCCGGATTGGCGAGCGCTCGTCGCACACATGGTTCGTCCTGCGGGAGCTGCTCGGGTACCCCAGGGTCCGCAACTACGACGGCTCGTGGACCGAGTGGGGTAGCCTCGTAGACGTGCCGATCGAGAGATAGGTCGGCCGAGGGCTGCGAGCCCTGGGGTCGGGTTTCCGGAAATCGGGTTGCCGATGGATGGCGCCGAGCCGACACGCTTGTTATGGTGTGGGTGCCATGGCGCCATTCACTCCTGGCTCGGGCACGGCATGGGCGCACCTGCCCCGGCGCGTCAGCCTCAGCGACGGCTCGCCGGTCACACTACGGGTATTGGTGCCCGAGGATGCGGACCGGCTGGTCGCTCTGTTCGCCGATATCTCGTACAGCGATCTGCGGGAGCTGCGCGACAACGTGCTCGACGAACGGGTCGTGCGGCGCTGGTGCCGGTATGTCAACTACGAGCGGGTGCTGCCGGTCGTGGCCGAAGCCGATGGCCGCCTGGTCGCGGATGCCACGCTCCACCGCAAGGCCACCAGCGCCACGGTGGGCCGGTTCCGGTGCTATGTCCACCCGTCCTACCGGCACCGGGGCCTGGGAGCCTTGCTCTTGAACGAAATCATGACCATCGCCCGCAATGAAGGGTTGCGGACCCTCGTGGTCGAGCTGTTTGCGGATCAGGAGCGGCTCATCTCGTCGCTCGAGCGCTTCGGGTTCAAGCGCCAGGCGTTCATCCCGGCCTACCAAACCGTCGTGCTGGCCTACGACCTGTAGGCCACGCCCGTCCCACGGGAAGAGAGAGGCATGGACGGACCGGTCGGTCTCGTACTCTCGGTCAACGTCGGGGGCGTCCGGCTGCTCACCTGGGGAGGCAAGACGGCGCCCAGCGGGATCTGGAAGACCCCGGTGGCGGGTCGCGTGGCGGTGCGGGGCGTCAACCTGGACGGCGACGACCAGGGTGATCGCCGCGCACATGGCGGGCCGGACAAGGCCGTCTACGCCTACGCCCGCGAAGATACCGTCTGGTGGGAAGGCGAGCTGGGCCGGCCGATCGGCGCCGGCGAGTTCGGCGAAAACCTGACCCTGGCCGGCGTTAACGTGACCGACGCGGTGATCGGCGAGCGCTGGGAAGTGGGAACCGCGGTGCTGGAGGTGGCCCAACCACGCATCCCGTGCTGGAAGCTGGCCGCCCGCATGAACGACCCCTCGTTCGTCAGGCGGTTCGCGGACGCCGGTCGGCCGGGGGCCTACTTGAGAATCGTGCGCGAAGGATCAATCGCCGCCGGTGACCCGGTGCGGGTCGTCGTGCGCCCGGCGCATGGGGTCACGATCGGCACCGTCAACGCCGTCTATTTGCGCGACCCATCCCGGGCCAGCTTGTTGCTCCTCGCCCCGGAACTCCCCGAGAAGTGGCACACCTGGGCCCGTCAGGTGCTGGCATCGCAGCTGCGGTGAACGACACCCCCGTTGCACTCGGCGCGTGCCGCCAAGTATGGTATAGTATCAACCTCTCGACGCGATCGGGTGAAAGGGTATGTTGATGCGTCGCACGCGAGCCGCAGGCATGACGGTGGGAGTGCTCCTGGTGGCCCTGCTCACGGCGCTGGTGGCCCTGACGCCTGTCTACGCCCAGCAGCCGCGAAGGGGTGGGGTGCTCCGCTTTGCGCTGGCCGGTGATCCCCCGACCCTGGATCCGCACGCCACCACGGCGCTCATTGCTGCCTACGTCATGCACCACGCGCTGGAGCCGCTGTTCACCATCAATGCGCGGCTCCAGCCGGTACCGATGCTGGCCGAGGGCTACAGCGTCAGTGCCGACAGGCGGACCTATACCATTCCGCTGCGACGGGGGGTGCTGTTCCACCACGGGCGCGAGATGACCGCCGACGATGTGGTCGCCTCGCTGACGCGGTGGGGACGCACCAGCCCCCGGGGCCGCGTGGTCTTCGCCAACGTGGAAGCGGTAAGCGCGCGAGACGCCGCCACGGTGACGATCCGGCTCAAGGAGCCCAACGCCCTGCTCATCACCGATCTGGCGTGGTGGGCTCAGCCGGCGGTGATCTATCCCCGGGAGATCGTGGAGGAAGCCGGCGCCGCCCCGCTGCGCCGGTTCGTGGGGACCGGGCCCTTCCGCTTCGTGGAGTACGTGCCCGACCGCCACATTCGGTTCGAACGGTTCGACCGCTACTCCGCCCGCAGTGAACGTCCCGACGGGATGGCCGGCCAGCGGGTGGCGTACCTGGACGGCCTGGTGTTCACACCGGTACCCGATCCCGCGGTGCGCACCGCCCAGGTCATCCGCAACGAGGCCCACTTTGCCGAAATCCTCAATCCGGACGAATACGACCGCCTGCGCCGGGAACCGGGAATCGTCCCCATCAAAGCGCCACTACCCAGCACCCTGGCTTTCGTGTTCAACAAGCGCTCCGGTCCCATGACGAACCCCAAGCTCCGTCATGCCTTCGCCGCAGCCCTGGACGCGCCGGCCATCTTGCGGGCCACCTATGGTCATCCCGAGTTCTTCCGGCTCAACTCCAGCCTGCTCCCCAAGGAGCACTACCTGTGGACCGACGCCGGCAAGGAGTACTACAACCGCAATAGTCCGGACCTGGCGCGTCGGTTGCTGCAGGAGGCCGGCTACCGGGGTGAGCAGTTGCGCTGGCTGGTCATCTCCGACTTCTTCTGGGCGTACAACTCGGCGCCGGTGGCCAAAGCGCAGCTGGAGCGCGTAGGGTTCAATGTGGAGCTGGTGGTCACCGACTGGCCCACCAACCAGGCGCTACGCAACCGGGCGGACGGCTGGGACATCACGCCGGTCCACTTCCCCACGGTCGCCGACCCCACCATCCATCTGGCCCTGAGCCCCACCTATGTGGGTGGCTACGAGAGCCGCGAGCAGGCCGCGCTGGTGGCGCTCATGCGCCGGCATGCCGATCCCAAAGTGCGCATGGATCTCTGGAGACGCTCCCAGGCCCTGTTCTGGCGCGACATGCCCATGGTGATCATCGGCGAGGGATTCTTCATGCACGGGCACCGGCCTGAACTGAAAGGCTACAACGGCCTGCCCTCCCACTACTTCTGGAACACATGGCTGGAGCCGTCCCGGTGAGGCGCGTGTTGGGCGTCAGCGCCCTCCTCGCGCTCGCGGCCACGGTGCTGTCCGGACCGTCCTGGGCCGGCGCGCCGCGCGTGGCCACACCGATGCCGGCGGCCATCCCAACCCCGCACCCCGCGCTGGCCTCGCTCGGCAGGCTGGCCGGCCGTGATCTGGACGTGGCCGCCATGCGCGAGCTCGTCCCGCGGTTCGAAGAGGACATCGAGATCGCCTACGCCGCGACCCTCAACGCGGACCATCCTCCGCTACTGCAGTGGAATCAGCGCATGGTCGAGCGCAAGAACGGCCAGGTCAAGCAGTTGCTGGCGCTGCTCGCTGCGGCGGGTGCATCCCCAGGCCGGCGGGGCGTCAACGTGGTCACCGCCGACGTCAAACAGATGCGCCAGCTCCGCGGCGCGCCGCTGGAGCGACGCTACCTGAGCCTAATGATCGCCCGCTTCGAGCTGAATGCGGCCATCGCCGACCTGGTGCTCCAGAAGGGCGCCGGGGCGGACTTCAAGACCCTGGCCCGCACCATCGCGGCGGTCGAACGGCGGGAGATGGCGATGCTACGGACCTGGCGGAAAGAGTGGTACGGCCAGTGAGCGCGCGCCCGGCAGGGAGAGCGCCTCACCGCCCCGAACCGGGATACCGGACCGCCGGTCCTGCTCCGTCATTCCAGGGGTGAACCATGCTCCTTGGGGGGAAGCGCGCCCTGATCATGGGCGTGGCCAACAACCGTAGCATCGCGTGGGGTATCGCCAGGGCGTTCCACCGGGAGGGCGCCATCCTGGCGTTTACCTACCAGGGCGAGCGGCTGCGGGAGAACCTCGTGGGCTTGCTCGCCGAGCTGGGCGGAGCCGACCGCTTTCCCTGCTTCCCCTGCGACGTCACCAGCGATGACGAGATTGCTGCAGTCTTCGCCGGGCTGCAGGATCGTTGGGGCGCCCTCGATGTTCTGGTCCACTGCGTGGCGTTTGCCGGCCGCGAGGAGCTCGCGCGCCCCTTTTCGGAGATCTCCCGGGCGGGCTACGCGCAGGCGCTGGATATCAGCGCGTACTCGCTCATCCGGTGCGCCGGGGCGGCCAGACCGCTGCTGGAGGCCGGCGGAGGCGGCAGCATCATCACCCTGACGTACAACGCCGTGGAGCGCGTGGTGCCCTCCTACGGCGTCATGGCCGTGGCGAAAGCCGCACTGGAGACCGAGGTGCGCTACCTGGCCGCCGAGCTAGGGCCGAGCCACGTGCGGGTCAACGCCATCTCGGCGGGCCCGATCCGCACGCTGGCGGCCAGCGCCGTGAAGGGCATCACCGGGTTTCGGGACGCGGTCGAGGAGATCGCGCCGCTGCGCCGTAACGTCACCATCGATGATATCGGCGACGTGGCTGTGTTCCTGGCCAGCGACCTGTCGCGGTCGGTGACCGGGAACACCGTGTTCGCCGACAGCGGCTTCCACGTCATGGGCGTCGCCGGCCAGCTCGAGGTGCGCAGGAAGGCCGAGAGCTAGCCGGCGCAGCTAGATGCCCCAGCCGCGCCACAAGGACAGCACCGCGATCAGGTTGTTGAGTCCGTGGGCGACGATCGCGGGTACCAGGCTGCCGGTGCGTTGATAGACCCAGGCGAAGACAACCCCGAGCAGGAAGATAGGGAGCCCGTGGACGAGCTGCAGGTGGACGGCGGCGAAGAACAGGGCGCTGGCCAGCACCGCAACCGGCACCCCCCACCGGGCGCGCAGGCCGCCGTAGACGAATCCCCGGAAGAAGATCTCCTCGCCGACCGGCACCACCACGCATACCAGAAGGAAGAACCACGCCACGGGCCCCGGACCGGACAACGTGCCCAGCACGGGGAGCAGCGGATCATCGGCGTGCTCGGCGGCCGCGCGCAGCGCGGCCTGCTGGGGCCCCTCCACGAGACCGAGCAGGTAGACGGCCGCGTGCTCACCGGCCACGGACAACCCCACCACCACCGCCGCCGCCGCGAGGCCCACCCCCGCGTGCCGCGGCCAGCCGTCGGCCCGCAGACCCAGCGACGCCGCCGGCAACCCGTAGCGGCGCATGGCCACGTACGCGGGCACGCCGGCCAGGAGCGCGTTCTGTACGATGGTGACCAGCGAGAGGTCGCGCAGGCCAAGCGGCAGACCGATCCCCAGCGCCGAGGCCGCCAGCGGCAGGGTCAGGATGAACAGCACGGCCATGGCCGCCATCTCGGCCAGCCCCCAGGTCCGCTCCCCGCGGACGGGGCGCAGCACCAGGACGTAGAACGGACCGCCGAGGGCCAGGAAGAAGACCAGGATCAGGAGCGCGGTCTCCGAGGTGGGCGGGACAGGGTAGATGGCGGCCGGGGGCATCAACGCACTCAGGTGTTCGGCATGGGTTCCCCCTGATGGTACGCCCCGGCCCCGCCCTGCGCCAGAGGGGGCAAGGAGGCGTCCAGACCGTGCCGAAATACACGGAGCCGAGGTGCCTATCGTGTCCCACATATCGGTCTACCGTCGCTGGCGACCCAAGACGTTCGAGGAGATCATCGGGCAGGAACGCATCACGCGCACGCTGCAGAACGCCATCGCGTTCGGCCGCACGTCCCACGCGTATCTCTTCGCCGGGCACCGGGGCACGGGCAAGACCACCACGGCCCGCATCCTGGCCAAAGCCCTCAACTGCGCCAACGGACCCACGCCGACGCCCGACAACACCTGCCCCCAGTGCGAGGCGATCAACAAAGGCGTCAGCATGGACGTCATCGAGATCGACGGCGCCAGCAACACCAGCGTGGACGACGTGCGCGATCTTAAGGAGAAGATCGTGCTGGCGCCGACCGAGGGCCGGTACAAGATCTACATCATCGATGAGGTCCACATGCTCTCCACCAGCGCCTTCAATGCCCTGCTGAAGACGCTGGAGGAGCCGCCGGCCCACACGGTCTTCGTGCTGGTGACCACCGAACCGCACCGCATCCCGGCCACGGTGCTGTCGCGCTGCCAGCGGTTCGATTTCCGCCGGGTCTCGTTTCGGGAGATCACGGAGCGCCTGCGCACCATCGCGCGACAGGACGGTATCCAGATCG
>JAVKIJ010000021.1:0-37478 GCA_031459535.1 Candidatus Fervidifonticultor quintus | reverse complement strand
AGATGTCGTTCATTGCAAGAATGCAATGCAGACTTGCATCATCGCCTCGGCACCTCTTCCCCCGCCCCCGACCTCGCCCGCTCCTCGCCCAGCACCCGTAGCGTCTCCTCTCGGATCAACCCGTGGATCTGCTGGCGCAGGGCAATGAACGCCGGCGTGTCGATGACACCCACCTCCCTGGGGCGGGGCAGCGTGACGGTGACCTCGGCCTTGATCCGACCGGGCCGCGCCGTCATGACGTAGACGCGGTCAGAGAGGAGCAGTGCCTCCTCGATATCGTGGGTCACGAACAGCACGGTCTTGTGGGTCTGCTCCCAGATCCGCAGCAGCAGCTCCTGCATGACCGACCGCGTCTGGGCGTCCAGGGCGCCGAAGGGTTCGTCCATAAGCAGGATGGCTGGCTCGTTGGCCAGCGCCCGAGCGATCGCGACCCGCTGCTGCATCCCGCCGGACAGCTCCTTGGGGTAGGCCGGCTCAGTGCCCGCCAGGCCCACCAGCTCGATGTAGCGGTGCGCCACCCGGCCGCGTTCGTCTGCGGACACGCCGCGCAGCCGCAGCCCGAACTCCACGTTGCCCTGGACGGTCAGCCATGGGAAGAGGGTGTAGGACTGGAACACCATCCCGCGATCAGCACCCGGCCCCTCCACGGGACGGCCGTCCACCACGACCTGACCGGCCGTGGGCCGGATCAGTCCGGCCACGATCCGCAACAGCGTGGACTTGCCGCAGCCCGACGGCCCCACGATGGACACGAACTCCTGGTCGCGTACGCCCAGCGACAGCCGGTCCACTGCCACCACTTCTCCCCCGCGCCGGCGGGTAAAGACGACGCTGAGATCGCGCACCTCGAGCTTCACGTCGCGGTCCTCGCGGCGGCCCCCGGGGCGTGACGGGTCTGGCGCCTCTAGATCTTCGGCGACCACGGCAGCAGCAGCCTGTGCAGGCTCTTGAAGGCAAAGTCGAACGCGAAGCCCAGCAGCCCGATGGTGAACAGGCCCACGAAGATGCGGTCGGTGAACAGCCCGCGGCCCGCGTCGAGGATCATGTAGCCCAGCCCCCGGTCGGCGGCGACCAGTTCGGCCACGATGAGGTACGTCCAGGCCCATCCCATGGTGATCCGCAGGTTGTCCATCACGCCGGGCAGGGTGGCGGGCAGCAACACCCGGCGCAGCACGTCGCCGCGCCGGGCGCCCAGCGTGTAGGCCGAGTCCAGCAGGTCCTTGGGCACGTTGGCCGAGACGTCGGCGATCAGCAGGATGAGCTGGAAGAACGTGCCGATGAAGATGACCGCGACCTTCTCGGCGGTGCCGATGCCAATGTAGAGGATCAGCAGCGGGATCATGGCCGAGACGGGCAGGTAGCGGACGAAGTCCACCACTGGCTCGACGATCGCCTCCACGAACTTGAGGGTCCCCATCAGGATGCCCAGGGGCACGGCCAGGACCACGGCGAGCGCCCACCCCGTGACGATGACGAGCACGCTAGCCCGAGTATGGGTCAGCAGGCTGCCGTCGGCGATCAGCTCGCCGGCCGCGCGCACGATGTCCGATGGAGACGGGAGGAACAGCGGCGCCACGAAGCCGCCGTAGGTGAGGCCGGCCCACAGGGCAAACAGGCCTGCAGCCGACGCGGCGACCCCCGCTAGATATGCCGGGCGGGAGATCGGCTCGTGCGGCCGCAGGACTTCGCCCAGCCGCCCGATGAGGCCGGCGCGGCCCCCCCTCACTTCACGAACGACCCTTCGTCACTCCGCGGGCGTGTTGGCCTACTTCACGAACGACCCGTCCAGGATGTCGGATGCCTTGATACCCTTCATCCCCGCCTTGCCTAGTTGCGTCCAGAGATCGATGGCGAACTGCGCGGTCCGAAACCCTGGGCCAGGCGCGGCCGGGGTGCCGAAGAACTCCCGCAGCGCCGCCCCGTCGTAGTACCGGATGCCGGTCAGGGTCTCCGCGAACGTCTTGGCGTCCTTCAGCCAGCCTCCGACGGCTGCGGCCATGATCTTGTTGGCCTCGTCGGGGTTGGACTTCCAGAAGTCCACGGCCCGGACCCAGGCCTTGATCAGGTTCTCCATATCCCTGGGCCGCGCCTTGATGACGTCCTTGCGGAAGACCAGGACATCCACGATCAGGTTGGGCGTGGCCGACGAATCGACCAGCACCTTCCCGTGCGGCGCTTGCCTGCCCTTGGTGAGCCAGGGTTCCCAGGTGACCGCGGCGTCCACCTTGCCGGCGACGAAGGCCGCGCCCGCATCGCCCGCGGTCATGTTCACCATGGTGACGTCCCGCAGCGACATACCGTTCTGCTGCAGCAGATAGGCCAGGAAGAAGTGGCTGACCGAGCCCTCGCTGAAGGCCACCTTCTTGCCCTTCAGGTCGCGGATGGAGTTGATCTCCTTGCGGGCCACGATGCCGTCGCCGCCCTTCGAGTCGTCCATGGGCAGGATCGCCGCCATCTGCAGGTCGGGCTTCACGCGCTGCACCACGGTGTCAATGGTGGTCATGAGCCCGTCGATGCGCTTGGCAGCCAGCGCGACGTACCGGGGCTTGGTGTCCTCCATGAGGACGAACTCCACAGCGGTACCGAGCTCCCGGAGGAAGCCCTTCTTCTCGGCCAGGAACAGGGGTCCGTAGCCGACCCAGACCGGATACCCGATCTTGAGCGGCGCCGTCGTTGCCGCCTGCATGGTGGGCCCGAAGAGCATCCCGCCGACCAGCGCCAGCGCCAAAATCAAGGTGATGCGCGCGCCTGGCATGATGCCACCTCCTTGAAACTCGCTGGGGTACACCAGAGATTGTTCGAACGGGGCCGCGCGAGTCCTGCCCGCGCTTCGACGGCCGGGTTACCCCTCTCCGGCCAGCAGCCGCTCCGCGTCTTCCCGCGTCAGGCGGGAGGGTCCGGGGTGCTCCATCTTGAGAGAGGTGACGGCGGCGGCGAGCCGGCAGGCGGAGCCGGGGTCCAGGGTCAGCCGGCTGGCCACGTAGGTCGCAAAGCAGGTGTCCCCGCGTCCGGTGCGCCCGATGACGCGCCTGGGTACGAAGGGCGCCTCGAAGAACCGCCCGTCCGCATGGACCAGCACGCCCCGACCGTGGGTGAGCAGCACCTCACGCGGGCCCAGCGCGGCCAGCGCCGCAGCCGCCGCGTGGATGTCCGTTTCGCCGGTCAGGACCTCGGCTTCGGCGTCGTCGACCTTGAGGAACGTGATGCGCGCCAAGTAGGCCTCTTTCGCTGGCCAGTCCCGGGTGATCAGCTCGTCACCTTCGCGGACCCGTACGAACCCCTGCACATCGAGTCCCACGGGGCCGCGGGCGACCAGCGCACGGACCACCTCGCCAGGGACCTCGCCGGCCATCAGCGGCGTCACGATCGTCACCCTGGCGGCCAGCGGGGGGAGGTCCTCAAGCGAGAACGGCCCCGCGAACCCCAGCGGACGGCAGATGCGCCGGTCCATGTCCGGGGTGGGGTAGACGTTCTCGATGCCGGTGGTCTGAGGCGCCGCCGTCGCATGGACCTCGATGCCCTCTCGTATCAGCTCCTCCAGACGGTCGAAGTCGTCCGGGTGGAGCTTGGTGATCACCGCGACGGAGTATCCCAGGCGGCGGACTGCCAGAGCACCGTAGTAGACTCCGCCTCCAGAGGCGGTCTCGGTCGTGCCGCGGTAGATCAGCCGATCACGGGCGAAGTGGCCGATGAACGCCACGTCAACCACTGGATCCTCCCCGCACCGACAGATGTCGATGCGATGCCTTCGATAGGAGTGCCCCCTTTACCCCCCGAATCAACACCGTACCATGGAGACTGCCCAGGATCTGCGCACCGCCCGCCGCGTGTCCGCCGATCAGGTGCGGTGGACCTGTCATCCTGAGGACCTGCCGTTCGAGACCACGCAGGAGCTGCCGGCTGGCGACAGCATCATCGGCCAGGATCGCGCCGTCCGCGCCCTCGACTTCGGCCTGACGGTCCCCCAGGTCGGCTACAACGTCTTCGTGAGCGGCCCGCCCGGCACCGGACGGACCACCTACACCCACAGCAAGGCCGCGCAGATGGCGGCCGGACAGCCGGTCCCCCCGGACTGGATCTACGTCCACAACTTCCAGCAGCCAGACCAGCCGCTGGCCATCTCGCTGCCGCCGGGCCGCGGCGCGGAGTTCCGTCGGGAGATGGAGCGGCTGGTCGCCGACCTGAAGGATCTCATCCGCAAGCTCTTCGCCAGCGAGACCTTTGAGGCCAGGCGTACGAGTCTGCTCCAGCAGTTTGAGCAGCAGGCCAACGTCATCTGGCGCGAACTGGAACAGGGTGCACGGCGGCTGGGTTTCGCGCTCCAGCGCACGCCCGGGGGGATCGTGACGGTGCCGATCTCGCCGGCAGGTGAGCCCCTCACCGACGAGCAACTCGCGCAGCTCACCGCCACGCACCGCCAGGAGCTGGAGCGGCGGGCGCGGGAACTGCAGGAGAGCGTGGCCGAGGCCACGCGCAAGGTGCGCAGCATCGAGCGCGAAGCCAGGGAAGCCGTGGGGGAACTGGAGCGTGCCGCGGTGAAATCGGTGGCCAGCCACGCGGTGGACGCGCTCAAGCAGCGGTTCGCCGAGCAGCCGCGCATCGTCGAGTGGCTCGACCGCCTGCTGGCCGACGTGGTGGAGCACCACGACGACTTCCGGGAGGAGAGCGAGCAGCCGCCGCCCCTGCCGTTCCTGGCCCGGCGGGTCGAGTTCACCCGCTACCGGGTCAACCTCCTCATCGATCACAGCCAGACCAGGGGCGCTCCGGTGGTCCACGAGCTCAACCCGACGTACTATAACCTTTTCGGCAAAGCCGAGTACCGCGGCGAGTTCGGCGCCATGGTGACCGACTTCACCATGATCAAGCCCGGCGCGCTGCACCGGGCCAACGGTGGATACCTGATCCTGCAGGCGCGAGACCTGCTCACCTCGCCGTTTGCCTGGGAGGGTTTGAAACGGGCCCTCAAGAGCCGAGAGATCCGCGTGGAGAACATTGCGGAGCAGTACGGTCTGTTTGCCACGGCGACGCTGCGTCCCGAGCCGATCCCGCTCAACGTCAAGGTGATCCTGATCGGCGTGCCCCTGATCTACCATCTGCTCTACCTGTACGACGACGACTTCCCGAAGCTGTTCAAGATCAAGGCCGACTTCGACACGGACATCGAGCGCACGCCGGAGTCCATGGTCGAGTATGCGCGGGCCATTGGGGCCATCTGCCGTCGGGAGGGCCTGCTCCCGTTCGACCGTGGGGCCGTGGCCCGCTGCCTCGAGCAGAGCGCACGGTTCGCCGAGGATCAGCAGCGGCTGTCCATGCGCTTCAACCAGATGTCCGACGTGATCTACGAAGCCTCGGCCTGGGCCCGCAGCGAGGGCGCGGCGGTGGTGTCGGCGCGGCACGTGCAGCGGGCCATTGAGGAGCACATCCGGCGCAGCAACCGCATCGAGGAGCGCATCCGCCAGCTCATCCGCGACGGACAACTGCTGGTCACCATTGACGGCGCAGTGACCGGTCAGGTAAACGGGCTATCGGTGATCGTGCTGGGCGACTACGCCTTCGGCCGGCCCTCCCGTGTCACGGCGCGCACTTATGTGGGCGGACGGGGTGTGGTCAACATCGAACGGGAGACGCAGATGTCGGGCCGGATCCACACCAAGGGGGTCCTGACGCTCGCGGCGTACCTGGGCGGCCGGTACGCGCAGCAGCGGCCGCTGTCGCTCAACGCCTCGATCACGTTCGAGCAGACCTATGAAGAGGTGGAGGGGGATTCGGCGTCGTCCACGGAGCTGTACGCGCTCCTCTCGGAGCTCTCCGGCGTCCCCATTGACCAGGGCATCGCGGTGACCGGCTCTGTCAACCAGAAGGGCGAGATCCAGCCCATCGGGGGCGTCAACGAGAAGGTGGAGGGATACTACTACGTCTGCAAGGCGCTGGGGCTCACCGGCCGGCAGGGCGTGGTGGTGCCCCACCAGAACCTCCGGAATCTGATGCTGAACGACGAAGTCACCCAGGCGATCCGCGACGGGACGTTCCACCTCTGGGCCGTCAAGTCCATTGACGAGGGGTTGGAGATTCTGACCGGGATGCCGGCGGGCCAGCCCGATGCCGAGGGCAACTTCCCCGAGGGGACCGTCAACTACCTGGTGAGCCGGCGGCTGGGCGAGCTGGCCGAGCGGCTGCGGCGGTTCGGGCCGCCCCGGGCCGAGCGGGACGGAGGGGGCAGGGAGGAGGCCGCCGAGCGCGAGAGTGCGGCCGACCCTCCGGCGCAGGAGCCCACTCCACCCGAGCCCTAGTTGGCGTGCCGCGCACTCATTCCAGGCGCTTCTGGAACCGCAGCACGCTCACCGCGAAGAAAGTCACACCCAGGATGGCCAGGGGGATGACCTGCTGGTAGAGCATGCCCAGCCCGATCCCCTTGAGGATGATGCCGCGGACGATGATGAGGAAATGGGTCAACGGGAGCACCAAGCCGATCCACTGGATCACGGCCGGCATCCCCTCGCGCGGGAACATGAAACCCGAGAGTAGGATCGTCGGGAGGAACGTGAAGAGTGATGCCTGCAGGGCCTGGCGCTGGGTGCGGGAGATGGTGGAGATCATCACGCCCTGCCCCAGCGACGCCAGGTAGAAGACCAGCGCCAGCAGGTAGAGCAGGGCCAGGCTGCCGCGGATGGGGACGTGGAACCAGAACGCGGCGATCAGCAGGGCCAGGGTGATATCGCCGTACCCGAGCACCACATAGGGCAGGATCTTCCCCAGCATCAGCTCGCTCTTCTTAATCGGCGTCGCGACCAGCAGCTCCAGCGTGCCCAACTCCCGCTCCCGCACGATGGCCAGGGCCGTCAGCATCATGGTGAGCATCTGCAAGACCACGGCCAGGAGGCCGGGCACCATGAAGTTCACGCTGCGGAGGTCGGGATTGTACCAGGCACGGGTGCGGACCTCCAGCGGCAGCTCCAGGGCTTGGCCCGCACCGGGCAGCCGCCGCGCCACAATCTCCAGCGACGCGAGCTGGCCCAGGGACTCCGCGGTGGCCAGGGCGCTGCGGGCGATCAGGGGATCAGAGGCATCCACCAGCACCTGGACGTGGGCGGGGCGACCGGCGGCGAGCTGCCGGTCGAGATCGGCCGGGATCACGATCCCGACCCGCGCATCCCCGCGGTCGATGGCTGCCTCCACCTCGTCCAGATTCCGGGCGTGGGCGCGGATATGGAAGTAGCGCGAATTGACGAAGCGCTGGATGAGCTGGCGGCTGTTCTGACTGCGAGACTGATCGAGCACGACGGTCGGCAGGTGCTCCACATCCGTGGTGATCGCGTAGCCGAACAGCAGGAGCTGGATGACCGGCATCAGCAGCGCCATGGCCAGGGTCCGGCGGTCCCGGACGAGCTGGATGAACTCCTTGGCGATGATCGCGCCCAGCCGCCGCGCCGCCAGCGGGCCCTCCAGGCGGAACCCACCCACGGTCCGACGCCCCCCGCGCCGCTCATCCACGGGGCAGTTCTCCCCCCGCACCTTTGACGGCCTCACCGCCAAAGGCAGCGCGCACCTCAGTGCGCGCCTGGGGCTCGACCAGCGACACGAACACGTCCTCCAGGGACGGTGCGCGCGGCTCGACCCGGTGGACCGTGACGCCGCCCTCTTGCAGGTATCGGGCCACGCGCCCGACGGCTGTGGCCGGGTCGTCGACCACGACGTGGATGGCCACGCCGTACAATGCGGCCTCGCGTGCCTCGGGGAAGCGGCGCAGCAGGTTCATGGCCCGCATCCAGGGGTCGGCGACGACCTCCAGGACGCCGCCGCGCATGGCGGTGGCCTTGAGGCTCGACGGCGTTCCCTGGGCGATGATTCGGCCCGCGTGGATGAACGCCAGCGTAGCGCAGTGCTCGGCCTCGTCCATGTAGTGAGTGGTGACCAGGACCGTGGTCCCCTCGTCGGCAAATCGGTAGATGAGCTCCCAGAACTCGCGACGCTGCACCGGGTCGGTGCCCGAGGTGGGCTCGTCAAGCAGCAGCAGTTCCGGATGGTGGAGCACCGCGCAGCCCAACGCCAGCCGCTGCCGCCAACCGCCGGACAGGGTGCCGATCAGGTCGCGACCCCGGTCCGCCAGCCCGGTCCGATCCAGCCAGGCGTCCACCGCTTGGCGTCGGCGCCTGCCGTCGAGGCCGTAGATCTGCCCGTAGAAGTGCAGCAGCTCCACCGCGGTCATGTCGTTGTAGAGGCTCGAACGCTGGTTCATGTATCCGATGCGGGCTTTGACGGTCTCGGGTTCGGCGACGACGTCACAACCCAGCACGCACACGGAGCCTTCGCTGGGGAGCAGCAGGCCGCCCAGCATCCGGATCGTGGTGGTCTTGCCCGAGCCGTTGGGTCCCAGGAACCCGAAGATCTCGCCGCGGGCGATGGTCAGATCCACGTGGTCCACCGCAACGAAGTCGTCGAAGCGCTTCGTCAGGCCCCGGGCCTCGACCGCGGCGTCAGCGGGCATCGTCGGCCCTCTGGGACATCAGCGAGATGAAGACGTCTTCCAGGGACGGCTCGATGGGTCGGATGGCCCCGACCGCGATGCCGCGGCGCTCGAGCCCGGCCCGCAGCTCGTCCGCGAGGTCCGGCCCCGAGACGACCAGGTGCAGGTTGGCCCCGAACACGGTGCCGCCCATCACGCCGGGCAGCGCCCGCGCCGCGGTCAACGCCGCCCTCCGCGGGGTCGCCGTCACCTCAAGCACCGTTCCCCGCATCCGGGCCCTGACTCCCGCAGGCGTGTCCACGGTGAGGGTGCGGCCCTGGTGGAGCAGCGCCACGCGCGCACACCGCTCGGCCTCGTCCATGTAAGGCGTGGCCACCACCACGGTCATCCCCTGCTGGTTGAGGTCGTAGAGGATCTGCCAGAACTCGCGTCGTGAGACAGGGTCCACCCCGGTAGTGGGCTCGTCGAGCAGGAGGACCTCCGGCTGGTGAATCAACGTGGCGGCCAGAGCCAGTTTCTGCCTCATGCCCCCCGAGAGGTGTTCTGCCAGCCGGTGGCGGAATGGGCCCATCCGGCTACTGGACAGCAGGCGCTCCGCGCGTTCTGAGAGGACCGAGCGGGGCACCGCGTACACATCGGCCACAAACCGCAGGTTCTCCAGCACCGTGAGGTCCGGATACAGCGCGAATGCCTGCGGCATATACCCGATGCGGGCCTTGACGGCCTCGGGGGCGCTTGTGACGTCTGCGCCCGCCACGCGCGCGCTGCCGCCGGTTGGCTCCAGCACCGTGGCCAGCATCCGGAAGAACGTGGTCTTGCCCGCGCCATCTGGCCCGATGACGCCGAAGATCTCCCGGACCCCAATGGTCAGCGAGATGTGGTCCACGGCGAGACGGTGACCAAAACGCCGCGTCAGGCCCTCGGTGACGATCGCGGGGTCCACGGTCCGGCTAGGGGCGCTGTGCCGTCTCGATGACCGCGTCGGCGGGCATGCCGGGCTTCAGCACGCGCTCGGGGTTCTCAAGCGTGATCTTGACCCCGAACACCTGCTTGACGCGCTCCTCCCGCGTCTGCACGTTGCGCGGGGTGAACTCGGCGCGCTGGCTGATCTCGGTGATCGTCCCGGCGAACGCCCGGCCCGGGAACGCGTCCACGTACACCCGGGCAGACTGTCCGATGCGCACGCGGCCCAGGTCGGCCTCGGGAATGAAGACGCGCAGCCACACCTGGTCCAGCCGCGCGATGGACACCAGCCGCTGGCCGGCCGCGACCACGTCGCCGACCTCGACACTCTTGGTCACGACCACCCCGTCCCCCGGGGCCCGCAGGATCGTGTGGTCGTACTGTGCCGCCACCAGGTGCAAACTGGCTGTCGCCTGCGCCAGTTGTGCACGCGCTGCGGCCACCTCCTCCTGCCGCTGGCGCACCAGGTCGTAGCCCACGCGGGCAGCCTGCAGCGCTGCCCGGGCCTGCTCGAGCTGGGCGACGGCGACAGAGCGGTCGTGCTGCCGGATGCTCACCTGCAGGCGGTTCGCCTCGGCCGCCTGCAGCGCCGCCTCGAGCTGCGTCACCTGCCGGGCGGCAGCAGCTTCGTGAGCCAGCGCGGCGTCCCGCTGGGCACGCAGGGCCTTGACCTGCGCCTGGGCCGCGTCGACCTGCTGAGCGCTTACGGCGCCCTCTCGGTAGAGCTGCTCGACGCGGTGGAGGTCCTGCTGCGAGCGGACCAGATTGGCGTCAAGGGCCGCCACGTTGGCGCGGGCCGCCTCGGCCGCGCGTTCCGCCGCGGCGACCTGCGCCCGAGCCGCATCCACCTGCCGGGCGACCTGCTGGGCCTGCCACTCCCACGCGCTCTCCGCCTGGGGAATGCGGGCACGCGCCGCGGCGACCTGCGCCTGGGCCTGCGCTACGGCCGCGTCGGTCTGGCGACGCTGCGCCAGGAGGGCGCGCTCGGCCTGCGCGAGGCGCGCCCGCGCCGCATCCACCGATGCGCGCGCCTGGGCCACCATGGCGTCCATCTCCGCCGCGTCGAGCCGCGCGATGACCTGGCCGGCAGTCACCTCCGACCCCTCGGGCGCCAGGAGCTGGGTGATGCGGCCGGGAACCTTGCTGGCTACGCTCCATTCGGTGGCTTCCACCGTGCC
Organism: Candidatus Fervidifonticultor quintus; assembly: GCA_031459535.1. Taxonomy (GTDB): domain Bacteria; phylum Sysuimicrobiota; class Sysuimicrobiia; order Sysuimicrobiales; family Humicultoraceae; genus Fervidifonticultor_A; species Fervidifonticultor_A quintus. The sequence continues at coordinate 26,873 of JAVKIJ010000021.1, read as the reverse complement.
CCACGCCCTCAGCATGCCCTGGGTCTGCGGACCACCCGCCCGGCGCCAGATTGCCAGCCCGGCACCGACGACTGCGAGGAGCAGCAGGGTTGGTAGCAAACGTCGCCCCATGCACCGTCACTCCACCGGCCCGCCCACGGCGCGCTCGAGCTGGGCCCGGGCCGCATTGAGGTTGAACAGAGCCTGAATGCGGTTGGCCTCGGCCAGCGACAGCGCGGCCTGGGCCTGGACGACCTCCAGGTTCGTGGACACGCCAGCGGCGAACCGCACGGTGGCGATGCGAAAGCCTTCCTGGGCCTGCGCGATGGTCGCCTCCGCAGTGGCCACCTCCTCGGCTGCGGCGGCGACGGTCAGCACCGCCCGGCGCACCTCCAGTTCGATCCCCGCGCGCAGTTGCGCCTCGGTGACCTGCAGTTGCTGGACGCGCGCCTCGGCTTCCCGGATGCGCTCGCCGGTCAGGTTTCCGTCGAAGAGCGTCAGTGTCGCCGCCAGCGTGACGCTCCACCCCGCCGCCGCCGCGGTGGACGCGGTGGTGCCTGTGCTGTTGCCGTATGCGCCGCTGGCCTGGAGGGCCACGGTCGGCCGCGTCCCCGCCCGCGCCAGCTCGATGGCTGCCTGCGCCGCGGCCAGGCGAGCGCGCAGCTCGGCCACCTCCGGCCGGGCCTCGAGCGCCCGGCGGAGCAGCGCCGCCAGGTCGCTGCGCACCGGCGTGACAGTCATGACCTCGCGCGGCTGCCAGACCGTATCCAGTGGCTGCGCCATCACCGCGTTCAGGCCGTGCAGCGCCAGGGCCAGACTGTTGCGCGACCGGATTAGCCCCTGACGCGCGTTGGCCAGGTTGACGTCGGCCTGCACCTCGTCGAAGCGTGGGGAGACCCCGGCCGCCACCCGGGCGCGGGCCACCCGCAGGTTCTCCTCGGCCGCCGCCACGGTGCGCTGGGCAACCTCCAGGCCGGCCTGCGCCAGCAGCACCGAGAAGTACGCCTGGCGGACCTCGAGGACGAGTTGCTGCTTGACGCGCTCCAGCGCCGCCTCCGCCCCCCTCAGATTGGCCTGGGCCAGCGCCAGCTGCGCCTCATTTCGACCACCGGAGATCAGCGGCACCTGATAGGTCAGGCCCACCGAGTAGATGTTGGGGTCTGGGGGTGGCAGTGTGATCGTGATCGGCGAGGGTGTGATCCCGGGAATCGGCGGGATCACAATCGTCGAGCCGGCCCGCTCGTTGATGCGCGTGTAGGTCGCGCCCAACGTCAGCAGCCCACGCCGCAGCGCCTCGGCCTGGTTCGCCTGACTGCGGGCCACCGTCACCTCGAACGCCGCCACGCGGAGGCTGTGGTTGTGCTGGGCTGCCAGGGCCAGCGCTTCGGCCAGGGTGATCGGCCGTCCTGGCTGGGCCTGCGCCGTCCCGGGTGTTTGCGCCGCCAGCGGCGTACGACCGCCGGCAAAGCCGATCAGACCTACGACGAGCATCAGTGTCACCAGCAGACGCGCCATGATGAATCGCTCACCTCTCTGGATAGGGCGCCCCGTGGACGCGGATTCCGTCCAAGAAGACCCGCACGTTTTCTCGCACCACGGCCTCGTACCCCGCAGACGGGGCCCGCTCGCCCAGGATGATCTCCTGAATCACCACGAACATGAGCAGCATGCCGGGCAGGGTGCGCGCGACGACCGACGGGTCGAGATCCTCTCGGTAGATGCCCACGGCCATGCCCTGCCGCAGGTGCGCCTCCAGGGCCGTGGAGGCCGCCAGGGGCAGCAGGCGCAGATACTCACGCCGCGCGCGCGGGCTCAGGTGGGGCAGCGCCGAGAGGAAGACTTTGACGAACCGGACGTTGGCGCTGATCCGCTGCACGATGTCCTGGCCCAGCGCCATCAGGTGGCGTTCCGCGTCCTGCGGCGTTCGTGCCTCGGCCAGGTCCAGGGCGAGCCTCTCGAAGGCCGGTCCCGCGATCTGTCCCGGAATGTGAATCAAGAGATCTTCTTTGCTCTTGAAGTAGTTGTAGATGGTGCCCTCGGCGATGCGCGCCGCCCGCGCGATGTCGCGCACTGTGGCCGCGGCGTACCCTTTGTCGGCAAAGACCCGGGTAGCGGCCTCAAGGATCTGCCGGCGCCGGGCGCCGGTGAGGGCTTCCCGGGCGTCTGTGGTGAGGTGCGGCATGACCTAAGTCCCCGAGTGATCGATCACTCGTTATGAGTGATTGATCACTCAGTCGGGGGGTCACTCAAAGGGTGCCATGCAGCCCGTCCCCCTGTCAAGTCTCGGAGGGGACGGCAGCCGCACGGGCGGGCCGGTTCGTCCGGGCGTGTCCGGGCGTCGCCCTACATCTGTACGGTGCTGATCGGCTGTGCCCGGGCGGGGAGCCCGATCTCCTGCAGCGCGCCGGCCAGGCGCTCAGCATCGGTCCGCTCGCGCGGCCCCGTGATGACGTGGTAGGAGCCCCCGATGCGCATGACGTGCACCACGTACCCCTTGCTGCGGATCAGGCGCATGCTGACCTCTGCCGCCGCCTGGCTGGCGAACTCGCCGAAGCTCACCACGTACCGCCTCATCGGACTGCGCGCCGCGGGGGCGCGCGCAGTCCGTTTCGGATGCACGGCCCCGCCCACCCGGTCCCGGGGAGCCGCCCCTCTGGCCTGGTCCGGGGCCCTGCGGTGGGCCCGCTTGTCTGCGGCCGGAGCCGGAATCCGGTTCGCAGGTCGTCTCGCAATGCCGGGGCCGGCGGGCGTGGGCCGTCCGTCCTGCGGGGGCTGCCCGGGGCCCGCAGCACGCCACGGCTGCGTCGCCAGCAGCGTGACAGCCATCAGTACCGCCGAGGCAACCATGGCCAGACCGGCGGCCATGCGGTTGCGGTGTACCTCTGCGTGGAGGTCGACCGGCGGCCGCTCGAGCGCGTCCAGCATGCGGAAGTACTGCCGCAGTCGCTTCAGCGTGCGCAGGGGGCGGTGACCCTGGCGGAAGGCCCGGACCTCGTCCGTGAGTTCGCGCTCGACGTCGCGCCAGGCTTCCTGCCACGCCCGAGCGGCCAGAGTGTCTGCGGCGGCCTGGCCGCGGCGCACCTCTTGCAGCAGCACGCCCCGCGGGCCGTAGAGCCGGACGTCCTCACCGGCTTCCTGGATGCGATAGCCCTCGGGCAGGGTGAGAGTCTCGCGCACCGATCTCGCCTTCCCTTGTATCCACAACCGTTATGCCCCATGGGCAGGCGTCGCAGACCGGGTCGCAACAGCGAAGGGAATGGCCGTGCACCCGCCGTCGACGGTCACCCCCCGGGCGGTATCCCCGCCGCCGGCTCCGGCCAGGTGTCCCTGCGGCACACGGGATGGCTGACGTACCGTTGCTCCCTCCCGGGCCTGGCGGGGTTGGTCAGTTCCCGTTGCACAGGACCCGGCCTTCCTCGCTGCGCACGAGGGCCTGGCCCCAAGAGATGCCGCCTCTGGACGGGGGTTCAGCCCCGCTGTAGCGGATTGCGGGTACAGGGAACCGCTAGCTCCCCGCCTAGCACGGCCAAGAGCATCATAGCACGGCCTGCCTCAGCCTGCCGTCGAGAGCGGAGCCGGTGGCGGCCGGCGCGGAAGCAGAGGATTCGCCCCTCGCGTTGCAGAAGGCCAATGGCCCGAGGTCCATTCGCCAGGAGGAGGCTGTGGCGACCACCCACCCGCATTATGAGCGGCCCTGGCACCGATTCTACGAGCCGAACGTTCCGCGCACGCTGGAGTTTCCCTCGCACCCGATCTACGGATTCCTGGACCGGAGCGCGCGCAAATTTCCCCGCCACCTGGCCGTCATCCAGGTCGGCCCCAACTTCGACCGCCGTCTGTCGTACGCACAACTCGACGATCTGACCGATCGGTTCGCCACCTCCCTGCTCCGCCGCGGCCTGCGGCCGGGGGAACGGGTCGCGGTGATCCTCCCCAACTGCCCGCAGTTCGTCATCGCCGCGTTTGGGATCTGGAAGGCTGGCGGCGTGCTGGTGCAGACCAATCCGTTGTACCGGGGTCGGGATCTGGCGTTCAACCTGAAAGACTCGGGCGCGCGCTTCGCGGTGGTGATCTCCCGCCTGTTCCGACATCTGGACGAGGTGCGGCCCCATACCGACCTGCAGGCGGTGATCGTCACGAACATCCACGACTTCTTCCCGCTCCAGTGGCGCCTGCTCTACGGCCTGGCGCGGGCGCGCAAGGAAGGGGATGTCTTACCGCCCGGCCCCGGCGTGATCCCGTTTCGTTCGATGCTGGCGGCCCCCAGGTTGGAGGAGCGGCCCCCCATCAGCCAGAGCGACCCCGCGGTCCTGCAGTACACCGGCGGTACCACCGGCGTCCCCAAGGCCGCGACGCTCACCCACCGCAACGTGGTGTGCAATACGCTGCAGGCCGCAGCATGGCTGACCGACCTGAAGGAGGGCGAAGAGCGCATCCTGTCCGTGGTCCCCTTCTTTCACGTCTACGGCATGACCATCTGCATGGTGCTGGCGGCCGCGGTGGCGGCGGCCAACATCATGCTGCTCATGCGGCTGTTCGAGGCCAAGACCGTGGCGGCGGCCGTGCCCAAATACCGGCCGACGATCTTCCCGGGTGCGCCCGCGATGTACATGGCCATCAACCAGTTGCGGGACGTGGAGAAGTACGACTTGAAGTCCATCAAGGCGTGCGTGTCGGGTTCGGCGCCACTGCCGCTGGAGGTGCAGCGCCGGTTCGAGGAGCTCACCGGCGGCCGGCTCGTGGAAGGCTATGGCATGTCCGAGGCCTCGCCCCTCACCCACGCCAACCCCATCTACGGCACGCGCAAGACCGGATCTATCGGCATCCCGGTGCCCTCGACGGACGCGAAGATTGTTGATCTCGAGGGGGGCACCCGCGAGCTGCGGCCCGGTGAGGTGGGCGAGATCGTGGTGCGGGGGCCGCAGGTCATGATGGGCTACTGGAACAATCCGGTGGAGACCGACCGGGCCATCCGTAACGGCTGGCTCTATACCGGCGACATCGGCCGGATGGACGAGGACGGCTTCTTCTACGTCGAGGACCGCAAGAAGGACATGGTGAATATCGGCGGCTTCAAGGTCTTTCCTCGCGAAGTCGAGGAAGTGCTGTACGAGCACCCGAAGGTGAAGGAGGCCGCTGTCGCGGGCGTGCACCATCGCATGCGCGGTGAAATGCTCGTGGCTCACGTCGTGCCCAAGGATGCCGGCGACCCCAGGATGCTGCGGCGGGAATTGCGCGACTTCTGCGCCCAGCGGCTCTCGGCCTACAAGGTGCCCAGGCGCATCGAGATCGTGAGCGAGATCCCCAAGACGTTCATCGGGAAGGCCATCCGTTGGCAGATCCGTGAGCGAGAGGAGCAGCGAAGCGAGACCTGGGAGGAGGAGTAGGCGCCACTCCCGCAGCGCCCGGCCCGTCGAGGGCGCTACGGCGACCGCAGCAGGCGGATCCGGCTGGGCGGCCAGTAGATCAACATCGCCTGGCCCACCACGAGGTCCCTCTGCAGGAAGCCAAAGGCCCGGCTGTCTTCGCTGTTGTTCCGGTTGTCCCCCAGAACGAAGAACGAGTCAGCCGGTACGCTCTCGGGTCCGTAGTCTCCCGACGGCGTGCCGTTCACGTACATCTCCTCGATGGGTACGCCGTTGATGAGCAGATGCCCGCCGCGGATCTCCACCGTGTCGCCGGGTAGGCCGACAATGCGCTTGATATAGTTGCGGCCGGGATCGCGCGGGTACCGCAGGACGATGATATCGCCGCGGTCCGGCGGCCGGATGCGGTAGATGAGCTTGTTGACCAGCACCCGGTCGTGGGGCAGCAGGGTGGGCTCCATGGAGTACTGTTCCACCTGGAACGCCTGCGCCACGGACACCATGACGAGCTGCGCGAGGACGAACGCCACGACCAGGGTCTTGGCGAAGTCGAAGATACCGCGGCCCAGGCGCCGCCAGTCAACCGGTACCCGGCTCAAGCTGTCTCGCAGTCTGCCCACGCCGTCTCATCTCTGGCGGAGGGGGTGGGATTTGAACCCACGAGGCAGGGTTTAGCCCGCCTACACGCTCTCCAGGCGTGCCGAATCGGCCACTCTCGCACCCCTCCGCGGTCGTCCTGAAGCGCGCCTCCCTCAGTATACCCGACTCTAGCGTTCCGCCTCCACTGTGGGCGCGAAGCGGTAGCCGAAGCCCCGGACCGTGACAATGAGCCGCGGGGCGGAAGGGTCGGCCTCGATCTTGTTGCGCAGCATGTGCACGTACTTTTTGACGTCCTCGGCGGCCGCTGCGGATCGGTCGGGCCACACCGCCGCCAGGATCTCCTCCGTGGAGAAGACCTTGCCCGGTCTGGACGCCAGCAGGCGGAGGAGCTCGAACTCCTTGGGCGAGAGCTGCACCGGCCGGCCCCGGACCTCGACGTACTTGCGCTCGTCGTCGATCGTCACCTCGCCGGCGCCAAGAGCCGGGGCCTGAGAGGCCTGGTAGCGGCGCATGACCGCCGCGATACGCGCGTCCAGCTCGCGCAGATCGAAGGGTTTCGTGACGTAGTCGTCGGCGCCGCCCTCCAGCCCGGTGACTTTGTCCTGGGGCGCGTCGCGCACCGTCACCATGATGACCGGCACGCGGCTGAAACCGCGCAGCGCCCGGAGCACGTCCCACCCATCGAGACCCGGCAGGTTGACATCCAGCAGGACCAGATCGGGCTCCGTGGCGCGGGCGGCGGCCAGGGCGTCTCGGCCGTCACCGGTACCTGTCACCTGGTGGCCCCTGGCGCCCAGATACTTGATCAGCAGGTCGCGGGACCGCGCGTCGTCCTCCACGACCAGGATCTTCATGGCCGATCGCCGGCCGGCAGGGTCACGTAAAAGGTCGTCCCGCCGCCGGCGGCCCGCTCGAACCAGATGCGGCCGTCCTGCTGCTCGACGTACCGCCTCGCGACCGCCAGCCCCAGGCCGATGCCGTCGATCTCCCGTCGGCCCGCATGTCCGGCCCGTCGGAACGGTTCGAAGACCTCGTGCTCGTGGCCCGGCGCGATCCCCGAGCCGGTGTCGGTGACCGCGAAGACCACCTGGCCGTCCTGCGCCGATGTGGTCAGGGTGATCTGTCCCTGGCTGGTGTACTTGATGGCGTTGTGCAACAGGTTGATGAGGATCTGGCGCAGCATGGTTTCATCGGCCCGGACCACGAGCCCGTCGGATGCGCGGGTGTGAATCGGGAGCCCCTTCGACCTGGCCAGGTGGGCGACGTTCTGGCGGGCCTGCTCCACCACCGCGGCCGCATCCACTGTGGTAATCTGCGGCGCGGTCACGCCGGCCTCCAGCGCCGAATAGCGCAGGATGCCTTCAATGAGGTGGAGGAGATGATCACCGGCGGCCAGGATGGCCTCGACGTCCTGCCGCTGGGCCTCGGTGAGCGGCCCGTCGATCCCTTCGAGCAGCAACTGGGCATAGGCGCGGATGGCGTGCAACGGGGTCTTGAGCTCGTGGCTCATGGCCGCGGAGAACTCGTCCTTGACTCGGTTGGCCTTCCGCAGCGCCTCGTTGATCCGCGCCAGCTCCACGTCCCGGGTCTGAATCGCCTGGGCCATGGTGTTGAACTCGTCGGCCAGCACTCGCAGCTCGTCGTTCGTTCGGGCCGTGACCCGGGCCGAATAGTCGCCGCGCTGCAGCGTGCGGATCGTGGCGATCATGCGGTCCAGGGGCCCGACGATGGCCCGCTGCAGCAACAGGGCCGCGAATGCCCCCGCGACGACCAGCAGCAGGCTGCCCGCTGCGATGCGGGTGGTTTCCTCGTCGATCCGGGCGTAGGCGTCGGCCAGCGAGAACCCGATGCGCACATAGGTCTGCTGGTCGAGCGTGAACTCCGGGATGGCCCGAAAGATATCTAGATAGGGGGTCCGAGACGGCGTTGTGCGCTCGAACACCACGAATGGCCGATCCAGCGGCGGCGCGGGCTCCACCAACCACGTCCGCCCGTCGGCGAACCGTACCCGGCCGTCGCGCACGATCTGGGCGTAGAGCACGGTGCCGGCCACCAGCCGGCGCGTGATCCGACTGCTGGTCGTCTCCTCGGTCTGACCTTCGGGGGTGACAATGAACCGGCCGGCCTCGCGGGCGAACTCCTCGGCGACCACTTTGGCGCGGATTCTCACCTGCTCCAGCAGTGCCTGCCGCAGGCGATAGGCGGCCAGAGCCCCGAACATGACGGCGAACAGCACCGCCAGACCCAGGAAGGCCAGGACGAACTTCCGCCTGAGGCTGAACCGGACCACGTTCCCAGTATAGTACGCTGCCCAGATCCCCAGCCAAAAGGAGCAGGAGGCGCGTTGTCGGGACGCGCCTCCTGCGGACCGCGCGGCCGATCACTGGTGTGACCGGAGCCGGAGAGCCGCGCGGAGCCCTAGCGGTCGATCGCGATCTGGACGATCTTCCGGGCTACCTCCAGCTGCCGGACCACCGCCTCCATGATGGACGTGGCCTGGTCGGGGGCAGCCATGGCTTCGGTGGACTGCCGGATGGCGCGGCCGATGACCTCCACCGCCTGCTCCTCCACCCGGACGCCGCGGGTCCCCAGCACGCCGCTGGGGCCCACCGCCGACGAGAGGTCGGTAGTGGCCTGCGGGAGCGGCACGCTGCCGCCGGCCTGGGCGATCTCGGCCAGCTTCTTCGCGCGCGCCTCCATCTGCTGCTGGACGGCCGCGATCCACTGCACCTCGGCTGCCTCGCGCTTCACCCGTGCCTCGATCAGCAGCGGCCGGACACCCTTGTACGTGTCGGCGCTGGCGGACGGGCTCGTCGCCCGGAAGGCCGGATCGGCGAAGCCCGCGAGGATGTTGACGGCTTCCTGAATGTGGCGCCGCTGGCTGTCGGGGTCGAGCGCGGTCACGGCGAGCTTCGCCTGCTCGGCCGCCCGTTCCAGTTCACCCATGGCCGCATGGAGCGGCGTCTTGTCCACGACGAGTTCGGGGAGTGGCTCTTCGACCAGCTCAGCCGGAAGCTGGACCTGCTCGGCCGGCGCGGTCTCAGTCGCCGGAGGTGGCGTCGTCGAGGGGCTCTGCTGCACGACCAGCGTCTTGGGAGGCGCCGGGCTCGTGCTCACGGGCTGCGGCGGCAGGATCTCGGCGGGCTGCATCACCTCGTCGGGTGGAACCTCGGTGGTCGCGGCCGGTGGGCGCCTCATCACCGAGAACGCCAGGGACACGCTGGTCAGCAGCCCGACCGGGATCAGCGCCAGCGCCATGCGGTGGAGCAACCTGCCCTTCATCCGGACACCCCCTCGCTGTGGCCGTGTCGAACGTCTGCCTCCAGTCTGGGAGATCAGGGCCGGCCGCGCCATACAAGGACGGTCCCGAATTGGTTGAAAATCGGTCAGCTACCCCGAACACGCCTGGCCCGACCTTGACGGGTCTGGATGAAAGGCGTACCGTAGAAGCGGCATTTAGCAGAGGCTAAATTCCTTATTCCACACCAATGGGTCGCGCCACGCCTCCTGAGATCCCTCCCGGGGCCAAAGCGCTGAGCGTCCGACCCGGCGACAGGGCGACGGTTGCTGCGGCGAGCGCCGTTCTGGCCGGCCGCGGGCGGCGCCGCGGGCTCGCGCGCGTGCTGCCGTTCCTCGGCCCGGCGTTCGTGGCGTCCGTCGCCTACATTGATCCTGGCAACTTCGCTACCAACATCCAGGCTGGCTCCAAGTTTGGCCTGCAGTTGCTCTGGGTGATCGCCGCCAGTAACCTGACTGCGATGCTGGTGCAGGCCTTGTCAGCAAAACTGGGTATCGCGACCGGGCGCAACCTGGCCGAGATGTGCCGGGATCAGTTTTCGCGTCCTCTAGTCTGGGCGATGTGGGGCGTCAGTGAAATCGTGGCCATGGCCACGGACCTGGCCGAATTCGTCGGTGCCGCGGTGGGATTCTATCTTCTGTTCGGCCTCCCGTTGCTGCCCGCCGGGCTACTCACCGGAGCGATCACCTTCCTCATTCTGGCCGTGGAGCGGCGTGGCTTCCGCCCCCTCGAAGTGGTGATCACGGCCTTCGTCGGGGTCATCGCCGTCTGCTACCTGATCGAGCTGGGGCTGGAGAGGCCTCCCCTGGCGGCCATCCTGGGCGGCATCGCTCGCCCGAGGTTCAATGGGGCGGAGAGCGTGCTGCTGGCGGCGGGCATCTTGGGCGCCACGGTGATGCCCCATGCAGTGTTCCTGCACTCCTCGCTGACGCAGCACCGGATCGTGCCGCAGACGCCGCGGCAGATGCGGCGGCTCTTCGGGTTCGAGGTCGTGGACGTGCTGATCGCTATGAGCATTGCCGGGCTCGTGAACGGTGCTATGCTGGTCATGGCCGCGACGACATTCCATGCCCACGGGTTGACGCAGGTGGGCACACTTGAGGAGGCGCACCGCACACTGGTTCCCCTGCTCGGCGGGTTGAGCAGTGCGGTGTTCGCGGTTTCGCTACTGGCATCAGGGCTCTCCTCATCAACGGTCGGGACCATGGCGGGGCAGGTCATCATGCAGGGGTTCCTCCACCGGCGCATTCCCGTGTGGCTGCGCCGGCTGGTCACCATGCTGCCCGCGCTCATCGTGATCGCGGCCGGCCTCGACCCCACGCGCACCCTGGTGATCAGTCAGGTGGTGCTCAGCTTCGGTCTGCCGTTTGCCCTGATCCCGCTGGTGCTCTTCACACGGCGGCGCGACCTGATGGGCGACCTCGCCAATCACCCGCTCACCACCGCTGCGGCCGCCCTGGCCACGGCGCTGATCATCGGGCTCAACGTGTTCCTGCTGGTTCAGGTGTTCGCGGGAGGCTAGCGTGTTCCAACGGATGCTAGTCCCCCTGGATGGCTCGCGGCTGGCGGAAAGTGTGCTCCCGGCGGCGCGGGCCATGGCCGCTCGTTTCGGCGCCCACGTGACGCTCCTGCACGTGGTCGAGCGCCGGCCGCCCGCGGCAGTGCACGGCGAGCCGCATCTGGCCACCGTGCCGGAAGCCGAGGCGTACCTGGCCGATGTGGCCCGCCGCCTGTTTGCGCCGGAGCGCGTGACCGTTCACGTGCACGGTCCGGGCGAAGGCGACGTCGCCACTCTGATCGCCCGGCACGCCGAGGAGTACGGCAGCCAGTTGGTCGTGCTGTGCACCCACGGCTCCGGCGCCGCGCGTGACCTGCTCTACGGAAGCGTAGCCCAGCAGGTGCTCAGCCACGGTGCGGCGCCGGTCCTGTTGATCCGGCCCGGCGATCGAGCGGCGGCCTTTGCCTGCCAGAAGATCCTCGTGCCCCTCGACGGCAGTGCGGCCTCCGAGGCGGCGGTCGACCCGGCGACGGCTATCGCCGGCGCCTTCGACGCCCACCTGCGCCTGCTTACCGTGGTGCCCACTCTGGCGACCGTGCCGACCGATCGCTCTCCTGCCGCGCTGTTGCTTCCGGGCGCGACCTCGGTGTCGTTGGAGATGGAAGAAGAGGCCATCGCAGCCTACCTCGACGGGCTGACCGCGCGCCTGCGGTCCCGCGGGCTGGCGGCCGACGCCCAGGTCCGGCGCGGCGATCCCTCGTGGGAGGTGGCTGAGGCTGCGGGGCAGTATGGTGCCGACCTGCTGGCGCTGGCCACGCACGGCCGGTCCGGGATCAGCGCGGTCTGGGCGGGCAGCGTGGCTTCGAGGATCGTGGCGCGGTGCCGGCGGCCGATGCTCCTGGTGCGTGCGCCGGGGAGGCCTGGCGGAGGAGGTGGGATTTGAACCCACGAGGCGCGATGCGCCCAACGGTTTTCGAGACCGTCCGGGTACCGGGCTCCCGAACTCCTCCAAGTCCCTATCCTAGCACGTAGGCCCGGTCGGAGCAGCGCGGGCTAGCCCCTCGACCTCTTGCGGGTCGCGCGCCGGGCCGCGGGGCTTCCTTCCCAGGGTCGGTAGCCGCTGTCGTACATGGCCTTCGTGATCATGTGGGTGCCGACCGGCGAGGTGAGGAGCACGAACAGCAGGGTAACCACCTCGTCGCCCTGGGTACCATGGCCCAGGATGGCGGCCAGGAGTACCAGGGCCAGGCCCAGTGTGCCGGCCTTGCCCACGGCATGGTTGCGGGCGTAGGCATCGGTGAACCGATGCAGCCCCAGCGCCGCGATCAGCGCCAGCGCCGACCCGGCCAGCAGCAAGGCGGCGACCAGCGCGTCAAGCAAGCGGCGGCCTCCCCCGAACGTAGCGCGCAGCGGCCACCGTGCCGATGAAGGCCAGGATGGCGATCACCGCCGCGACGTCGGCGTACAGTCGCGTGTGCGCCCTCAAGCCCAGCACCGCCACGATGTTGATGACCATGATGGCGCCCGCGTCGCTGGCGATGATCCGGTCACCAAGCGTGGGACCCAGAAACAGGCGGATCAGGCACAGCACCAGCGCCAGCGCCAGGATCGTCAGGGCCGCCGTGGCCAACAGGTTCACTCCACGAACCTCCTGATGGGTTGCTCCAGGGTCCGCTTGATCTCCCGCACCGTCGCCTCCGGGTCATCAAGCGCCAGGACGTGCACCAGCAGGTGTGAGCGGTCTGGCGCCACGTCCACCGTGATGGTGCCCGGGATCAGCGTGATGGAGCTCGCCAGCATGGTGATGCCCGCGTTGCTCTTCACATCCAGGGGAACCCGGACGATGCCCGAGCGCACTGGCTTGCGGGGCCGCAGGACGAGCCAGGCGACCGTCAGGCACGCCAGCGCATTCTGGACCACGAGGATCCCGAACCACATCAGCCCGGACCACAGGCGCCGGATCATCGTCTCAGCACCGCTTGGACGTACTGCGTTGGCGACGCGAGGTGCGCGGCCGCCGTCGAGGTCAGCGCGTAGAGGCCGCGGGCCTGCAGCCCGACGACCACCGTGATGGCAGCCAGCAGCGCAGCCGGCGCGACCAGCCGGGCCGGGACCCGCGCCGGCGCGCCCGGCCCCCAGAAGGCATTCGAGTAGATCTTGACCATGGACATCAGGGTCAGCACGCTCACCACGATGCTGACCGCCACAATGCCCGGCTGGCCCACCGCGAACCCCGCGCGAATCAACAACAGCTTGGCGAAGAACCCCGAGAACGGTGGCACCCCGGCCAGCGACAGCGCACAGATGATGAAGACCAGAGCCAGCGCGCCGTTGGTGCGGGCGATGCCGCCCAGGCGTTCGAGGCGGCCTGTGCCGTAGGTCTCCTCGATGGCGCCGCCCGCGAGGATGAGTCCGACCTTGACCACGATGTGGTGCAGGATGTAGAAGATGCCTCCGGCGATCCCCAGCTGGCTGGCCAGCGCCAGCCCCATGAACATGTAGCCCACCTGGCTGATGATGTGGAACGACAGGATCCGGCGGATGTCCTCCTGGGCCAGCGCGCCCAGGACCCCCAGTAGCATGGTGCCGGCGGCCAACCACAACATGAGCGGGTCAGGCCCCTGGCTTGGGAATATGATGGTGAAGACCCGGAACAGAGAGTACACGCCCACCTTGGTGAGCATGCCTCCGAAGAATCCGGCGATACCCGCCGGAGGGATCGCGTACGCGTGCGGCAGCCAGTAGTACAGTGGGAAGATCGCCGCCTTGATGCCGAACGCCAGCAGCAGCAGCGTTGCGCCGGCGCGGACCGGGCCGGCCGGGGCTTGGGGAATGCGCTGGGCGAGATGCGCCATGTTCAGGGTGCCCGCCGCCGAGTAGATGAGCGCCACCGCGAAGAGGAAGAACGTGGAGGCGATCAGATTCATGGCCACGTAGCCGAACGCTTCGCGCGCCTGCTGCCGGCTGGTCCCGTGCGTCAGCAGGAAGTACGAGGCCATCAGCATGACCTCATAGGCCACATAGAGGTTGAACAGATCGCCGGTCAGGAACGCCCAGTCGATGCCCGCCAGCAGGAACTGCCAGCCGGCATGCACGAAACGGTCGTCCCGGCCCGCAGCGATGGTGAAGAGCAGGCCCACGGCTGCGATGATGGCCGCAATCAACACCATGAGCGCGGCCAGCGAGTCGGCCACCACGCTGATCCCAAACGGCGCCGGCCAGCCGCCGGCCTGGATCGGGAAGATCCGGCCGTCTCGTGTCAGCACTACCAGCGCCACACCGGCGGCCAGGGTGGCGGCGACCGCGAGCAGACCGGCCAGCCGGCCGACGGCGCGCGGCGGTCCGACCAGCAGGCCGACGGCGGTGGCCAGCGGGATGAGGATGGGCAGGGCCGGCAGCGCGGCGACCAGGCGCTCAGCCATCGCGGTCGTCCTTGGTGCCCGCGAAGAGGTGCATGCGGTAGCCCAGGGCCAGCAGGAAGGCCGTGATCCCGAATGAGATAACGATGGCGGTCAGGATCAGCGCCTGGGGCAGCGGATCGGTGTGGGGCAGCGGTGCCGACCCGATGACCGGCACCGATCCACGCAGCCCGGCCGCCAGCAGGATGACCACGTTCGCCGAGTGAGCGAGCAGCGCCAGGCCGATGATCTGCCGGAGCAGTGAGCGGCCCAGCAGCAGGTAGAGCCCGGTGGCGAACAGCACGCCGACGAGCAGCGAGACCGCCAGCGCCATCACGTCGCCTCCACCAGCGATCGTACCGCCGCCAGGATCGCGCCCGCCACGAGGAAGAGGACGCCCAGGTCGAACACCAGCGACGTCGGGAGTTTGATCGGCCAGTAGACCACGGTGTGCTGCAGGAGCGAATAGCCGAGGGCGAGGGGGACGACGGCCGACCCGACCGCCAGCAAGAGCCCCAGAGCCATCAATCGGTCCCACCGCCTGGTCAGCACCACCGCGCCCCGCTGCAGCGCCACCAACACTACGGACGCGGCCACCATCAGACCGGCCACGAACCCGCCTCCCGGGCCGTAGTGCCCGGTCCACCACATCCGCGCCGCGAACAGCACAATCAGCGGTGCGGCGACCGGGGTCACGGTCGCAAGGATGATGGAGTTCATGTCGGCAGGGGCGCTGGCCGCCCGCGCCGCAGCGCGCACCGCGGGCGTCTTCCGCGGCGCCAGGGCCATGGCGCCCAGCGCGGCGATGGCGAGCACGGTGATCTCGCCGACGGTGTCCCAGCCGCGGAAGTCCAGGATGACCAAGTTGACGACATTGTCCCCTCCAGCCTGCTTGGCGTGAGCGAAGAAGGCGTCTGAGACTCTCGATAGCGCAGAGACCTGGCTGATCATGAACGCGAGCACCGCGGCCAGGCCGCCGGTCACCACGGCGATCAGGCCGTCGCCAGAGGGCCGCCGCGCCAGGAGCTGCTGATCGTCCGTCTTGCCCAGCGCTGTCAGGGCCACCACGAAGAGCACCACACTCACGGTCTCGATCACGGCCTGGGTCATGGCGATGTCCGGGGCGCTGAGCAGCAGGTAGATCAGGCTTACCGAGTAGCCCGCAACCCCCAGGGCCAGAATCGAACCGAGCAAGAGCCGGAGCCGGACCGCGGCGATGGACGCGGCTATTGCCACGAAGACACTGAGAGCTTCGCCGACATCGAGCCCCGTCACCGATGCCGGAACGCGGACACCGGTGCGAGCCAGCCCGTAGCCCAGGAGTGCTGCGGCCGTGGTCATGATGTACAGCAGGTAGCTGCGCAGGCGGCCGGTCATGTAGACGTCGGTCAGCGCGCCGGCCGCGCGCAGCACCGCCGCGTAGAGCGCGTCGTAGACTAGGCCGGCGCTCAGCCAGGGCAGGCTCCGGATCAGGCGGGCCACGCGATCCTGCGCCGCGAACAGCCCGCCGCCCAGTCCCAGGGCCAGGGCGGTGACCGCGACCACCTTGGGAGAGGCGCCATGCCATAGGCGGAAGTCACCCGCGCCGCCGGTGACCGCGGCGGCGGCGAGGGCCGCCAGTCCCTCAACGCCGGAGGGCGCCAGGCCGACGACGAGCCCGAGCACCGCCATGACGGCGGGTGGCGCCCACAGCAGCACCGGAGGCTCGCAGAGGACCTCGACCGGTTTCAGATGGGGTGCATCCTGCGGCTGTTTGCGCCTGCGCGAGGCCGGGCGTGCCGGTGCGGGGCCGAAGAAGATCTTCATGAACCTGGCGGCATACGCCACCGAGAGCGCCCCAGACAGCGCCATCAGGCCGCCCGCCAGCGCCGAACCCTGCCACACGGCGTCCACCGCCGCTTCCTTGGCGAGGAATCCAGCGAACGGGGGCACGGCCGCCATGGACAGGCTCGCCACAGCGGCGACCCCCATGGTGACCGGCATTGCCCGGCGCAGGTTGCCGAGCCGCTCGATGTCCCGCAGCCCCGTCTCGTGCTCCACCGCGCCCGCCACCAGGAACAGCGCGCCCTTGAACGCCCCGTGGACGATGATGTAGGCCGCAGCCGCCGCCACGGCCCCGGGCGTCTTCCATCCGATGAGAGCCGTCGCCAGGCCCAGCGCCCCGATGGTGGAGTACGCCAGCAGCGCCTTGAGGTCGGCCTGGCCCATGGCCAGGCTGCCCCCGAGCAGCAGCGTGGCCAGCCCAACGGGTACCAGCAGGCCCGTCCACCACGCCACATCTCCGAGCACGGGGAGAACCCGGGCCAGCAGATAGACCCCTGCCCAGACCATGGTGGCCGAGTGCAGGTAGGTGGATACAGGCGTCGGAGCCACCATGGCCGACGGCAGCCAGAAGTGGAAGGGGAGCTGAGCCGACTTCGAAAACGCGCCGACGACGATCAGGAGCAGGATGACCCCCGCCCGGCTGTCGGCGACGATCGTGCCGGCCTTCCCGGCCAGCTCGCTGATCTGCCAGGTCCCACCCACCTGCGCCAGGAGCACGAAGCCGGCCAGCATGGCCACGCCGCCACCGACGGTGACGATCAGGGCCGTGACGGCGCCAGCGCGGGCAGCGGGGTCGTCGTCGTGATAGCCGATCAGGAAGAATGACGCGAGGCTGGTCAGTTCCCAGAACACGTAAAGGAGCACCAGATCGTCGGCGAGTACCACGCCAAGCATCCCGCCAGCGAAGAGCAGCATGTAGGCGTAGAACCGGCCGAGCGCCGGTCCCCGAGGCATGTAGGCCGTGGAATAGATGATGATCAACAGGCCGGCGGCGGCGATCAGGAGCGCAAACAGCAGCGCCAGGCCGTCGAGGGTCAGGGCGTACCGGACGTCGAGCTCGGGGAACCAAGGCAGCGTCGCCCGGATGACCCGTCCCCCCAGCACCGGCGGTGCCAGCCCTGCTATTGCGGCCACCAGCACCACGAAGACCGCTGTCGCCCACCAGCCGGGATGGAGGCGCCCTCGGCCCCCGAGCCAGAGCACACACGGCGCGGCTACCACGGCCGTCAGTGGGATGAGGCCGAGCGTCACCGGCACTTTAGCGCCTGTCGAACGCGCCGTGGAATCCGCCGGATCCTACGCGCGGTGCGGACATACGCGACTACCGTACAGGAACCTGTCGGCACGGGTCAAGACAGCCCAAGACAGCCGCTCGCAGACGGCCGTCGACGGGGCTGTCGGTGGCCGCAGGAGACCACCGCCCAAGACGCCGGTAGCGCGGCGCTGGGCGGCGTCAATCGGCTGGACGAGCGAAGCCCGGAGGCGGGTTCAGCTGGTCGTCGCCTTCGCGGCGTTGTACGCCAGCGCCGCGATGACCAGGCCGACGATGATGTTGCTCCACCGACCGGCGCCGGTGATGTCGAGCACGAAGGGTGAGACGACAATCCAGGCACCAAGGACGACGGGGATCCACTTCTGCGCCATTGCCGACCCTCCTTTGCGACCGTGCATAGGTGGGACACGCCGGTAGTCACCGGCGGACGGCCCGACAGGAAAGGGGCTGACCGCGGCGGTCAGCCCCTCTGCCAATCCCGGACTTACCCCAACTCTTTATGCGATTCCTACTCCATGCTGGCATACGGGCGTAGGCCGGTCAAGTCTCGATCTCCGTGGTAGTGTAAAGAGTCTTGTGGACTTTCTCACCACAGAGGACGCTCCTGCCGGCGCTCATTGAGATAGTACACGACCGCATAGGTGATGCGGTCGCAGCTGGCATCATTGGTGAAGCAGGTCATTGATCGGGTCCGCCGGCGGACCTCGCGGAAGGCGCGTTCAGTGGCGTTCGTGGTTCGGACTTTGCGCCAATCCCGCTGGGGGACGGTGGAGAAGGCCAGGAGCGCTTCCCAGTCACGCAGCAAGCAGGCCACCGCGTGAGGGGCGATGGGCTGCCAGGCGCGCACCCAGCGGCGCAGGGCCGTCTCGGCAGCGGAGCGGGATGGCGCGTCGTAGATGCGGCGGGCCAGAGTCAGGCAGCGCTCCCGATCGCGGACGCGGAGGCGCGAGGCGACGTTGCGCAGGACATGGACCCAACAGGCCTGGCGGGCACGGTGGGATAGACGAACTCGAGGGCGGCATGCAGGCCGCGGTGGCCATCGGTGGTGACCAGCGCGAGGTGAGCGCCCACCAGGCCTCGGGCGGCGAGGTTGGTGAGGAACGCTTCCCAGGCGCCCTGGGATTCAGTCCGGACCAGGCGGTAGTCGATCAACTCGCGCTGGCCGGCCGTGGTGAAGCCATAGGCGACCAAGATCACGCGGCGCTTGGTCCTATCAGGGGTTTTGACGCGCAAGGTGAGGGCATCGAGGAGCAGGTAGCGGTAGTGATCTGGGAGTGGGCGCCGATGCCAGGCGGCGACCTCCTGATCGAGGGTCTGGGTGATGGGAGAGACGGTCGAGGCGCTGACGGTGTTCCCGAGGAGCTCAGCGAGCGTGCGCCCACCCCGGCGGGTGCTGATTCCAGCCAGGAAGACAGCCTGGATGAGGTGGCCCACGTCCCGCACGCGGCGTTGATAGCGGGGAGGACGGAGGGCGTGAAGCCGCCGTCGCGGGCGCGAGGGATCTCCAGGTCCGGGATAGTGCCCCAGGTGGTGGTGAGGGGCCCACGCTGCAGTTCCTCATGCATGCGGTTCTGCGGGAGGAGCTTGAGGGTGCGCTGGGCTTAAGGTGTCAGGTCGCCCCCCAGCGTGCTAGGGTCCTTGACCTCCTTCCACAGGTCAGCTAGGGTCAAATCGGTCAGGAGCTTCGTGCGACTGGCCAGGGCGTATCTCTCCCTTCCTGGTTGGGCCTAGGTTTGGGGATACGCCCTTTTCATCGGGTCCCCTCCAGAGGGGACCCGATGAAAGTACACAGGTTACCGTACACTACCATCTCCGTGCGCCCGCGCAATCTCCGCGCGCCGGCATGATCGCCGGCCTCCGGCGCGGAACTCTCTGCCAGAGGTGAGCATCATGAGGCAGATCGTTGCGGTGGTTCTGGGTGTGGCCCTGGCGCTCGTGGCCCTTGGGGGCGCCATGCTGGTGGGTGGCGCCATCGGGTTCGCGTTGGGCGCGGCGGGCAGCCTGCGCGCTGGCCTGCCCGCCCCGGGCGGGGAGCGCCACATCAGCGGCACGGGCCCCGAGAAGGTGGCCGTAGTCCGGATTGTCGGCCCCATCGCCCGGGAGGACGCCGCGGGGCTCTTCGGCGCCGCAGCATCCAGCCGGCACATCGTCGCTCTGCTGGACCGCGCGGAGCACGACGAGGCCGTGCGGGCGGTCATTTTGGAGATGGACACGCCGGGCGGTTCCGTGGTCGCCAGCGATGAGATCCACCAGAAGATCCAGGCCGTGCGTCGCCGCAACAAGGTGGTCGTGGCCCTGATGACGGAAACCGCGGCCTCGGGCGGCTATTACATTGCGGCTGCGACCAACCACATTGTCGCCGACCCCACCACGGTGACCGGCAGTATCGGCGTCATCGTCGCCCTGCCCAACATCCAGGAGTTGAGCCGTAAGATTGGCGTCCGGACCATCGTCTTCAAGAGCGGTGCCTACAAAGACCTGGGGAATCCCAATCGCCCGATCACGGCCGAGGAAGCGGCGATCTTCCAGGGGCTGGTGGACGAGGCGTACCAGCGGTTCGTCCACGTCGTGGCACGGGGCCGGCGCATGGACCCCGCCCGCGTGCGACGCCTGGCCGACGGCCGCATCTACACCGGCCAGCAGGCCATGCGCCTGGGCCTAGTGGACACCCTGGGACATTTCCCGGACGCCCTCGAGGTCGTCAGACAGCGCACCGGGCTGAGGGACCCGGCGGTCGTGGAGTACGGGGGCGAGGGTCTGCTGCGGTCGCTGCTGGGGTCCTCGAGCCGGCAGCTCCGGGTGTGGCTGTCGGCGCCGGCCTCGCTGTACCCGGACGTCAGGGCGCCGTTCAGCCTGCAGTACCTGATGGCCCCCTGAAGCGAGAGACCCGTCCGCCAGAGCCCGTCGGAGGAGGGGCCATCCGGATCACGTTCCACGGCGCGGTCCGCACCGTCACCGGATCTCTACACATCGTCGAGTCCGGTCCGGTGACCGTCTATCTGGACTGCGGCCTGTTCCAGGGCCGCCGGGACGATGCCCGCGAGTGGAACCGCCGGCTCCCGACGCCTCCCCGCCAGGTCGCCGCGGTCATCCTGTCCCATGCCCATCTAGACCACTGCGGCAACCTGCCCACGCTGGTTGCTGCGGGATTCCGCGGGCCGATCTACTGCACACCGGCGACGAGGGATCTGGCGGCGCTGGTCCTGCGCGACGCCGCCAGGGTCGGGAGCCACGATCTGACCATCGTGAACCGGAGCCGCCGCCGGCAGGGACTGCCTGACGTGGAGCCGCTCTACGCCCCTCGCGATGTGGAGCGCGCGGTGGCGCTCATGCGGCCGGTGCCGTACGGGCAGCGCTTGCGGGTCGGTTCCCTGTCCGTCACGTTTCGCGATGCCGGCCACATCCTGGGCTCGGCCCTGGTGCTGCTCGAACATGGTGGCCGGCGGCTGGGGTTCACGGGCGACCTGGGGCGGCCAGGTACCGCGATCATTCGCGATCCCGAACTGCTGCCCGCGGTGGACGCGCTCATCTGCGAGTCCACCTACGGCGACCGGGATCACGAGTGCCACGCCGGGGCGCTGGCCCGCTTGGCGTCGGTTGTGACCGAGACGACTGGCCGTGGCGGCCGCGTGCTGATTCCGGCGTTTGCGATCGGGCGCACGCAGGAACTGGTCTACGCGCTGATCCAGCAGCGCGAGGCCGGCCGGATCCCAGACGTGCCGATCTACGTGGACAGCCCTATGGCAATTGATGCAACCGCGATCTTCCGACGCCACCCCGAGTGCTTCGATGACGAGACCAGGGCGCATCTGCGCCGGCGCGACCCTTTCGGGCTGGGTATGCTGCGCTACGTGAGAACGGCGGCGGATTCGAGGGCGCTGGTGGAGCGCGACGAGCCGTGCGTGGTCATTGCCACGTCGGGGATGGCCGAGGGCGGCCGAATCCTGCTGCACCTGCGCCGGTTCATCGGCGATCCGCGCGCGACGATCCTCTTCGTGGGCTACCAGGCGGCGCACACCCTGGGCCGCCGGATTTTGGATGGTGCCTCCGAGGTGAGAATCTACGGGGAGCCCCACCGGGTTGCCCTGCAGGTCGCCCGAGCCGACGCGTTCAGCGCTCATGCCGACCGCAGCGAGCTGCTGGCGTGGGTGCAGCGGGTACCGGCGACCGGCCGGGTCTTCTGCGTGCACGGGGACCAAGGACCGGCGACGGCGCTGGCCGCAGCGTTGACATCGAACGGAATCACGGCGTCGGTCCCGGTCGTGGGTCAGGCCGAGACGGTCTGAGGGCCTGGCAGATCCTCAGACGTCTTCCGCCAGGACCACCCTGGGCTTTCGCTTCAGCACCGCGATGACAGACGGCGCCGCCAGCGATAGGGCGGCCAGCAGTAGGATGACCGCCGAGATCGGTCGCGTCACGAACGTGAGCCAGTCCCCGTTGCTGATGATCAACGCCTGGCGCATGGACTGCTCCATGCGGTCGCCTAGCACGAGGCCCAGGATCGCCGGCCCCACCGGGTAGTCGTGCCGCCGCATGTAGTAGCCCAGCACACCCAGCAGCAGCATCAGGGTCAGGTCCACCACGCTGCGGCCGGCGGCAAACACCCCGATCACGCAGATCACGATGATGGTCGGATAGAGGAAGCGCTCGCGGATCTTGAGGATCTGGACGAACAGGCCGACCAGCGGCAGGTTGAGGAGCAGCAGGATGGCGTTGCTCACGTACATGCTGGCCATGAGTCCCCAGACCACATCCGGGTGCTTGGTGAAGAGCTGCGGCCCGGGCAGCACGTTCATGATCATGAGCGCGCCCATCATGACCGCGGTGGTCGACGACCCGGGGATGCCCAGGGTCAGCATGGGGATCATGGCGCCCACGGCTGAGGCGTTGTTGGCGGACTCCGGGGCGGCTACCCCGCGGATGTCGCCTCTGCCGAACGTCGAGGGGTCCCGGGCCAACCGCTTCTCCAGTCCGTACGAGAGGAACGAGGCGATGGTGGCACCGGCCCCAGGGAGGATCCCGATGTAGAAGCCGACCAGCGTGCCGCGAACGATGGACCACCAGCTCGCGGTGAAGTCCTTCATCGTCAGCCAGAGCCGTGTGATCCTAGCGAACTTGCGCTCACCGCGGGCGATCTGCTCCACGACCAGCAGCACCTCGGAGATGGCGAACAAGCCTACGGCCACCGTTACGAGATCGATGCCGTCCAGCAGGTCGGGGACCCCGAACGTGTAGCGGTCGATGCCGGTCACCAGGTCCGTGCCCACGGTGGCCAGCATCAGGCCAAAGAGCACCGACAGGATCGCCTTGACCAGGTTCTCGCCAGCCAGCGTGGCGACCGTCGAGAGGCCCAGGATCATGAGCGCGCAGTACTCCGCCGGGCCAAACCGCAGGGCGAAGTGGGCCAGGGGCAGCGAGAAGAACATCATGCCGACCACGCCGAACGTGCCGGCGATGAACGAGCCGATGGCCGCGATGGACAGGGCCGGTCCTGCCCGACCCTGCAGGGCCATCTGGTAGCCGTCGAACGTCGTCGCGACCGACGAGGCCTCGCCCGGCACGTTGACCAGGATCGAGGTGGTGGAGCCTCCGTACATGGCGCCATAGAAGACGGCCGTGAGCATAATCATGGCCGAGGCGGGGTTGATGCCCACGACCAACGGGATCAGCAACGCCACGCCGGTGACCGGACCGATGCCGGGCAGCACGCCGATCAGGGATCCCACGAAGGCGCCCAGCGCGGCGTAGAGCAGATTGGCCGGTTGCAGCGCCACCGAGAAGCCGTACCCCAGGTTGTGGAGCACCGCGCTCATCGAGGCCACCCCAGGAAGCCGACGGGCAGGTTGAGGTCGAAGATGCGGTTGAACAGGAACCATAGGGTGGCGGTAATGCCGGCGGCCAATCCCAGAGACCGAGCCCACGACCGCTCGCCCAACCACAGATGGCCGAACGAGATGTAGGTGAAGGTGGACAGTGGAAACCCCAGTGGCTCCAGTAGCCGGATGTATGCGTACAGCGAAGCGGCCAGCAGGGCCGGCTTGCCATGCCGCGCCCAGAACGTGCCCTCGACCGGGGGTGTCGACTGTCGCAGCAGGAGGATCGCCATCA
The DNA here is from genome assembly GCA_031459535.1 of Candidatus Fervidifonticultor quintus. Lineage (GTDB taxonomy): Bacteria > Sysuimicrobiota > Sysuimicrobiia > Sysuimicrobiales > Humicultoraceae > Fervidifonticultor_A > Fervidifonticultor_A quintus. The sequence goes on along the minus strand of JAVKIJ010000021.1, from coordinate 3,529 downwards.
GGGCCATTGACCCCCCGATGAGATACGGATAGGCTGATGGCCCCAGGACGTCGGCGACCGTGACCCCATGGTAGCCGCGGGCGATCCGGATGTACTGGACGGCCACCCCCAGGATCACTACCGCCGCCAGGCGGTCAGCGCCGGGGAGACGTCCGATCCGTCTCGGCTCGCGGGCCCCGGTCATGGCACAGCTGCCCGATCAGCGCATCAGGCCCAGCTCGGTGAGCAGACGCTGGGTGGAGACCACGTCGTCCTCAATGAACTTGCGGAACCGATCGCCCTTGAGCACGAAAGGCGCCCATCGAGTGTCGTCGAGGATCTTGGCCCACGTGCGGCTCCGCACCATCTTTTCGGTGATGGTCTCCTCCCAGAACTTGAACACGTCGGCCGGGATGTCAGGCGGCATGTAGAAACCGCGCCAGTTCACGTAGACGAAGTCCAACCCCTGCTCCCTGGCGGTGGGGACGCCGCGTAGCGATCCGCCCAGCCGCTCAGGCGCCATGATGCCGAGGATGCGGATCTGCCCGGCTTCGAAGGCCGCGAGGACCTCGGACAGGCTGGTGGAGAGCACGGTGACGTTGCCGCCCAGCACTAGCGCCAGGGCGTCGCCGCCGCCACCTGTGGGCACGTAGCGCACCTTCGTGACGTCGACCCCCACTCGCTTGGCCAGCTCGGAGAACGCCAGGTGGTCGAGCCCGCCGGGTGCCGAGCCGCCGGCCACGGTGACCAGGGCCGGGTCACGCTTGAACACCTGGAGCAGGGTCTGCAGGTTGTTGAAGGTGGAGTCTTTCCGCACGGCCACGATGTTGAAGTCACCGGTGATGGCGGCGATCGGCGTGATGTCCTTCCAGGTGTAGGGGACCACCTTCCGGGCCAGCGTGGCCACGAACGCCGACCCCATGACGGCCAGGACGTGAGTGTCGCCCTTGCGGCGCGTGACCATGTGCGCCACCGCCACCGCACCGCTGCCGCCCGGCATGTTGGTGACGGTGATCGGCGTCGTGATCAACTTCTCCTCGGCCAGCGCCTTAGCGGTCATGCGAGCCGTCAGATCCCACCCGCCACCAGCGGAGGCGGGGGCGATGATCTCCAAAGGTTTGGTCGGATACGCCGGCGCGCTCAAGGCCGGCATCGCGCCGGCTGCGATCAGGGCGGCAAGCCCCAGTGCTGCCAGGATCCTCGTGCGCATGCCCATGGTCACTCCTCCCAGTGGCGAACTCAGGCCTCTTGGATCCCCATCGTTCGACGCCTGCCCTGCGACTCCCGCCAGGTGTCGTGTGGGAGCGGGCGTGGCGGAGGTCCCTCATAGGTGTAGTCCACCTGGGGCGGGATCGGGCCCTTGATGCGCTCACCCTGCCGGCTCTGCTCCCACGCGTGGGCCAGGATGCCGACCGACCGCGACAGGATGAACAGCCCCCGGGCCAGCGGGGGCTCGAACCCCAGCTCGGCGTACACCACGGCCGTGACCCCGTCGATGTTCATGGGGATCCGCCGGCCCTTGCGCGCGGCCAGGGCGGCCTCGACGGCGCGGCCGACCGCCGCGAACCTGCCCTCGACCACCCCGGCGGCCGCAGCCTGGTCCACCAGGGCCAGGAGCCTGCCGGCCCGTGGGTCCACCTGGTGGAACCGATGGCCGAAGCCAGGGACGAAGGCGCCCGGCGTCGCCAGGAGCCGGTCGAGTGCTTCGCTAGCCGCCCGCTCCAACGAGCCGGTAGCCTCCCATGCGGCGGCCACCTCCCGGTAGAGCTCCATACACTGCTGCCCGGCGCCCCCATGAATGTCGCCGAGCGTGTTGACCCCGCATGCCACAGCGCCGTTCAGCCCGAGCCCGCAGGTGATGGCCATGCGCGCCACCGCGATGGACGGCGCGTGCGGGCCGTGATCCACCGACGCCACCATAGCGGCTTCCAGCAGGTCGGCCTGCGCTCGGGACGGGAGATCGCCACGCAGCAGCAACCAGACCATGGCGGGGAAGCTGACCGCGCCGATGAGCTGCTCGATGGGATAGCCGCGTATGTGGATCTGCCCCGGCGCGGTGTCGATCAGCGCCGTGCGCCACCACGATCGGACGACGTCCAGGCTCGGCTCGCTCATAGCACTCCCTCGCTGCGGAATCGCTCGACCTCCTCGGCCGTGTAGCCCAGCTCGGCGAGGATCTGGTCGGTGTGCTTGCCCAGGACCGGTGGCGGCATGGCGGCGTGGGGGCGCTGTCCGGCCAGGGTGAACCCCGCGGTGACCACCGCGACCGGTCGGTCGGCCCCAGGCACGTCGGTGAAGTGTTCGACCAGATCACGCGCGCTCACCTGAGGGTGTGAGAGGATCTGCGGCACGGTGAGCACCTCACCGGCGGGGACACCGGCCGCGTTGAGGCGCGCAGCCCACTCGGCGGCGGTCTGGCTGACCAGGACACGCTCAAGTTCGGCTTTCAGCGCCAGGCGGTTCGCCAAGCGGTCGGCGCGCCTGGCGAACCGAGGGTCGTCGATCAGTTCGCCGCGCCCGAGCACCCGGCAGAGGGCCTCGAACTGCTCCTGCTTGTTGGCGGCGATGTTCAGCAGACCGTCGGCCGTGCGAAATGTGCCCGAGGGACTGGCGGTCACGTTCTCGTTGCCCATGCGCCTGGGGATCTCGCCAGCGATGAGGTAATTGGATACCACCCAACCCAGGGCGACCAGTGTGGCGTCCAGCATCGAGACGTCGATGAACGTGCCCTGCCCCGACTGCCGGCGGCGGTAGAGGGCGCCGCAGATCGCGAAGGCGGCGGTGAGACCACCGATCGTGTCGCACACCGGGAACCCCACGCGAAGCGGCCCCGACTCAGCATCACCGGTCACACTCATGACGCCGGACAACCCCTGGATGATCTGATCGTAAGCCGGGTTGTCGCGCAGTGGCCCATCCTGGCCGAAGCCCGAGATGGCGCAGTAGATCAGGCCGGGGTTTTCGGCCGCCAGGCGGTCGTATGCCAGACCCAGCCGCGCCATCACACCGGGCCGGAAGTTCTCGACCAGGACATCGGCCGTCCTCACCAGTCGCGTGAAGATCTCCTTCCCGGCCGCGCATTTGAGGTTCAGCGCAAGCGATCGCTTGCCGGCGTTCTGGGCCAGGAACGACGCTCCCAACAACCGCCGGTTTAGCTCGGGATCGGCGCCCAGTTGCCGGGCCAGGTCCCCGCTTCCAGGAAGCTCGACCTTGATCACGTCGGCGCCGATCAGCGCTAGCTGGAACGTGCAGAATGGTCCGGCCAGGACATTGGTGAGGTCGAGGACGCGCACGCCAGCCAGGAGGCGGGTCCCCTCGGGGAGAACGCCCTCAGACGGTCTCGCCACCACGGCGCATCACCCAGGCAAACGGCGTGCGGTCGCCGCCCAGCGCCACCGTCAGGTCGGCGGCCGCACGCAGCAGCAGTCGTCTCATGGAAGCGACGGCGGGTCGGGTGAACCGATAGCGCGGCCCTGAGAGGGCCAGCGCGCCAGCCAGGACGCCATCGGGCCCGAAGACCGGGCAGGCGACCGCGGCGGTCTCGGGGTCA
>JAVKIJ010000020.1:0-40067 GCA_031459535.1 Candidatus Fervidifonticultor quintus | reverse complement strand
CTCGAACGGCTTGCCGCCCCAGGCCGGATCCGACTGCGTCATGCGCAGCCCGCAGGTGGGGCTGAGCCCCATGCCCACGAAGTAGAGCCGCGCGCCCTGCCGGTGGTAGGCCTCGGCCAGGTCGCAGACCGCCTCGGCCAGGCGGCGGCAGTGCCGTCGGTAGCCCACGCTGTCGTAGAGCTCCCTGGTGAACCACCAGCGCCGGAGCCCCACGTACGTCGTCTCGGGGCAGGGGATCTGGACGACCTCGAACCCGCGGTCCATCAGGAAGTGGTAGAGGTCCTCGATGGGCCCGCGGTGGACGGCGATGCCGGGCGCCCGGACGTTCATGTTGAGGACGCTGTGCATCAGGAAGGCGACCTTACGGGACTCCTCCATCGCGCCGATCGGGCCTCTCGCCTCTCCCCACACCGGGTCTCCCGAAAAGTATACGCACGAGGACGGGACGATCCCTCTTGGCGTTCATCGGCGACATGCAGTATGCGGCAGGATGCCGGGGCCGTCCGCGCGAACCTCCGCATGTGCCAGCCAGGTCGACGGGGCGTTCGATTGTCTAGCCCGCGCAGGCCTGGCTTCCAGGGGCAGGTGCAATGCTGCGGACGAATCGGGACAGGCTCGTCAAGATGGCGGTCGGCGGCATCATCTCCCCGCCCACCATGGCTCGCGGGCCGCACCGGCTCAAGGCGTCGGGCGAGCCCTTCATCCCCATAGGGACGGCTGGCGTCGTCTACAATGCCCGGCCGGGGTGTCCCGCCTTCGGCTGGGCCGGTGACCACCTGGAACCGGCGGTGTGCGTTCACGCCGTCGACCCGGAGGAGGACCATGCGCTGCACTACCTCGCCAACCTGGGGAACGACGCAACAGTCGTCTCGGGGGAGGCGAAAGGGGCACGGGGACGGGTGCTGGGGGAGCACGCCCGCTTTATCCTGGATTTCTCCGAGGATGACATGCGGCGGATGTGTCCCGGCGACCGGGTGCAGATCACGGCCTGGGGAACGGGGCTTGAACTGCTGGACTACCCCCACATTCGCGTCTGGAAGCTCGACCCGCGGCTGCTCGACCTGATGGGGATCGAGGCGGCCGGGGCGGGGGTCCTGCGTGTGCCCGTCACCCACATCCTGCCTTCCCGAACCATGGGCTCGGGCTGGGAGTTGAACCCTGAGTACGTGGACCAGGACATCTGCTCCAACGACCCCGCCACCGTGGCGGCGTTCGGGCTGGAGACGCTGCGGACGGGCGACGTGGTTGCGGTGACGGACGCCGAGCACTGGACCGGTCGAGGATACCGGGAGGGCGCGATGGTCGTCGGGGTGATCAACCATGGGAACTCCTGGCAGCTCGGGCACGGACCGGGGTGCATGACGGTCCTCTCCTGCCGCACTCCCCACCTCCAGCCGGTCATCGACCCGGGGGCCAACATCGCCCGCTACCTCGGCGCCGGAGTCTTTGCGTGAGCCCGCCGGCCGCCCCCGCCGTCGTCACGAACCTGGACCGTCTGATCGCGATCGCCGTAGCCGGCGAGATCGCGGCCCCGCGCATGCCGGCCCTGCCGGCGATGCCGCACGTCATCGCCCGGGACGGCCGCCCGCGGATCGTGCCGGCGCTGGGTGGCATCGTCTACAACGTACGCGTGGGGGACCCGGCGCTGGGGTGGGTGGCCGAGCACGTCCACCCGGGCGTCTCGATCACGCACCGGGAGGAAGGGGCTCACGTCGCTCTGCACACCCTGGCCTGCGTCGGCAACGAGGCGGTGGTCATGTCCGGGGAGGCTCGCGGGGCGACGGGGACCGTCACGGGGAAGAGCGGGCGCTGGTCCGAGCACGTCATCATCTACTTCGCGGCCGACGTCCTGGAGCGCCTGGCCATCGGCGACCGCGTCCTGGTGCGGGCGCACGGGGTGGGCCTGGCCTTTCCCGAGCATCCGGACGTGCTGGCGAAGAATCTGTCACCACGCTTGCTGGCCGCCTGGGGCCTCGGGGGAAGGGATGGGGTGCTCGACGTCCCCGTGGTGGGGGTGGTCCCTCCGGAGCTGATGGGCGCGGGGAGCGGACTCTCCAGCGACGGGGGCGTGCTGGACATCCAGACGGGCATGCCAGACCTGCTCAAGCGCCTCGGCCTGGCCAACCTGCGGTTGGGCGACCTCGTGGCCTTTCAGGACTGCGATGCTACTTTCAACAGCGGGTACCACCGCGGTGCCGTGAGCGTGGGAGTCGTCTCCGAAGGCGACAGCCAGCGTGCCGGGTTTGGGACGGGGGTCACCATCCTGCTCACCTCGCGGGCGGGGGCGATTCGCCCGATCCCGCAGCCGTCCGTGAACATCGCCGACCTGCTCGAGCTCCGCGGGTAGCCTCGCGAATCTGTAGAGAAGCACAGAACCCCCGAGGGGACGGCCAGGCCCGGCATCCCCCGCTGGTGGGCAGGACGCCCCCGTCAGGAGATCGAGCGGCCAAGCACTTCCTGCAGCGCCGATCCGCGCTGGAGACGCCAGAGACTCCCCAGGAGGAGGGCGAGTACGCCTCCGGAGGCCGTGAAGGTGGGGATCGGGCCGAGCAGGTCCACGAGTGCGCCGAGGGGGAAGGCCAAGAGGAGCATGGCAGACCAGACGATCAGGAGAGGCTCATCACCCGAGACTGCAGCTCCTGAGGAGTGATGAGCATCATCAAGACGCTGTTCATGGTCGTGAAGGCTTGGCCCGCGACTCCCAGGAGGACGAGCAGGAGGAGGGCGGTCAGGTAGTGCCGGGTGACGGCGAAAGCCATGAGCCCCACGCCCAGCAGGATCCCGGTCGCCAGCTGGACCTCTCCCCGCCGTGGATGGCCCGCGAGCTGCGCTACGAGCAGAGAGCCGCCGAGCGATCCCAGGCCGAAGGTGGCGTACAGCACCCCCAGGGCCGCGTCCCCCACGTGCAGCACGCGGGCCTGAAAGACTGGGAGGAACTGCTGAAAGGGTAAGCCCAGCGCCACGCCCAGAAACAGGAGCGCGAGCAGTCCCCGCAGGCCGGGGTGGCGGGCGACGTACTGGAGGCCCTCCCGCATCTCGACGATGACGGGGCCCCGTGAGGGGGCGGGCGGGGCCGGTGGGAGGGCGGTGAGTCGGAGGCCGGCGATGGCGAAGAGCGCGGTGACGACCGCGAAGGCCAGCGCAGGGCTGCGGTCCAGGAAGATCCCCGCCAGGAGGGGCGCGAGGACCGTGTTGAGGTTGATCAGGGTGAGGTTCAGGGCGGTCGCGTTGGCCAGCGCCTCTCCCTTCAGGAGCCCTCCCACGTAGGCATGACGGAGCGGCGCGTTGAACGACAGCACCGCCCCCTGGAGGAGCCCGATCACGACCAGGTGCCACACCGCGATCCACCCGGCGTTGACCAGGACCGCGGTCAGGAGCGCCAGGCCCCCGAAGGCGAACTGTGCCAGCAGGAGGAGCGTTCGCTTGTCGGCCCGGTTGACGGCCACGCCGGTGAGCAGCGGGAGGACGAGCTGGGGCAGTCCCCGCGCCAGTACGACAGTCCCCAGAGCCAGGCCCGACCCAGTCAGGTGGAAGGCCAGCCAGGCGCGCAGGACGACGTCCATCTGCAGGCCCGCCGTGGAGAAGAACATGCTAGCCCAGAAGATGCGGAATCCGTTATGGCCCAGGGCGGCAAAGGCGCGGGGGAGGCGCGGTAGGCCCGCTGCGGGCATCAGCCCGTTTGCGGGTCCTCCCCCGCTGTGGAGACAGGTCCCGGGCCCGGGAGGGTCAGCGGCATCACGGCGCGGATGTTTTCGGCCGCGTCCAGCGTCCACAGACGGCGGAGGAGGGCCTCGACCTGCGGCGACGGGAGGGTGGCGCCGGCGAGGCGGCGGAACTTCGCGGCGAGCGCCTGGTCGGAGAGGGGGTTCTCCGGCTCGCCCCGAGCGTGGGTGAGACGCGCCGCCACCTCACGCCCGCCGCGTAGCCGGACGCGCACCTCGCACCCGTTCCACTCCGGATGCCGGGCCTCGATCTCCGGGTCGACAGCCAGGCGGACCTTCCGGGCCAGGGCGCGTACGCACGGGTCCTGGTAGCGGGCGATGTCTTCGGGGTAGAAGCTGCCGAAGAGGAGGCCGATGGCCGTCGCCACCGGCAGGCTGTAGCCTGCGGCGCCTGCGCTCAGGGGCGTCGTCGTCGTGCGGAACGGAGCGGCGACGGCGTGGCGGTAGGTGGCCACCGTGACGGCCTCGATGGAGGCGGGGTCGATCTGGCCACCGCCGGCGGCGGCCAGGTGCTGCCGGATCTCGACGGCGGCGTCCACCGCCTGGTGAACATGCCGACACCCGCTGTGGGGCTTGAAGCCGGCGCGCTCCACCTCGAAGTACTCCCCCAGGGCGGCCACCGCCCGCCCGGCGTCGAAGCCCTCCCCGAACGCCTGACCGAACCCGCCCGGGCCCTCCAGGGCCCGCCGCGGTGCCCGGAACCCCGCCTCGGCGAGGCGCGCCGCAAAGACGCCGTTTCTGGCCGCAAACCCGGCCACCAGCCACTCGGTGTCGCCCTCGGGATCGTACGCGTACGTCTCCAGCCCGGACGCCAGCGAGGCGGCCAGTCCCAGGGCGTGAGCCGTGCGGATGCCGTCCAGCCGCCAGGCGCGAGCCGCTGCGGCCGCGCTGGCGATAGTGCCCACCGTGCCCTTGATGTCGAGGCCGCGGACCAGGTGGGCTTTCCGGACCTCCCGCCCGACGCGGGCGAAGACCTCGTACCCGGCGATCACGGCAACGACCACCTCCGCGCCGCTGGCCCCCCGCGCCTCGCCGGCTGCAAGGGCCGCGGGGACCACCTGGGAGGCGACGTGGCCGCAAGTGCGGTTGGAGTCCTCCATCCCCACGATCTTGGCGAGCGTGGCATTGCCGAAGGCCGCGCCCTCGAGGGAGCATACAGATCCCACGCCCAGCAGCGTGGCCTCGTCTTCCGGCCACCGCCGCGGACTCACCGCCGCGACCCGTCGCCCGGGGGCGGTCGCCGCCCCGGCCAGGATGACGCCGACCGTGTCGAGCAGCAGGCGGATCCCCGCCGTCCGCACCGGAGCGGGGAGAGCCTCCCAGCGCAGCGCCGCGGCAAACGCCCCGAGCGTCGCCGCCACCTCCCTGCCTGAGGCAACGGAGCCGGGCGAGGCCATCAGGGGTGCGGGCGTGCAGGAGTCGTCATCCCAGGCACCGTTTGGCGCCCATCACGTGCGCGGCGCACGCCCTGGAAAGGTGTGGGCCCGCCAGAAAGCGGGGGAGAGCGCCAAGTACTCCCGGACGTCGACCCTGCGGAAGGCCGCCTCCGCTTCCGCCTCCGCCCACCGCACCGCGTCGGAGACGTCCACCGTCAGCACCCGCCGGTCGCGCATGAGGACCCGTCCGTCCACGATCACGTTCGCCACGTCCGCCCCCTCCACGTAGTAGCTGAGGAGCTGGGGAATGTGTGCGCGAGGCGTGAGGTGCGGCTGATCCAGGTCCACGGTGATGAGGTCCGCCTTCTTCCCCGGCTCCAAGGACCCGATCTCCGCGTCCCAGCCGATGGCGCGCGCCGCGTCGATCGTCACCATGCGGAGGGCCTTTCCGGGCGGGAGGACGGCCGGGTCTCGCCGCGTGATGCGCTGCAGCAGCATGGTCCGGTGAATGTCCTTCCATAGGTCGAGGTTCATGTTGGGGGCGCTCCCGTCCGTCGCGATGGCCACCCGGACGCCCGCCGCCAGGAGATCGACCACCGGGCACACGCCGTAGTGAATGTTCTCGTCGGTGGTGGCCACCGCAGCGACGGCGCACCCGGTCTCCGCCACGGCGGCCACCTCCTCCGGGCTGAGGCCGTTGGCGTGCGCCAGGAGGACGTCCGGCCCCAGGACCTGCCGGAGGCGCGGCCCCAGAGCACGGCGCGCCCAGGCCAGCGAGCCGGCGAAGGCATGGGTGTGAATCAGCACCTTGCGTTCGTCGGCAAAGGCGCGCATCTCCTCGGCGTGGCCGATCAGCACCGGTTCATCGGCGGGCGCGTAGACGTACGGGAGCCTGGGGTGGGCGGCGAAGCGCCCCAGGAGATAGGGGGGGTGGAGGCAGACGCGAATGCGGTCGCCGTGCGAGCGATGCCAGCGGGCGACGAGGTCGGCGGTCACCTCCATGCACTGCTGGTGCGAGAACGGGCGCACCACGGGCCTTCCGGACCGCCAGTCCGTGGCGGTCCAGGGTCGGGGCAGGTGCTCGATGAAGGGGTCCGGCGGGCCCACCGACACCAGCTCCCGAATGCCCACCCGGGAGACGCCGCGGATGTGCGCCTCCGCATAGGCGGGGTCGTCGGCGCGGGCCGGTGTGGCCCCCACCACGGTCAGGGCCGTGGTGGTCCCGAACCGCACGCGCTCGACGGCGCTGAGCTGCCCTTCCGCTTCCCACCACGCCGGCGTGGTGCCGTGGAAGTAGAGCCGGTTCGTCGGCCACCCCAGGGCCGGATGGTGGATGGCCTTGATCAGCCCATGGCCGGCGTGGGAGTATGCATCCACCAGGCCGGGGAGGATCGCGTGGCGCGGGACGGTGATCACCTGGTCGGCCTCGAAGCGGGCAGCCAGCTCTCGGCCCTCGCCTACGGCCACTATGCGATCCCCGTGAATGGCGACGGCACCGTCCGGGATGACTCGATCCTCATCGTCCATGGCTAGCAGGTAGCCTCCGTGGACCAGCAGATCGGCACGGGCCCTGCTCGGGTCACCCATTGTTCACGTCTGTGTGTGACCGCCGGACGGTGCCGTCGGGAGCCAGCGGAGGAGAGGAAGACCCCCTGCCTCGGAGTCCCCCGGGTCTGCTCGACACTTGGCTCCGCGTGGGAAGGCGGGGAGGATTTCGACTGTGGATGTAGAATGTGGTGAAAATACTATTGGCATACTGGAAGTATACACAACCTGGCTTCAGATTCCTGCCGTCTCGAGCTTGAGAGGAGGGCATGCCCGCGCGTGGAGATTCACGCCCCGCTGAAATCGGAGCTAGTCAGGAAGTACCCGGAGGCGGTCATCCGGCGATTTGCCTACGACTTGGCCCGCGGATTGGGAGCCTCGGACGAGGAAGCGGAGATCATTAGCGACGGTATTACGACGGCCAGCCTCTGGTGGCATCCCGGCCAGGGGCAGGGCCTGGAGAAGTTCTTTCGCTACCACCGGCGGGTGAAGAACGGCGGATACGTGCCGCGCGCGCCGCTGACCTGGGTGCGTGAGGGAAAGGCCACGGCGCTCCTCGATGCCGGCAAGGCTTTCGGGTACGTGGCGGCCACCACAGCGATGCGCCGGGCCATCGAGTTGGCCCGCACGGCGGGCGTCGGCCTCGTGGGCGTGCGCAACAGCAACCACTTCGGGATCGCCGGCTACCATGCGAAGACCGCCGCCGAGGCCGGGTTCATCGGCATCGCGGTGACCAACGCCAAGGCGGAGATGGCCCCCTGGGGCGCCAAGACGGCCGTGCTCGGCACCAACCCCTGGGGGTGGGCGGTGCCGCGCCGCAACGCGTACCCCATCATCCTCGACATGGCCCTGACCATGTCCGGTATCGGGATGATCCAGTGGGCCTACCGCGAGGGGCGTCCGGTCCCCGACGACCTCGCGTTGACCGCAGACGGGCGCCGCACCACCAACCCCGCCGAGCTCCTGGAGGGCAGCACCCAGCTGCCGATCGGACGTTACAAGGGCTATGGCCTCAGCTTCATGACGGACGTGCTGACCGGCGTCCTGATGGGTGCCAAGTTCGGCCTCTCCGTCTTCCAGGACGACACACACTTCGATGTCGGCCACGTCCTGATCGCCATTGACGTGGAAGCCTTCGCGCCGCGGGAGACGTTCTACGACCGCCTCGAGCAGCTGATCCGGGAGGTCAAGAGCGCAACCCCGATCCAGGCAGGGCAGGAGATTCTACTGCCCGGTGAGGCGGAGTACCGGCGGATGCTCGAGCGGCGTCGGGACGGCATTCCAGTCGCCGTGGACACCGTCGAGGGGCTCCGGCCCATTGCCGCCGAGCTTGGCGTGCCCTTCCCACTGTGAGGACCGCAGGCCCGATGTGGCAACAGCAGAAGGGGTGGGCTATGCAGCGACAGCCAACGGAAGAGCACCGTGCTGATGTCCGGCGACGGCTGGCCGCTCTCAGAGCGGCGATGGCCACCGACGGTGTCAGCGCGTTTCTGGGCGTGGCGCAGGGCGCGCCCGGGATGGGTGGCATCCTGCGCTACTTCACTAACGTGGAGCTGTGGGCGGGGCGAGCCTTTCTGCTGGCGACCCTCGACGACGAGGATCCGCTCGTCGTCATGTGGTCCAATTACGGCGCGGAGTGGGCCAAGCAGATGGCCACCACCTCGCGGGTGGTGAGCACGATCCAGGAGCAACGCCCCCCCGTCGCCCGGGTGATCGATGAGCTGAGCCGAATCGTCCGGCCGGGCCAACGGGTCGGCGTGGCCAACCTCAACACGGTGCTCTCGCTGACCGAATACCGGGCTATGACCGATGCCCTGCCGGGTGTTGAGTTCGCTGACTTCACCGCCCAGGTGAACGCCATCCGACAGATCAAGTCCCCGTTCGAGATCAAGGCGATGGAGGAGACCGGCGCCATCCTCGTCGGCGCGCTGGAAGCCTTCGGGGAGGCCGCCCGCCCGGGGGTGCCGGCCTGGGAGGCGGCGGCCGAGGCCGAGCGCTATGCGAAGGCCCGCGGCTGCTTCTGGGGTCGCTCGAAGTACTCCCTCGATCAACGCCCCTTCACGATCCCGGCGCCCATAGACCGCAGGCTCCGGCAGGATGACGTCATCCTGTTTGAGATGGTCTACCAGGGTCCGCTGGGGTACTGGCACGAGATCACCTGCGTCTACTCGTTCGGGCCGCTCCCGGACGAGGTCGGACGCCGCCTGGAGGCCTGGCAGGAGGCGGTCAGGGCCGCCGCTGCCGTGGCGCGACCCGGGGTGCCCTTCGGCGAAATCGGTCGGGCTGCGGACCGCACCCTCCGGGAGCTCGGTTACACTGTCATCGGGAAGCACACGCCCGACTGCCACAGCATCGGGACGGACGAAGCCGACGGCGTCACGCCGCCGCCTGCCGACGAGCTCTTGCGAGAGAACATGGTGCTCTCCTTCCATCCGGCATCCCTCCTGGAGGGCGGGTACGCGTTCCTGATCTCGGACAACTACCAGATCACGCCCCAGGGAGGCCGCGTGCTCTCCCCGCTGGGCCGGCCCTACCGACAGCTCAAGGCGTGAGGCGGGCCCGGCGCCGAGGCCGGGTCTGGGAGTCAGTGGAGGTCAAGGGGGGATTCGAGATGGACAAGAAACCGCAGGTTGCGGCTCACCTGATGGTCGCCGGCGCGCTGGTGCTGCTGCTGGTGTGGTGGGGGCCAGGCCAGGCCGCGTCGGCCCCGTCCCCCGCGCCGGTCCGGGGCGGGACGCTGACCCTCTCCTTCCCCCCGGGGATCCCGCACGTCGACACCAACGCCGTCTCGCAGACGCTGATCACCGAGGTGGTGGGCAACTTCTACGAGCGGCTCTACGAGCGGGACGCCACGGGAACAGTCCGGCCGCTGCTCGTGCGGGAGGATAGCGTCTCGCCCGATGGCCTCACCTGGACGCTGCGGCTGCACCCGAACGTCAGGTTCCACGACGGCTCGCCCTTCAACGCGGCGGCCGTGAAGTGGAACTTCGACCGCAAGATCTCGAAGCGGCAGATCCAGTACGGTCTGCTGCCCTTCAGGAGCGTGGAGGTCGTCGACCCACTCACCGTGCGCCTGAACCTGACACGAACGGCCCCCCACCTGCGGGCGATCCTCTCGCTGGGGAACCTGGCCATGTACAGCCCGACCTTCTCGGAGCGCGTGGGCGACGAGGGTCTGCGCCTGCAGGCGTCGGGCACGGGGCCCTTCGTGCTGGCGGAGTTCCGGCCCAACCAGCTCGTGCGCCTGCGGCGGAACCCCAACTACTGGCGGCCAGGCCTGCCCTACCTCGACGAGATCGTCTACCGGGTGGTGGACGACATCAACACGCGAGCAACGATGTTAGCCGCCGGGGACGTGGACATCGCACGCGAGGTCGCCTTCCCCGATGCGGCCCGCTTGAAGGGCGCCCGAGGCGTCAAGGTCCTGGAGGGCGTCGGCTCCCGGCAGTATGTCATCTACCTCAACACCCGACGCCCGCTCATGAGTGACGTGCGGGTGCGGCAGGCCTTGAACTACGCCGTGGACAAGGAGAGCATCATCCGCACGGTGCTGCTGGGCAACGGCCGCCCGGCGACGGCCTGGCTCTTTGGACCCCGGGTGAACGGCTGGACCAACGGCGGCGGGTACCCCTACAACCCGGAGCGGGCCCGCGCCCTGCTCGATGAGGCGGGGTGGCGCGTGGGCCCCGGGGGCGTCCGCGTCAAGGACGGCGTCCCGTTGCGCCCCGTCTACGTGACCCGGAAGGGCTCCGCCCCAGGTGACTTCGAGATCGCCGAGCTGGTGCAGGGGATGCTCAAGGCGGTGGGGGTGGACGTGCAGCTGGTGGTGCACGACTCGGCTACCCTACTGGCCCGGCTGAACGCACCGGGCGGCGTCCAGGTCGAGTACGACATGTTGAACCTGGCCAACAACACCTTCACCGGCGACGCCGAGTACATCATGCTCGGCTTCTACCGCGCCGCCGACTTCCCGCCCAATGGGTTCAACTACTCGCACTACTCCAATCCCCAGGTGGAGCAGCTCATCGAGGACTCCAAGAAGGCCCGGAACCTGGCGGGCCGGAACTCACTCTACTATGCGCAGATCATCAAGCAGGTGGTCCGCGACGCGCCCGGGATCCTGCTCTTCGACATCGTCATGCAGGCGCCGATGAAGCAGGAGGTCGAGGGTGTCTACCTCGACCCGGCTTACAACCTCTGGGTCGTGAAGTACGCCTGGAAGCGGCAGCGGTAGGCTAGGTGGGCAGGCGCCCGGCCGGCCGGGAAGGTCGCGGGCGCCCGCCGGCGGCGCGGAGGGGCGGCGGCGGTCAACCCACTCCTGGACCGCCGCCGTGCGCGCGCCTGAGCCGGGGGTCCATCACGTCACGCAGGCCGTCCCCGAGGAGGTTGAAGCCGAGCACCACCAGCATGAGGGCCAGGCCGGGGATTACCATGACGTGCGGGGCGAGCGCCGACCACTGCAGGCTGTGCTGCAGCATGGCTCCCCATTCGGCCGTCGGCGGCGGGACGCCCAGCCCCAGAAAGCTCAGCGTGGCCGCGGTCATGATGGCGCCCGGGATCAGCAGGCTCACCTGGACGATGATCGGCGCCAGACAGTTGGGTACGATGTGGCGCGTCAAGATACGCAGGTCGGAGGCTCCCAGTGCCACGGCCGCCTCAACGTAGGCGCGTTCCTTTGCCGCCAGCGTCAGCCCGTAGGCGAGTCGTCCGAACTGCGGCACTTGAACGATGGCGATGGCCACGATGAGGTTCGCTAATCCCCGCCCCAGGATGGAGATCATGGTCAGGGCCACGACGATTCCGGGGAAGGCCAGCAGGACGTCGGTCAGGCGCATCAGGGGGGCATCGAGGCGGGGATAGTACGCCGCCACCGTCCCCATGGCTACGCCGACGATCCCGCCGCTCCCCACCGACGTCAGGGAGATGAGCAGAGACATGCGCGCCCCGAAGATGACGCGGCTCAAGAGATCCCGGCCCTGGTTGTCCGTCCCCAGCAGGTGGATCCGCGACGGCGGGCGCAGCGTGGCCTGCACGTCGATCTGATTGGGATCCTGCGGAGCCAGCACGGGGGCGAGTAGGCCGGTCAGGAGGAACGCGAACACAATGCCCCCCCCGGCGGCCGCCAGAGGGTGGAGGCGCACGAAGGCCCCCAGCGCCCCGAGGGGCGGCGCCCGCCGGGGAGAACCCGCGCCGTGGCGGGCCTCAGCGGTAGCGGATCTGAGGCTCGAGGAAGCCATAGAGGACATCCACCACCAGGTTGACGACGACGAAGGTGGTGGCGAAGAGCAGCAGGATTCCCTGGATGAGCGGGATGTCGCGCTGGCTCACGGCCATGACCAGCAACCGGCCCAACCCGGGCCAGGCGAAGACCTGCTCGGTGACGACAGCCCCGCCCAGCATGTAGCCGAATCGCAGTCCCACGACGATGACGACTGGGAGAAGAGCGTTCCGGAGAGCATGGTGGAGGATCACCCGCCACTCCGGCACGCCCTTGGCCCGGGCGGTTCGCACGTAGTCCATGCGGATCACTTCGAGCAGCGAGGACCGCGTCATGCGGGCGATGAAGGCGAGGGAGAAGGTGGCCAGGCTGAGCGTCGGCATGAGGTAGTGGCGCCAGGTCTCGTCGCCGGCGCTGGGAAGGAGCTGCAGCCGCACGCTGAAGAGGTACATCATCAGCAGGGCCAGCCAGAAGACGGGGATGGAAATGCCGAGCAGCGCCACCACGCTCGCCAGATGGTCCCAGACCGTCCCCTGACGCACCGCGGCCACGATCCCCAGCAGGACGCCGACAAGAGTGGCGAGGACGATGCTGACGACGGCCAGCTTAAGGGTGTTCCAGAACGGTTCCGCGAGCTCCTCCGCCACCGGCCGCCGGGTGGAGATGGACTTGCCCAGGTCGCCCCGGCCGAGCCGCCCCAGGTAGGTCATGTACTGCGTCAGGATCGGCCGGTCGAGCCCCAGGTCGCGCCGCACCTGTTCGACGACGTCCGGCGTGGCCTCGGGTCCCAGGAGGGCGCGGGCGGGGTCCCCCGGGATCAGCTGGAAGAGGAAGAAGACCGCGGTCACGACCAGCACCAGGACCGGCACGCTCCCGAGCACGCGCCGGGCGATGTACCCGCCCATGGGGCCTCAGGCGCCGTCGCACTCCGCCCGCTCGAGGGCGCGCGCGGGGGAGACGCTCCATCCCTCGTCGCGCACGAGCTGGGCGAGCGCCCACAGGTCGAAGCGCCGGCCGACCAGTCGCGCGTCGCGGGCGGCCGCGAGGTAGCCGAAGGCCTCGGCAAAGGCCTCCGGCGGCGCGTAGGCCGCCTGCGCCTTCGGAGAGAGCGCGGCGAACTCCGCCTCGGTCATCGAGGTGGGCTTCGTCCGCCGCCCGGGGGTGCCCAGCGTCACGCTCACGCCCCGCCCGGCGGCCTCCAGGGCGAGCGAGCGAACCAGCCCCTCGAGCGCGTACTTGGAGGCGCAGTAGGCCGTCTCGCGCGGGAAGGGCCGGACCCCCGCCGTCGAGGAGACGGTGATGATACACCCGTCCCCCCGCGCCACCATGGTCGGGTAGAGCCGCCAGGTCAGGTAGTAGGCCGCGTCGAGGTTGACCCGCAGCGTCTCGTCCCAAAGAGCCGGGTCGGTCTCCTCGAAGGGGGCCAAGCGCAAGACCGCGGCGTTATTGACCAGGATGTCGGGCCTCCCGCGCCAGCGGGCGGCCTCCTCGAGGGCGCGGTCCAGCTCCGAACGCTTCCGGACGTCGGCATGCACCGCGAGGACGTCGGCTCCCTGCGCCCGCATGCAGCTCACCGTGCGCGCCATCTCCTCGGGCACGATGTCCACGACGACCACCGCGGCCCCGCGGGCCGCCACCCCCAGTGCGGCGCCCCTGCCGATCCCCCGGCCGGCGCCGGTGACCAGGGCCACGCGACCGCTGAGCGCGCCGTCAAACGGTCTCACGGGAGACGGCGGCGCGGACGCCGCGTGGGGAGCCGGGAAAGTCCCGGGGCGGGCCCGGAAAGGAGGGGAAAGGGATGACGATCCGCCATGGGGTGATTGGGGCTGGGCAGGCTGGGGCGCAGCACGCCCGCGCCGTCGCGCGCTCCCCGCAGGCCACGCTCGCCTGGATCGCCGACCCCGTAGTCGAGCACGGAGCCCCGCTCGCCGCTGAGCTCGGGACCACTCATTACACGGACTACCGCGCAGGGCTCGGGCAGGTTGAGACCGTCAGCATCTGCGTCCCGCACGCGGCGCTCAGCCGCACCGCCCTGGAGGCCATCGCCGCCGGGTGCCACGTCCTGCTCGAGAAGCCCATGGCCACCTCGCTGACCGATGCAGACGCGGTCATCGCGGCCGCATCGACGGCCGGCGTGGTGCTCATGGTAGGGTTCGTCCATCGCTACCGCCAGGAGGTCCGGCGCGCTTTCCAGTTGCTGCGGGACGGAGCGGTGGGGACGCCGGTCTTCCTGGCGGACTACGGTGTGGGCGGCGGGCAGGAGCGATGGCCCGCCTGGGTCCAGCGGGCCGAGGCCGGCGGCGGCCTCCTCCTCTACACTGAGGTCCACCGCATCGACCGGGCGCGTTGGCTCCTGGGCGAGGAGGTGACGGCGGTCTGGGGGTCGCTGGGGGCGTTCCTGCCGGGGAGCGACGTCGAGTCCTCCGTGGCGGCGCTCCTGCACTTTCCTCGGGGTGTCCGGGCGTCGCTCGTCTACCACTACCATCAGATCGCCCTTCCCTTCCGGTGGGAGACTGAGGTGCACGGAACGGACGGGATGCTCCGCATCATCACGGGGCGAGGCCTCGAGATTGCCACGGCGGGGCGCACCTGGTGGGAAGACGCGCCCGCGGAAGGGCACTTCGACGCGGAGCTCGCCGCCTTTCTGAACGCGGTGGCCGGCGAGCCAGGGGACCTCCCCACCGGCCTCGACGGCCGGGAGGCGCTGCGCATCGCGCGTGCGATCGCCGATTCCCACGCCAAGCGCAGGCTGGTGCGGCTCCGCGACGGCGGGACGACCGATTGACAGCAGGAACCCTGCGGCATCGCCGGGGTCTCAATCCAGGACCCGGTCCAGCCGGCGCAGCGTGTCCAGCAGGACCTGCGCCCCGCCGGCGACCTGCCCCGGTGCCGTGAACTCCTCCGGGCTGTGACTGACCCCGCCGCGACTGGGCACGAAGAGGAGCCCGACCGGAAGGCGGGGTGCCAGCACCTTGGCGTCGTGTCCCGCCCAGCTGTGGAGGCGGGCGGCCCGCAGTCCGCGCCGACCGGCTTCCTCCAGGATGAGCGCGACGACGCGCTCGTCGAGACGCACCGGGGGCACCTGGTGCCACGGGGCGACACTCACCCGGACGCCCTCCGCCGCTGCCGACCGCTGCGCCGCCTCCTCCACCGCCGCGCGGAGGCGACGCAGCTGCTCCTCGCTCCCGCTGCGCAGCTCCACCCGGAGCTGGGCGACGCCCGGGACGACGTTGGTGGCTCCGGGTCGCACTTCGAGCTGCCCGACCGTGCCCACAGCGTCGCCCGCGGTCACCGCCAGCTCGCGGACGGCGAGGACCAGACGCGCGCCTGCCGCCAGCGCGTCGTGACGGGCATCCATGGGCGTTGTGCCCGCGTGGTTGGCCTCCCCTACGAAGGTGACCGTCGTCCGGGAGATCCCGACGATGAGGGTCACGGCGGCAACCTCCAGGCCCCCGCGCTCCATCACCGGCCCCTGCTCGACGTGCAGCTCCAGGAAGGCGGCCAGGCGTGGCGCCGGACGGCGGGGGAGGGGACACCTCCAGGCGTCGACGCGCTGCAGCAGGGTGCGACCGTCGCGGTCGTGGATCTCTGCCATCCGCGCGGGGGGCAGCTCGCCCACGAGGTGGCGAGAGGTCAGGCAGCCGATGCCGAACGTGTAGCCTTCCTCGTCGGCGAAGCCCAGCGCCGCGAACGGGTGGCGCAGGCGCACACCGGCGTCGCGCAAGGCCTGGGCGCACTCCACGGCCGCCACGACGCCGAGCGCCCCGTCGTAGAGGCCTCCCTGGGGGACCGTGTCGAGGTGAGATCCGGCGGCGAGCACCGGCCCGTCTTCTCCCTCCGTGGCCCCGATCAGGTTCCCGGCGGCGTCGATCCAGACGGTCAGACCGGCTTCCTCCATCCACCCCGCTACTAGGAGGCACGCCTCGGTGTGGGCCGGAGTGAAGGCGAAGCGGCTGATCCCACCCCCCGACTCCCGCCCGGCCATCGCCAGGGCCTGTAGCCTGGCGGAGAGGCGATCCGGCCGCACCAGGGCCTCCGCGGTCACCCCGGACGGACCCACGCTCCCCACCCCGGCTGCCCGACCACCTCGCCGTCCCGGATCACCAAGCGGCCCCGCACGAAGGTGGCCACGACCCGTCCCCGCAGGTGGAGGCCATCGTACAGACGGGCTGTCTCCCGCGCCTTTGTTTGGAGGGTGCGGTGATCATGCACGGTCTCGGCCTGAAGGTCCACGAGCACCAGATCCGCGTCTGCGCCCGGGCGCAGGCTGCCCTTGCGCGGCCAGAGCCCGTACAGGCGGGCGGCTCGTTCGCTGGTCACCCGGACCACGTCAGGCAGTGTCAAGCGACCTTGGTGGACGGCGGTGAGCATGAGCGGGAGAAACTCCTCCAGGCCGGGGAATCCCGGCGGAGCCGCCCAGATGTCGGTCTCCCCCTCCGCCTTCTCTTGAAGTGTGAAGGGGGAATGGTCGGTACCGATGACGTCGATTACCCCGCGACGGACCGCCTCCCACAGCGCCTCCTGTGTGGCCTCGGAGCGTAGCGGCGGGTTGCACTTCGCATAGGGGCCCAGGCGCGCCAGGTCCTCCTCCGTAAAGAACAGGTAGTGGGGGCAAGTCTCCGCGGTCACGGTCTGTCCGGCGTCCTTGGCGCGGGCCACCAGTGCGACGCTCGAGGCGGCGCTCAGGTGCGCAATCTGGAGGCGGGTGCCCGTCTCAGCCGCCAGGGCGATGCACTGGGCGACAGACGCCGCCTCCGCCACCTCGGGTCGTGCGAGCGCGTGCGCCCGGCCGTCCCGTCGACCTTCGCGCTGCACCCGGGCGACCGTGCGCTCGAGGATCTGCTGCTCCTCGGCGTGCACGACGTGCAGGAGTCCTGTCGCGGCAGTGCGCTTCATCACCTCCAGCATGTCGCCCGCGTGCGGGCAGCAGATGCCCACGAACTCCTCCTCGCGTCCCCGGATCGGCGGGGTCCGGAACGTCTTGAAGGCGACCGCGCCGACGGCGGCCATCCGCGGGATCTCCTCCAGATTGTCGGTACTGGCACCGCCATAGAGGCCGAAGTCGACGAAGGAGCGGGGCTGGACGTGGGCCACGCGCGCCTCCAGGATGGCCGCCGTGTGCACGGGCGGCAGGGAGATGGGCATCTCCAGGATGGTGGTGATGCCTCCGGCGGCCGCTGCGCGCGTCCCGCTCTCCCAGTCCTCTCGCTCCACTTTGCCCGGATCGCGGAGGTGGACGTGGGTGTCGATCACGCCGGGCAGGAGGTGGAGCCCCGTGGCGTCGAGGGTCTCGGTGGCCTCGGGCATCGCTCCGTCGCGGTCGATCGCCAGGATCTTCCCGCCTGCCACGGCGACGGCCGCCCGCCGCTCGCCGTCCGCGGTCACGACGGTCGCACCGCGGATCACTAGGTCGATCCTCACGCCCCCGGCTCCTCCGCCTCCAGCACTCCGCGGCGCCGGAGGTACTCCTCGATCCGCTCCAGCTGCCGCAGCGTCACGGCGTCGGGCAGGACTCCCGGGTGCCGGACGGTGGCAGCGTGAATAGCTCCCCGGCGGACCAGGATGACCTTCCGAAGTCCGACTCCCAGGCCGGGTTGGAACTCGAACCGGATGAGGGGCAGCATGGCATAGAAGAGGTCGGCGGCCTCCCCGATGCGCCCCTCCCGGTAGAGTCGGACCAGGCGCACCAGCAGCTCGGGGTAGCCAAAGCCCGTCATGAGGCCTACGGCGCCCCGCTCAAGTTCCTCCAGCGCGTACAGACCGCCCAGGGCGCCGAACACTTTCAGGCGCTCGCCGGCCAGGGCCCGGAGGCGCTCCATCTTCGGGCCTGTGGGGGCCTCCTCGAGCTTGATGTAGTCGACACGCGGAAGGTCGCGGTGCAGTCGGGCCACCAGCGCGGCCGAGAGCAGCACCCCCGTGGCTGGAGGGTAGTCGTGGATGATGATCGGGACCTCCACCGACCGGACGACGCGCTCGTAGTATCCGAACAGGACGTCGTCGTTCTGGATAGGTGGCGGCCCGACGAGCAGGGCGTCGGCGCCTAGGTCCACCGCTCGGCGGGCCGCGGCGACCGCGGGGTCGGTGGCCGCCCCGCCCGTCCCGACGACCAGCATCCGATCCGCCGGCAGGGCGCGGCGGAAGGCCGCGATGACCCGGTCGCGCTCCTCGTCAGTCAGCTTCTGGGCCTCCCCCATGACCCCCAGGACAGCCAGGCCGTCGACCTGCCTGCGCACCATGAAGGCGGTCAGCGTAGCGATACTGGCCTCGTCGACCTCTCCGGACGGGTCGAAGGGGGTGGGCACGATCGGGTAGACGCCTGCCAACGGCGGGCGGTGGGCGCCGGCGCGGCCGTCTCCCGCCCTGACTCCGCTCATCCCAGAAGCCGCCGCTTGGCGCCTTCGACGTGGGCTCGACTGGCGGCGAGGGCGGCTTCGGGATCGCCGGAGCCCAGGGCTCGCACGAGCACCCGGTGCTCGGTGATGGTCTCGCGGATGTTGGCGGTGGAGCGGAGGGCCCGGTGGCCAGCGTAGATCAGTAGGTCCGAGGCGTTCTTCATGATCTCGGTGAGCCGCTCGTTCTCCAGGTGGCCGACCACATACAGGTGCATGCGGCGATCGTGCTTGAGGAAGGCGTGGGTGTCACCGCTCTCTGCCGCGGCCTCCTGCGCGCGGATCAGCTCCTCCAACCACGCGGTGTTGAAGGTGCGGCCTGTCCCGAGCACGCGGGTGATGGCGTACTCCTCCAGGCACGCCTGTACCTCGAAGACGTCCAGGATCTCCTTGAGGCTGAGCTCGCGGACGATGACGCCTCGGCCCGGGAAGCGCTGCGCGAACCCATCGCTGGCGAGACGGGCCAGCGCCTCCCGCACGGGCGTACGACTCATCCCGAGCTCTTCCGCCAGTCGCGCTTCGGAGAGCACCGTGCCCGGCTTGATCTCGCCCGTCAGGATGCGCTCGCGGAGTTCCAGGAAGGCCCGCTCGAAGAGCGGGAGGTCCTCCTCGGGAAGGGCGGTGGCGGTCTTGGCCGTGCTGCCCACAGGCTTCATGGGATCATCGCTCCTTTGAGAGGTGGGATCATGCCACGACAAGGGCCTCGAGACGGTCGCGGTCGAGCGTGACACCCAGGCCGGGCGCGTCGCCCGGCCTCACCCGCTGGCCGACGGGCTCGAGGGGGGTGGCCAGGATGCTGTCCTCCATCGGGGTGAACCCGGTCGGCCACAGGGCATTGGGGGTGGAGGCAGCGAAGTGCGCCGCCGCGGCAAGCTCCACGTCGGTGTAGGGGGCGACCGAGACCTGCATCTCGGCCGCCTCCGCGATGGCGGCAATGCGCTTCGCCTTCAAGAGGCCCCCGAACTTGTGCAGTTTCAGGTGCAGGACACGCGCCGCTCCCGTCCGGGCGATCGTCAGGGCGTCGTGGGGAGTCTCGAGGGACTCGTCGGCCATGAGGGGCGTCTCCAGCGTCATCGCCAAGTGGGCCATCGCGTCCGTCGTCCGGACGGGCTGCTCGAAGATGGCCACGCCGCCTAGCCGTTCCATGGCCCTGAGCGTGACCACCGCCTCGGTCAGCGTGTACCCCGTGTTGCCGTCCACCTGGAAGCGCGCCCGATCGCCCACCGCCTCCCGCACGGCGCGGTACCGGACCAGGTCCTCGGTGGGCTCCATCCCGATCTTCATCTTTATCATAGTCCAGCCACGCGCGACTTCCTGCCGGGCGCGCTCCGCCATCGCCTCGGGCGTCCCGTGGTGGACGAACCCGTGCAGCCGGATCCCCTCCTGGACCCGCCCGCCCAGGAGCTGGTAGACGGGGAGCCCGGTGGCCTGGCCCTTCAGGTCCCAGAGCGCCACCTCGAGCGCCGACTTGGCGTAGAGGGCCCCCGGGAGGGCCCGATCCATCCGACGGACCAGCCCTTCGATATTCGTCGGGTCCTCGCCCAGAACCGCCGGCACGAGGTAGTGCGTGAGGTGGGCCCGCATCGCCTCCGCGCTCTCCCCGTACCAGGGCGCCGAGGCCGTGCTCTGTCCAAGCCCCGTGAGCCCGTCATCGGTCTCCACTTCCACCAGGACGATGGTGCTCTCTGGCATGGTACCGTACGCGGTGACCAGTTCCACGCGTCGCCGTATCCGGACGATCGACACCCGCACCCGCGCGATCCGCACGCCGTCCCCTCCTCAGAGGTGCCGCTGAAACCAGTCCAGGATCCGCCGTACCCGGTCGATCCGGTTCGCCGGCCGTCCCCGCTGGTGGTAGAGGTGGTCTTCCCCGACGAAGCGCACGAACTCGACCTCCCGTCGCAGCCACCGCAGCGCGGCGAAGAGCTGCTCCGCCTGGTCGACGGGCACCCGGTAGTCCTCCTCCGCGTGCAGGATGAGCAGCGGCGTGCGCATTCGGGCGACGGCGGCCAGGGGGGATTGGCGCCAGACGGCGTCGAGGTCCTCCCAGGGCAAGGCACCCGTTTCCCGCAGCGTCCCTTCCGGCCCACCGTCGGATCCCGCCCATTGGGTCACCCAGTTCACGATGGCCACCTGGGTGACGGCCGCTTTGAACCGGTCGGTGTGGCCGACAATCCAGGCGGTCAGGAAACCGCCGCAACTCCATCCTGTGACGCCCAGCCGCTCCGCGTCCACGAACGGTCGGCGGACGAGATCGTCCACGCCAGCCATGATGTCGGCGTAGTCGCGGCCGCCCTGGTCCCCCTGGCTCCCCAGCGCCCAGCGCTGGCCGTACCCCGCCGTAGTTCCCCACTGGTTGAAGCAGGCGACGACAAAGCCGGATGCGGCCAGACACTGGAACTCGTGGTTGAAGTCCCAGCTGAACATCGAGCAGTGCACGTAGAGGATGGTCGGGTACCGTTGGCGCTCGGTGAAGCCGGCCGGGCGGAGGATCCAGGCGTGCACCGGCTCTCCGCGGGTGTCCGCGTACCAGTACTCCTCCGGCTGCGACAACCAGCGACGGCGCAGCCAGGGGTTGAGGTCGGTCAGCCGCCGTGTCCGACCGTCCTCCAGCAGGTACACGTTCCCAGGGTCCGACGGATCCGCGCGGCAGAAGGCCACCCGACCGCCACCGCCGGGCGCATAGGCGAAGACGACGCTGCGGCCGCCGACCACGAGCTCCGCCTGGCGTTCCTCATCGCCGTGGACGTCTAGGGCGGCGCGGTAGAGGTGCACTGCACCGCGGTCGGTGACGAGGAAGTACACCTCGCTTCCCGCGGGGTCCACCCGCACAGTCGGGCTGGGGTAGCCGACCCGTTGGTCGGTCACCGCCGCGAAGTTCCCCACCAGCTGGTCGAGGGACCCCGCCAGTCGTCGGGTCGCGCCGCTGCAGAGGTCGTGCACCCAGACTCGCGGGAAGATCCGGCGATTCGCGGGGACGGGGTCGTCGTGGCCTGCAAAGACCAGGAGACGGTCGTCTGCGCTCCACTGCGGGCTGCGACAGGCTCCCGGCCACTCCGGCATGAGGGGCCGGGCGCCGTTCCGTTCATCCCAGACGAAGAGCTGTCCCTGGCTGAGCGCGGTCGTGGGGTCACGACCGGTCACGACCATCGCTAGCCGGTCGCCCCTGCGGCTCCAGACAGGCTTGTCGTGGTCGAGCGCCCCGGTCGTGATCGGCGTCCAGTGTCCCGACGCCAGGTCGACGATCCCTACCTGCTGGTAGCGGTCGTGGACGAACCCGATCCCGTCGCGTCGGTAGCGGAGGTCTCTGATGACGCGGACGGTGGGACCGGCGCGTCGGGAGGGCTGAGGAAGCTCTTCCTGTCGCACCCACCGGACGCAAGCCAGGCGACGGCCGTCCGGATGCCAGTCCAGCCCCCAGGGCGCGTCCGACAGGGGGACGGCGGTCACTTCACCGCGGTCCGGCGCCCAAACCCGAATGGCGGCGATCCGACGGGACTGCCAGACGTAGGCCAGCCGGCTGCCGTCGCGGCTCCAGGCCGGACCGGAAGCCAGGCCGGAGCCAGTAGCGACAGGGATCCGCTCCCCGGTCTCCAAATCCCAGACCAGGAGTGCGGCGGTGTAACCGTCGAGGGTTGGACGGGGACGACGCACGGTATAGGCGAGGCGCCGGCCGTCCGGGCTGAGGGCGACAGCCTCCACCCATCGGAATCGGGCCAGGTCGTCTGGGGTCAGCCCTGGCCGCTCGTGCCTTCCGGTGCGCCCGCGTCGGTGCGTCAACTTGACCACGGCTCGGGATCGCCACCCAGGTGACGATGGAACCATCCAAGGATGCGCCGCAGCCGCTCGATGCGGTTCCCCGGGCGGCCGGCGCGGGAGAGCCCGTGGTTCTCGCCCTCGAACCAAACGAACTCCACGAGGCGACCCCTCCAGCGCAGCGCCGCAAACAGCTGCTCAGCTTCGGCAATGGGGCAGCGGTGGTCGCCATCGCTGTGAAGGATCAGCAGGGGCGTGGTGATGTGGTGGACATAGGCGAGCGGAGATTGCCGCCAGACTTCCTGCAGACCGGACCAGGGATCGGCGCCCGTCTCGCGCACCAGGTTCTCCGGCCCAAAGTCCGAGGTGCCGCCGAAGCTGATCCAGTTGGCGATCGACCGGTCGGTGACGGCGGCCTTGAAGCGGTTCGTGTGCCCGACGATCCAGGTGGTCAGGAATCCTCCGCAGCTACCCCCGGTGATGCCCAGACGGTCGGCGTCGATCCACGGTCGCCGTACCAGGTCGTCGACACCCAGCATGATTTCCTCGTACTCGGCACCTCCCTGGTCGCCTTCGGACGCACGGGTCCAGGCCTGTCCATAGCCCGCCGTCGTGCCCCGCTGGTTGAAGTAGGCCAGGACATAGCCGCTGCTGGCCAGACACTGAAACTCCAGGGAAAAGTCCCACGAGAACATGGAGCAGTGAACGTGGACCACTGTGGGGTACGCGAGCCTGTCGTCGAAGGTCGGCGGCTTCATAATCCAGCCGTGGACGGGATGGACGTCCAACCCCTCGAACCAGTACTCCTCCGGGGTGACCAGCCGGCGGTCGCGCAACCAGGGGTTGAGCGTCGTCAGGCGCCACAGCGCGCCGCCGGGCTCCTCCCAGAGGTAGATGTCACCCGGGTTCAGGGGGTCGGCTACGCCGACCGCGACGCGCCGTCCGTCGGCGGAGGGGCTGTATTCGAAGCAGACGCAGGGGCCATCCACGAGCCGCTGGTAGCGCCCGTCGGCGTCGATGCGGTACAGGTGCGTCGCCCCCTGCTCCGTCAGCAGAAAGTAGATCCAGGAGCTCCGGGCCGGCCACTTGACCGTGACGTTGGAGAGCGGCTGCCGCTGGTCGGACACCGCGTAGTTGCCGACCGCTTGGTCGAGCTGGGGAGCCAGGAGGCGCGCCTGGCCAGCCGCGACGTCGGCAATCGCCGCTTGCAGGAAGACGCGGTGGCTGGTGGGCGGCGGCTCGGTGTGTCCGGCGAAGGCGATGTGGCGATCGTCGGGACTCCACACCGGGCTCCGGCAGGCACCCACCCGGTCGGGCACCAGCGGTCGAGCGGAGCGATGGGGCAGGTCGTAGATGAAGATGTGGCCCTGGCCCAATGGCTCGTTCTGCTCCCGGGCAGTGACGATGTAGGCGATCTGCCGACCTGAGTGGCTGAAGCGAGGTTCCGAACAATCCCGCTCGGCATCGGTCAGCTGCGTCAGCGCGCCGGTCGATGCCTCCAGGAGCCACAGCTGGGCGAAGCGATCGTGGACGAACCCGATCCCTTCCAGCTTGTAGCGCAGGCGGCGAATCACCCGTACGGTGGGCTGAGGGATTCCTGTGCCCGGCGCGGCCTCGCCATCAGACTGGATGGGGGTCCAGCGAACCCCCACCAGGCGCGTGCCGTCAGGAGACCAGTCCAACGCGGTCATGGCTGGACCCGTCAACCGGTGAATTACCGTGTCCTCGCTCTGTGCCGACCAGAGGTGAACCGCAGCGTGCTCATCGTCCTGCCAGGCGTAGGCGAGGAAGCGACCGTCGCGACTCCACGCCAGCGAAGATGCTCGCCCCTGCTGGAGAGGCGTGATGACCTGAACCACGCCGGTGGCGACATCGTGCACCCAGACGTCGGTCACGTAGCCGTTCCGGTGGGCGTCAGCTCGTTTGATTGTGTAGGCGACACAATCGCCAGCGGGCGCCAGGGCAATTTCTTGGACCCAGCGGAAGTGCATCAAGTCCTCCGGGATCAAGCCCCGGCTTCGGTGCACCGCGAGATCTCCGTGCGCCATCGGTCAACCAGAGGGGAGCTGCGAAGGACGCCCCTTCATACCCGGAGGGAGCCGGTGGAAGCCAGCCGCGTGAGTTCCCGCACGTCCTCGATCTCCTCCAGGGTCCAGATCCGCTGAATCAGCAGCTCACGCTGGTCAGCGGGTAGGACGTCTCCGCTGACCCGCCGGAACTTCTCCTCGAACTCCTCGTCCGTCAACATGTTCTCCGGCTCGCCGCGGGCGTGCGTGACCGCCCCCTCGACCACGCGCCCGTCGCGCAGACGCACGCGGACGGCGGAGCCGTTGCGCTCAGGGTAGAGCGCCTCGATGGCGGGGTCTACCCG
Organism: Candidatus Fervidifonticultor quintus; assembly: GCA_031459535.1. Taxonomy (GTDB): domain Bacteria; phylum Sysuimicrobiota; class Sysuimicrobiia; order Sysuimicrobiales; family Humicultoraceae; genus Fervidifonticultor_A; species Fervidifonticultor_A quintus. Next base: position 15,690 of record JAVKIJ010000020.1, on the reverse strand, counting down.
CAGGCGCACCTTCGCCGCCAGGGCCTCGATGCGGGGGTCCTGGAAGCGGGCAATGTCCTCGGGGTAGAAGCTTCCCAAGACCAGCCCGATGGCCGTGGCGACGGGCAGACTGTAGCCCGCCGCGGATGCAGATTCGGGACGGGGTGTTGTGCGGAAGGGTGCGTCGACGGCGTGCCGGTACGTGGCCACCTCCACCTCCACGATCTCATCGAGGTCGAGCGGCCCCTGACTGCGGGCCTCCAGAGCGGCGTCCACTCCCTGGTGGACGTGGCGGCATCCCGCATGAGGCTTAAAGCCTGTCGTGGTAATCTCGAAGCGATCCCCGAGCCCCTCCAGGGCCCGTTCAGCGTCGAAGCCGTCCCCGAACGCCTGGCCGAAGCCGGCATCCCCTTCCAGGGCGGCGTGCGGACCTCGGAACCCGTCCTGGGCCAGCAGGGCGGCGAAGACGCCATTGCGGGCGGCGAACCCGGAGATGAGGTCCTTCGTGTGGGTACGCGCTGGGTCGTGGACATAGGTCTCCAGACCGGAGCCGAGCGCCGTTGCCAGCGCCAGCGCATGGGCCACCTGCTCGGGCTCCAGACCCAACCCCACCGCGGCGGCAACGGCGCTACCCAGCGCACCGACGGTCCCCTTGATGTCGAACCCGCGGGCAATCTGCGTGCGCCGCACTTGTCGGCCCACACGTCCGAAGACCTCGTAAGCGGCGACGAGGGCTGTGATAAGCTCGCGTCCGCTGCCCCCGCGGCTCTCCGTGGCGGCCAGTGCCGCCGGCAGGACCTCCGCCGCCACGTGCCCGTAGGCGCGGTGCGAGTCGTCCATGCCGAGCATCTTCGCCATGGTGGCGTTGGCGAACGCCGCCCCCTCCACGGAAACCCGGGTGCCGTCGCCCAGGATCGTGGCGGCGTCTCCGGGAGCCGTTCGACGGGTGAAGGCCACCACCTGAGGCCCAAAGCCGGCGCGGTACCCTCCCAGGGCCGTCCCGACCGTGTCGAGCACGATCTGCTTGGCACGGTGCACGGCCTCCGGCGGGATCTGGGCGAAGCGGAGCCGGGCCGCGAACGCCCCCAGCGCGGCGGCCACGTCCGCCTGCGAGGTTACGACCTGCGTGCGGGTGTGAGCCATGCGTCGCCTCCCTCTGTCGTGGTGCGCCTCAACCGCAGCCGGCGTCTCATGACGTCGGAAGCGGGTACCAGTACTGGACGTGGGGAGACAACCGGACCCCGCCTTGCGGGGTGACCAGGAAGTTGTCGGAGATGAGGAAGGCGCGGTCGCCTTCCATGACCGTGCCGGGGTGGAGGGAGAGCACCATGTTCGCCTGCAACGGTTCCAGCGGCGTACGCTCCGAATTTGGCCCGTCGCTGCCGTCCAGGCCGATGCTGTGGCAGTCGGGGGTGTGCTTCCCGGCCACGGGGAAGCCCAGGGCGCGGAAGGTCTCGTCTGTCACCTCGGCGATGCGGCCGATGGGTGTCCCAGGCACGGCCGCTTCCACCGCAGCATCCACCGCCCGCAAGGTCGCCTCGAGGAGACGCGCCGACGCCTCGGGGAGTTCCCCGAAAGAGTAGACCGTGGTCATCTCGCACCAGTAGCCCAGGGGGCCGGCGTAGACCAGCTCGAAGCAGATCACGTCGTCCGCCCTGAAACGCCGGTCCACGACGGCGGGGACAGTATATGGGCGACCGTCCAGCGAGAGCTTGGACCGTCCCCAAAAGCAGCCCTGGGCCTTGACCGCCCGCTCGGCTTCAGCGCAGGCGTCCCAGACGCGCCTCCCGACCCTGGCGGCGGCAGCGAAGGCGGCCATGCCGTCATGGAGGATCCGGCCGGTCTCTACCAGCGCTTCCATCTCGAAGGGGCTCTTGATCATGCGCATGGCATTCACGTCGGCCGTGATTTCCACGAGGTCGTAGCCGGCGAGCGCTTGCCGGAAGGCCTGGTACTCTCCCGCCGAGAGCACCCTCAGCATGTTCACGACGCCGATGCGCCGCCGCGGGCCCGCGAGGGCCCTAGCGGTCTCCACGGCACTCGTCATCGGGTCTTCCGGGCTTTCGATGCGCCGAGTGGTGGCCATCGTCTTGGCCCACTCAGCCTGGTAGGAGGACCAGATATAGACGAACGGCTCGGGATCCTCCGGGCCGATCACCACGAACTCCCGGCCGCTCCAGAGGTCCACATTCGTGAAATAGCGGGCCGCCCCCAGCTGGCCGGGCGCACCGCCCCCCACGACGACCACCGCCCCGAGGTCCTTCTCGGCCATCAGCCGCTGGAGGCGGTCGACCCGTCTCGCTGTCTCCTGCTGCAGTCGTGCGAACGACAGCATAATCGCGCTTCCCTCCTTCCAGCCTTGGCGACCCGGGCCCTCGCTCCTACATGCCGCCGGACGACGCCGGGTCCACCGCATGCCGCAGCGTCTCCACTACCACCTCCACGTCCTCCTCGGTCAGTTCGGGGGAGACGGGCAGGCAGAGCAGTTCCTCCGCCGCGCGTTCGGTGACCGGCAGGTCGTCGCTCCCCGGAAAGCGCCGGTCGCGATAGACAGGCTGTTGGTGCATGGGCGGGACGTAGTGCAGGACGACGTCCACGCCGCCATGGCGCATGCGGGCGAAGACCGCGTCTCGCCGGGCGACCCGCACCGTGTATTGCCGGAAGGTGGGCTCCGCCTCGGCCCGGAAGGTCGGGAGACCGACCGGCTCGCCCGCCAGGCGTGCGGCGTACGATGCCGCGATCGCCCTACGGCGACTCGTCCACTCCTCCAGATAGGGGAGCTTCACGCCCAGCACCGCGGCGTGGGGGCCCTCGAGCGGGAGGTTGTAGCCCTCAGTCGTGAAGGCGTACTTGCCCGCTGCATCTGCTCCACCCGGCTCGGTGCCGCGCAAGAGGTCTGCCCCGTACCCACGCAGGTGGCGCACCCGGCCGGCGAGCTGGGGATCGTCTGTGACCACCGCTCCGCCGTTCCCGATGCCCCCGAGCGGCTTTGATCCATTGAAGCTGAAGACCGTCAGGTGCGCCCATTCCCCCACCGGGCGCCCGTGGTCGCGCGCGCCCGCGGCCAGGCAGGCGTCCTCGATCAGCCGGAGGCCGTGTGCCTCGGCCAGGGTGCGGAGCGCCCGAGCGTCCGCGGGGTGCCCGTAGAGGTCCACGGGGAGGAGCGCGCGCGTGCGGGGCGTGATCAGCCGCGTGGCCCTGTCCACGTCCATGGTGTAGTCGTCGAGGAGGATGTCGCAGAGGACCGGCGTCGCCCCGCAGTGCGTGACAGCGGAGAGGGTGGAGATATCGGTGTTGGCGACGGTGATGACTTCGTCCCCCGGGCCGACGCCGGCTGCGCGCAGCGCCAGGAAGAGCCCCGCCGTGCCGGACTGGACGCCAACGGCAAACCGGCGCCCCGTCGCCGCGGCGAACGCCGTCTCGAACGCCTCCACGGTCTCGGTCGCCGCCCGCGGGCCGCCGAAGAGCACGCGATCCAGCGCCTCCCGGATGGGGACAGCCAGCCGGCGATGCGTCTCCTCGACACGGGAGCGAGGAACGCGGATGGGCGGGGCGGAGGCGGGGAGAGTCACGTCTCTCCCAACCTCGGGTCGAGGACGTCGCGCAACCAGTCTCCCAGGAACACAATTCCCAGGACGGTGATTGTGATTGCCAGTCCCGGGAAGGTTGCGAGCCACCAAGCCCCACCGATGTGCTGGCGACCGTCGGCGAGCATCCCGCCCCACGTCACGGTCGGAGGCTGGACGCCCAAGCCCAGGAAGCTGAGCGACGACTCGGCCAGGATGCTCGTCGCAACTTGCAGCGTTGCCAAAACGATCACAGATGAAGTTACGTTCGGGAAGACATGCTTGAAGAGTATGATAGCGTCTTGCTGGCCGATCGCGCGAGCCGCCATGACATACTCACGCTCGCGAGTGGCTAGAACCTCGCCTCGCACGACTCGACTGTAAGTCACCCAACCAGTAAATCCGAGAATAAGGATTATGGTCACTAACCCTGGTCCGATGACTCCAGCAACTGCCACAACCAACACAAGAAAAGGGATAGCTAGGAAAGCATCGGTGGCACGCATGAGCAGGATATCCCACCATCCGCCATAGAAGCCGGCAACTAGTCCGATAAAGACCCCGATGTTTGCCGAGATTAGTACGGAGGAGATTCCCACGACTACCGAGACGCGTGCTCCAGCGATGAGTCGGCTGAGGATGTCCCGCCCGAGTTGATCTGTTCCGAGCAGATGCGTAGGCCTCCCTCCTCCGAATAGCCCGGGAGGCTCGAGGCGCGCCAGCAAATCCGCCTTGAGCGGGTCATGCGGAGCCATGGCTGGTCCTAAGATAGCTGCTACCACCACTGTGAGCACGATCGCAAGCCCGACAACTGCTGCAGGACTTCGACGAATAGACTTGCCTAAGCCACGCCATCTGTTTGCGGCGCTCCATCGGACTACCGCCACGTCCTTGCCTCTATCTAGAGCTAGCTCCGCCTTAGCGGTCCGATTAATCATCTGCGACTATCATGCCCTGAACTTAACCATATCGGATACGTGGATCCAGAAACGTATACAATAGGTCAATCCCCAAGTTAATTAGTAAGAATGAAAGCGCGAACCAGAATACGCCGGCCTGAATCAAGAGGACATCCCGCACGCCGATCGCTTCAATCATCAGCCGTCCAAGGCCCGGCCATGCAAATACTTGCTCTACGACGACGGCACCGCCGAGCAGCCATCCAAGCTGCAGCCCAAAGGCCGTGACCACGGGTATGAGCGCATTCCGAAGTGCGTGCCGGTAGATAACCACACGCTCCGCCAACCCTTTAGCCCTTGCGGTTCTGACGAAATCCTGACCCAGCACTTCAAGCATGGCCGATCGTGTCAAGCGAGCTAGGCGTGCGGCAATGCCGGTCCCTAGCGTGATAGAAGGTAAGAGCAAGCCATGCCAACTCTCAGCGCCAAAGGCAGGCAGAACCCTCAACGACACGGCAAAAAAGAGAATTAGCATTAAACCTATCCAGAAGTTCGGCATGGCTGCTCCTACGGTCGCCAAGGCTGTGCTCAGAAGGTCGATGATGCTATTCCGATGTACGGCCGAAAGGGTCCCAAGCGGCACTGCGATTAGCAGGGCCAGCAGAGCCGAGGTGCCTGCTAGGAGATAGGTCCAAGGTAACTTCTCTAGAACCATATCCATTGTGGGCCGTCTGAATCGAAACGACTCCCCGAAGTCTCCGCGTACAGCCTTACTGAGAAAATCGATGTATTGCATGTGTATAGGGCGATCAAAGCCCCAGGCGCGCCGCAGCTCATCGACCTGCTCAGCAGTCCACCAGGGAGGAGCCATAAGCGCGGCCGGGTCGCCCCGGAGTCGCACTAATACGAAAACCGCCACCGAGACCAGTAGAATTGCTAGCGCTGTTTGGACTAGGCGAGCGGCGATGTACCTAGACATGGATCCTACCAGCGATCCTCTCCGCCCTGGCAGACTGTCCTGGCTACGGGCGCACCCTGGCGTCGCGAGGCGTGATCCACCCGTCTGCGCGTGGTCTCCAATCAACTCTAGCACTCATCCCATAGAGGCGCTGAACCTCGTATAGAGAAATCGTGCTCGCGTGATCGACAAAGAACTCCCACCATCGCTGCCAATACTCAAGGCGCTTCCTGGGATCCATCTCACGCGTAATGGCATCTCCATATTTTTGCCAGTTGCGGTCGCAGACATAATAGGTGCTCTTTTCTTTAGGCCACTCACATCGGTAGAACAGGGGCACGAGAGACGGGCTTCCTCCGAGAGGTTGCAGAACCAAGTCGCGGTTAGTTCCTTTCCGGGTGATTTGCTCCGTAAAGGCTGAAAGTTCTAGCACATTGAGGCGGACGTCGAAACCAACAGCCTCCAGCATAACCTTAATGGCTTCTGCGACTTCCTTTTCGTTCCCCAGTTGGAAAGCCGGCGCGTCGAAATAGACGAGAGGTTTCCTGCCAGCTGCAGGATCATATCCGGCCTGCTGAATCAATCGCTTGGCCTTATCAGGGTTGAAGACCTCCGAGGCTGCCTTGGGCCCACAATACTTTTGGGGCACTTCTGGGAACTTGCAGTTGACCCTTACCAGACTCGGGAACGCGGCTCCCTGGATCTTCGCCAGGAGGTTCCGATCGAGCGCATGGAAAATGGCCTGACGGATTCGCTTGTCAAGCGTAGCCGGCTTGTAGCCGGGGTAAGCCTTGCTCATCTCGCCAAAGTCCACGCGAGCTCGCGCGAGCAGGTTGTGGTGGAATCCTGAGGGGCCCTCGACAATTTTCAGTCCCCTCGTTTGGCTCACGCGATTTCGATCGGTTATTGGAACGTTCGGGATGATGTCAACTTGGCCCGCTATCAGGGCCGCCACCTGCGTGGACTGGTCGGGGATGACTTGGTAGATTACTCGGTCGACCTGTGGTCGGCCACCCCAGTATCCGTCCCAAGCCTCGAATATGTAGCGTTCGCCTTCTTTGAACTCGACGAGTTTGAACGGGCCCGATCCGACGGGCTTTCGAGCAAACTCCTTTTCGCCCACTTGGGCAATGTACTTGGGGGGCAGAATATTGCAGCCGTTGAAGCTAATGTCGTACTCTGTGTAGGGTTTTGGGCCATCGGTGACAACGTCGATTGTGTAGCGATCCACAATCCGGACTTCCTTGACGAATTGCCACTGTGGGTGGACGAGGAAGTCTGTCCGCGTTCGCACTCGATCGATATTCCATTTGATAGTTTCGGCATCGATGGCCTCTCCGTTGTGGAACGTAGCGTTTCTACGGATAAAGAACCGCCACCGATCGGGTGCCACATTCTCCCAACGTTCCGCAAGCTGTGGCACATAACCGCTGAGATCTGCCTTTCTCCAGATCAGACAATCATAAAGCATCATAGTCAGCCAATGCGTCGAGATGAACCACGTGACTGGAGCGTCCATTGTATAGATGGGCCCAGGATGTGCGATGACAATCTGTCGAGCCCCCTGCGATAGGCTGGGGGTGGGTTGCAGGATACTCGCACCAACCGCCAATGCCAGTACCAACGACCATTTTCTGCTACCTGTCGGGTGCCACATCGCATTCCCCCCCTTGTCTCGGCTCTGGCGCCCTACTTATGAGGTGCTACCACTTCCGTAAGAGTACCGGGCAAGAACTCGCTGATCACTTTGCTTAGATCACACGTGTGCCCGAAGTATAGAGAGCCTGAGCCCACCGGTTAGCTGCGATGCCGCCGAGATGAACGAGCGCTTGTAGCGCTCTCAGGACCTCCGCTGGGTCTTCATGCGTGTACTCCACCGTACGTGCACCCGAACGGCGCGAGCCAGGCACCATCTCTGCCATGTCCGCGTCAGCAGATCTGAGAAAGTCAATCGCGACGGTAGCAGGTGACGTTAAGATGTAAGGTTCACGCTTTGCCTGCGCGGCCTCTCTTGCCGCGGCGGTAATGCGAGGGCGAATGTGCTCAGGTGAGGGGATACGGGCCGAAAACCGTCCGTATCCCTGCTTAACCGCGACTGTACTCAAGTCACCGAGGAGCTCTTTGGCTTCTCGAACAGCTGCCAGATCCCCCGTGACCAGAGTGACCGGCACGCCGTGGATGCCTGCATAGGCGGCATAGATGCCAATCTCACCAACTGGCACATTATTAAGCCTAATCTCGCTCACTGACGCAGTCGTGATTGTGTGGTCAAAGTGCGCGTGGAGTGTGCCCATACGAGCATGAAAGCCTATGAGGAAAACGGCATCAAAGGATTCGTCCAATCCAGGCATCTGGCCTGGAACGGTGTACGTTCCTGACAGAAGCTCAGCAGCCGGATGAAGTTCCTCTCGTACCAAGTTTTCGCCTGCGTCGTGTCCGTCCTTGACCCAGATTCGCTTGGCTCCTGCGGCAAGCGCGCCTTCGATCGCGGCATTGAGGTCGGCGGTTGCCAGCAGTCTGCCGCGCGCTGACCACTCCTTGTGCCCGACACGAACCATAGATCCATATGAGATGCCGGATATGCCTTCCATGTCTATGACGATATAAATGTCCATCTCTGCCCCCGTCCCGTCACGTCCAAGGCTGCAATTCGTAAGATAGCACTTGCTCACCCGTTCAGATTCAGACTCGGCCACCCTCCATAGATATAGAGGTGCATAGAGCGATGCCTCGATTCGCTCCGCGATTCTCAGGAACTTCGTGATGATGCCGCAGAGCGTGGGCGCCTCTCGGCCGCCCGAGACGACAACGGCGGCCCGCGTCGCCGATGAGCTCAAAGGCGTGCCCACCGAGCTTTGGCTCTAGCCCGCCGACCCGGAGGGTCATCGCGCGCCGTCCTCCACCGGGTCGCCCAGGATGGCCAGGATCTCGCCCTCGGGGACGACGGGCCAAACCGCGCCGCCGTGCACCATGACTCCCGTGCGCGGCGCGGTGATTTCCTGCAGCAGGTCGCCGGTGAAGGGGTGGAGGACGTAGCCGAGGCGCTGTCCTTCGCGTACGGTCGTACCGCGCAGTGTCTTGTCCATGAAGGTCAGCCCGCGTTCGCCCGTCACCCGCAGGATGGTGTGGGCCTCCAGCACGGTCGGCTCCTCGCCCCCTTCGTCGGCTTCCGGGAGGATCTCCAGGTGGGCCAGCGCGTTGCGCACGGCGCGCTCCACCCGCCGCATGTCCTGCGCGCGGTAGTCCCGCAAGCCCGGCCCGCCGCCGATCCAGGCGGAAACCACCGCCTTCCCTTCGCGGGCGGCCTCGTACGCCATGGACCTGTCCTCGGGCTGCCCGATGACCACCTGCGGCAGCCGCAGGGCTTCGGCCAGCGCCCGGGAGCGGGTCACGTTGCCCACACGGTAGACGCCGGCGTAACAGAAGTAGCCCCACAGCGCTCCGGTGTGGATGTCCAGGAGCGCGTCGGCGCGGGCGATCACCTGTTCGTAGTACGCATGGATCAACTGCTCGCTCACGGTCCCCTGCGGGTTGCCACGACCTAGCGTGTGTAGGTCCTTGTCGTCCCAGACGGCATTGCGCTGCTCGAACTCGAAGCCAGACGTGTTAAGTAGGGGGACCAGCAGGAGTGTTCCGGACATGGTCTGCGGGTCCAGACGATCCACGATGTAGGGGAGGACCATGGCGGGCTCGATTTCCAGCCCGCTCACCCCCGCCTGAACGAGCAGGGTTGCCCCGCCGCGACGGCCCGCAACGATGTGCAGGGGCACGTGCACGGGAAGGCGGCCATGTGTTTCTACGACCGTCAGAAAGCCGAAGGCTCTGGAGCCAGCCGGTGCCTCGATGGCCCCGATGCGCATGCCCGCTTCCTCCCCTCCCTCGCCTGCTATCCGGAGGTCCCGTCGAAGTCCACGTAGAGGTCCATCTTCCGCCGGTCCTCCACGCGATCCACTACGCCCAGGATGCCGATGGAGGTCAGCCCCATCGTCGGCCACTCCTGGCCGCTCGGGATGACGGTGGCTTCCTGCGGACTGACCAGCGCCCCCACCCGGCGCCCCGTGTAGGGGTCCTGCACCGTGGCGTAGATCTCGCCCTCGCGGACCAACTCGCCAAATCCTCGCTCCCGGATGAACAGTCCGTCCACGGGGGGCTTCCAGAGCACGACCGAGGCGTTGTAGATGGTGCAGGTGGGGCCATCCGTCTCGAAGTCGCCCTCGATCATTCGCATGGCCTTCATGACATTCCAGATCCCCCGTTCCGCGTCCCGGACATTTTGCTCGCCGTTCTTGAACCAGCCTGTCCCGCCGCCTAACTCCAGGGTGAACTGCACGACGCCCGCGGCCTCGATGGCCTCCTTCGCCTTGTTGGCCCCAAAGGTGTCAGGGGGAAAGAACGCGGCGGCGTCGAGGCCGAAGGCGACCACCAGGCGCCGACGCTTGCGCTCGATCTCGGTGGGGCGCGCCGGGTCCTTCTCGGCGGGGAAGAGCACGTAGCGCTCGTAGGCGGTCTGCCCGCCGGCGTGGAAGTCAATCATGACGTTGGCCTTGCGGACGACCTCGTGGAAGTACACGTGGGCGACCTGATCGGAGACGCTGCCGTTGGGGTTCCCGGGAAACAGGCGACTGATGTCCTTGCCATCGATCCGGGAGCCGCGTTCGCTCAGCTCGAACCCGATCCGGTTCACCACCGGGACGGCGATTACCGTGCCCCGGAAGGTCCGGGGGTCGAGTCGCCGCACGAAGTGCAGGATTGCGATGGTGCCGATGATCTCGGTCCCGTGGATGGCGCCCTGGACGAGCAGCGTGGGCCCCGGCTCCGCTCCCACGAGGAGGTGCACCGGGATGTCGGGGGTGAGCCCCGAGCGCGAGGCCGCCGTCTTCAAGTAGCCGAAGGCCCGCTCCCCCGGTCCCGCCTCGATCGTTCCGATCCGCACGCCTCGATTCGCCATGCCCGCCTCCTCCGCCGCGGCCGCCCTTCGCTTCAGCGACTTGCGGGGCTCGATGGCCCCGATCGGGCCTGGGGCGTGACGACAGGCCAGGTCAGGGGCTCGCCGCGCAGCCCGCGACGGACCTCGGCCAGCGCCTCACTCAGCTCCAGAGCCCGGGAGGTGCCTGTGCCGCCGCCGATGTGCGGCGTCAGGATGACGTTGTCCAGCCGACACAAGGGGCTGTCAACGGGCAGCGGCTCGTAGGTGAAGACGTCGAGAGCCGCTCCGGCGATCGTCCCGGTACGCAGCGCCTCGATGAGCGCTGCCTCGTCTACCACGCCGCCCCTGGCGACATTGACCAGGTAGCCATATGGCCCCAGCAGGGCGAGGTGCTCGGCGCGAATCAGGTGATGGGTTTCGGGGGTGTGGGGGACGGCCAGGCAGACGTAGTCGCTCTCCGCCATCAGCGCTTCGAGGGGCCGGTAGTCCACGGCGTAGGTCGCCTCCAGCTCGGGAGGCAGCCGGCGTCGTCGCGTGTAGAGGACACGCATCTCCAGCGCCTGGGCCCGCCGTGCCAGCTCGCACCCGATCTCGCCGAACCCCACGCAGCCGAGCGTCTTGCCCCGCACTTCGTGAAGCCGTGCGGGAGCGGTCCACCGAAAGGCCATCACGCTCTCGCTCGTCAGCACCGGACGGAGGCCGCGCCATCGGTAGGCTCCTTCCGCCACTGCGCGGTGGGCCATCACGAGGTCCCGGGCGAGGGCGAGGATCAGAGTGAGGGCGTGCTCCGCCACGCAGTTCGGTCCCTTGCGCGGGACCAGGCCAAAGGAGGCTCCTCGGATGCGCACCGTCTCCAGGTCCACGTTGTCGTAAACCCGTCCCATCTTGATGACGAGACGGAGTAGCTCCGCACGGGTCAAGGTCTCCTGATCGACCGGCACCGCCTGCGTGACCAGGGCATGCACGTCCCCGACGAGCTGCACCGCCTCCTGCCCAGCGGTTATCGTGCGTATCTGCAAGTCAGGGAAGGCAGGGGCCACGCTGGCAGCAGCCTCGGCCAGGACCTCATCGGCAACCAGCACAGCCCAAGTACCCATCGCCTTACCCGAGCTTGCCGAGCACGTCCGCCACCCGTCGCAGTCCTTCCCGCAACAGCTCCTCGGGTTGGAGGAAGGTCATGCGCAAGAACCCGTCCCAGGCCTCCCCGAAGGAAACGCCCGGGTAGACCAGGACGTGCGCCTCCTCGAGGATCCGGCTGCAGAGCTCCAGGGACCCGCGGCCGTAGCGGCGTGCATCGATGAAGACAAACTGCCCGCCGAGCGGCCGCCCGTAGGCCAGCCCCATGGCGTCAAGAGCGTCGAGGACGATGCTGCGCCGGCGAATGTAGGTCTGGTGCATCGCCGCGACCGCTTCCTGCGGTCCGGTGAGGGCGGCGATCCCGGCGTGTTGGGCGACCACCGAGGTGCCACCGCTGATCGCCTCCTTCACCCGGCGCAGTCGACGCATCAGCTCAGCAGGCCCAGCCACCCAGCCGACGCGCCAGCCCGTCATGGCGTAGGTCTTTGAGAGTGTGTTTAAGGTCAGGGTGCGGCGCTTCATCCCCGGCAGGGCCGCCGGGGAGAGGTGGATCGCCCCGTCGTAGAGGAAGCGGTCGTACGTGTCATCGGCCAGCACGAGCAGGTCACGATTCTCCGCCAGCGCCGCGATGGCCCGTACTTGATCGGGCGGGATGACCGCCGCACTGGGATTGTTGGGCGAGATCAAAAGCAGCGCGCGGGTGCGCTCCGTCAGCGCGGCGCCGATCCGAACGGCGGTCACGGCGAAGCCCTCGTCGACCGACGTGACCACGGGGACGCTGCGGGCGCCGGCGAGGGCGATGGCGTCCTTGAAGGTGTTATAGGTCGGCTCCGGCACGATGATCTCGTCCCCCGGCCGCAAGGCGGTCAGCACCGCCAGCGTGATGGCCTCTTGTCCGCCCTGGGTCACGACGATCTCCGTGGTCGGGTCGACCGCGATCCCGTTGACGGCGTACAGTCGGGCTGCAATGGCCTCACGCAGCGCGGGCAGCCCCTCTATCGGCGACGGTGCTGCGTCGCCCCGGGTCGCCGCCTCGAGGGCCGCTGCCCGGATGTGCTCAGGGGTGGGGAAGTCAGGGTCTCCGCGCCCCAGGGTGATGGCATCGGGAAACTGCTTCGCCCGCTCCAGCAGTCCGTAGAGAAGGGCCGTCCCCGTCGGCCGAGAGGTGGCTTGCGTGGCCTCGATGCTCATGGCGGGTTCACCTGCACGGCCGACCCCCGCGCCAGAAGCGCTGCAGCTGCCACCGCCTCTCCCGACGGCGTGATGGTCAGGCGCAGTGCCCCGGGTAGGCCGAACGCCTCCCCCGACGCGGCCACGAAGGGGAGGGCGGGTGGCTTGCCCGATCCGTACCGGATCGCCAGCACCGTCGCTGCGTCACCCGGGAGAACCTCGCTCTGCGGCAGGTGTCGGAGCGCGTCCGCCCGTAACTGCCGGAGAGTCTCACGGCGCGCGGCGTGCACCTCACCGGCCGCCTGCAGGGCACCCACCGCCGCCCACTGGACCGGAACCGAGGTGCAGATGGCGATGATTTGCTTCAGGCTCCGCGCCGCCCCGATCCACTCCGGTGGGACCGCCAGGTACCCGATCTGCCAGCCATCCACCCCCGTCCCGGGGCAGAGCGAGCCCAGCAGCCAGATCCGTTCCGCGGCGACGGAGTCCGCGAGCGGAGCGGGCACCAGGGAGGGCGGGAGCCACGGCGCGATACCGGCGTCCACCACCATCATCCCGTCCGCGCGCTGCACCTCCTGCAGCAGGGCGGCAAAGCGGTCCGAGGCCACCGCGCGGCCGGTGAACCGATTTGGGACCTCCAGGTACAGCGCCGCCGATGCATGACGGGCGAATGCGGCCCGGACGCTCTCCTGGGTGGGCGTGAGGGTCTCATCGACGGGCAATCGCTCGATGCGGCCGCCTGGGACAACGCGAGCGGCCAGCCAGGCGCCGGGATGGACAACGGCGGGGAGGAGGAGCGCGCGCCCGGCGCGCGACAGCGTCTGCAACGCCAGGAACCGGGACTCCTGCTCGCCCGAGCTCACCAGGATGGTTGCGGGGTCGCGTATCCCCAGCCCCAGCGCGCCGAGGAGGCGTGCAACCCCCGCGCGCAGCGGAGCGACGCCCATGACGTCCGTGTAGTGCGTCTCGCTACGGTCCAGAGCTGCGGCCAGCTCCCGCAGGGCCTCGGGGGGAATGGGGAAGAGCGGGTGGTCGCCGCTCAGGTCGGCCCCGATGGCGAAGTGGGGAGGCAGCGGAGGGGTGGTCGAGGCGATGGGATCAGGCTCGGCCGGGGTCGGCACCGGGGGGGCGGTGACGGTCATACCGTCCGCCCCTCTGTGTCGGGGCCTTCGCCCGGCCGGTAGACCTGCATGAACTCCGTCTCTAGGCCTGTGAGGGTGTCCTCGAGGAAGGCCACCCATCCTTCCGAGTGTTTGTGCGCTCCGACCACCTTGCAGCTGGCGCACGCCTTGAGCTTGGCATCCCTGCGCACGGCCTGCGCCAGCGCCGCCTCGATGTCGTCCACCGTGTAGCAGATGTGGTGGACCCCCTCTTCGCCCCGCTCAGCGATGAAGCGGGCGAAGCGTCCGTCGGCGTCCCAGGACTGGCAGAGCTGCACCTCCACGCCGTTCAGCACGAAGTGGGCCTCGCTGCTGCGAGCCCGCTCGAACTCATACCGACGCACCCCGTCGATCCCCAGCAGGTCGCGGTAGCGGCGCACCGCTTCGTCGACGTCGCGGACGGCGATGGCGATGTGCTTGATCCCGGTGACCATCAGGCCGTCAACTCCTCCTCGATGACCCCGTAGAAGGCGCACCAGTCCCCGAGCTGCACGGTCGGGTTGGTCCGCAGGCCGAAGGGAATCCCGTCGTAGGGGGCCCGGACTTCAGCGAGGACCTCCCCCTGCAGGCTGAGGATCCGCGCGATCAACGTCCCCTCACTGATTCGCTGCCGCAGGACGTCCGGTTCCGGGAGCCAGAAACCCGAGGCGGGGGCGAGGAGGACGGTCTTCTGCTGGCCGACCATCCACCGGGAGGCGTACTCGGGCGTCCCCTCGAGCATCCGGTAGTGGCGCATGATGTTGAGAAACGACCGGACGAGCGTCGCGCCCGTCGCGCGGAAGCGGGAGGGAAAGAGGTCGCAGGTGCCGCCAATCTCCACCGTGATGGCCGGCTTGCCGTGCTTCTTCATCGCCGCCATGGGGCTGCCCGACTCGCTGAACGACTTCAGGAGCAGGTCCCACTCCGGCCCCATCGCCTTCGCCAGCTCCAGGCCCTCCGGAGTGGGGTGGTAGAATTGCGCGAACGCCAGGTAGGAGTGCGCCCCTCCGGAGTGGACGGCAACTTCCATATCGGCGTGCTCGACCATCGTCGTGTAGTGGGCGTAGGCGATCCGCTCCGTCAGGTGTCCTTCGGCGTGCCCCGGGTAGATGCGGTTCAGGTCGTAGGTGAAGAGGTCCCCAGGGTTGCCGCGCTGGGCCGCCTCGAAGGCCGGGACGTTCACTACGGGCACGCCCACGACGGCACCCCGCAACTGTGACGGGTCGAGCTGGGAGAAGAGCTGGAGAATAGCCAGGGTGCCCTCGGGCTCGTCGCCGTGGATCGCCCCGTCGAGCCACAGGACGGGCCCGTCTTCGGATCCGTTCGCGACGAGGAGGGGGATGTCGAAGGAGCCTCCTCCCGCCCGGGAGCCGACGAGGATGACCCCCCTGCCCAGCGTTCCCGGCTTCGCCCGGGCCGTTCCCACGACCAGCTCGGTGCGCACTGAGGCTGCCCTCCCGTTTGTAAAGGTGGGTTTGTATACATGGTGTATTCTACGGGTATTTCGAGATCTCCTTCTGGGGAAGCGTCAGCGCCCCCGCACGGCCATCCATCGCCGGATTGTGCTATACTCTAATTGAGATCGGGGGCGAACGGTCTCGACTGGGTGGGAAGAAGCAGGGTGGCGAGCCGAGGTGCCGGGACCTCGCTAATCAACCGGCAGGCCACAAAGGCCAACACGAACTACGCTCTCGCCGCGTAACGACGCGGTGACGTCCTCTCGACCGGGCCGGCAGGTCGGGTAGGGCGCGACGAGCCGGCTACCGCAGGCGGCCGCTGCCCGAGGCCGCCGGCGGGAACCCCACCGGGCTGGCCGCCAGGGGATCCGGTCCGCGGGAGCCCCGGCGGTGAGACGAGAACGCGGACTACGCTCGTAGAGGCCTTGCCCTCATCCACTCAGGACGCGGGTTCGATTCCCGCCGCCTCCACCAGCTCTGATGCGGACGGGACCGGGCTTCCTGCACGTCTCGTCTTC